>JAFRSI010000051.1 GCA_017427645.1 Oscillospiraceae bacterium | reverse complement strand
GCTTATGTGGCATGACAATGCTCCCCCTATGTTTGACAGGTTTTTTCTTTCACTGTCTCTCATAGAGGGAGCATATCATGCCTCCGCGGGTCTCTTTTTCCCCGTTTGCGGGAACACAGGGAACGGTTCTGTGTGTTCAGCTCTTATTCGCCTTTTGCCAGGAACACAGAGAACCGTCCCCTGTGTTCCCCCTCGCACCCTTGAAAGGGATGCCGTTTCCGGGCGTCGTGTTCGGACGGATCCCCGCGGCGCCGGCAGGGCTGCCGATGGCGGCCATTCGATAGGCGGACAGGATGAAGCCCGCGTGTTTTTCCCGTCTACCGCCCCCGCTTTTTGCATATACATGAACTGCGAAAAGCACATGCGGGGAGTGGTCGGTATCAGAGAGAATCTGGAGCAGCGGGCCGAGGAGCTGGCCCTTTACCTGATAGAGAACCGCACGACGGTGCGCGCCGCCGCCAGACAATTCGGCGTCAGCAAATCCACGGTCCATAAAGACCTGTCCGAGCGGCTGCCCCTGTATAACAGGGGACTGTGGCTGCAGGTCAAAGCGATTCTGGAGGAGAACAAGGCCCAGCGCCACATCCGGGGCGGCATGGCCACCCGGCGCAAATACCGGGGCGAATAGGCAGGCAGCAAAAAGGGAGGACTGCAGCGGCAGTCCTCCCTTCGGTTGCGATGGGGCCTACTTTGCCTGCTTCATGGACAGGCTGATGCGGTGCTTCTTTTCGTCCACGTCCAGCACCAGCACCTTCACCACGTCGCCTACGGAGACCACCTGGCTGGGATGCTTGATGAACCGGTCACAGACCTGGGAGATATGGACCAGGCCGTCCTGGTGGACGCCGATGTCCACAAATACGCCGAAGTCCACCACGTTGCGCACGGTGCCGGTGAGCACCATGCCGGGCTTGAGATCCTTCATATCCAGCACGTCGGTGCGCAGGACGGGGGGCGGCAGCTCGTCGCGGACGTCCCGCCCCGGCTTCATCAGCTCCTTTACCACGTCGTCCAAGGTGGGCAGGCCGACGCCCAGCTTCTGAGCCACCTTTTCCCGCCCCAGCAGCTTCACCTTCTGCTCCAGCAGGCCGATGTCCCCGGCGGCCACGTCGTCCAGCGTGTAGCCGCACAGCGTCAGCAGGGCCTGGGCGGCCTCGTAGCTCTCCGGGTGGACCCCGGTGTTGTCCAGGATAGTCCGGCTCTCCGGCACCCGCAGGAAGCCGGCGCACTGTTCAAAGGCCTTGGGACCCAGCTTGGGCACCTTCAAGAGCTGCCTGCGTCCGGTGAAGGCGCCGTTTTCCTCCCGGTATTTGACGATATTTCTGGCGGTGGCCGCCGTCAGGCCGGAGACCCGGCCCAGCAGACTGGGGCTGGCGGTGTTCACGTCCACGCCCACGGCGTTGACGCAGTCCTCCACCACGCCGCCCAACGTCTCGTCCAGCCGCTTCTGGGGCATGTCGTGCTGGTACTGGCCCACGCCGATGGCCTTGGGGTCGATCTTCACCAGCTCGGCCAGGGGATCCTGCATCCGCCGGGCGATGGACACGGCGCTGCGCAGATTCACGTCGTAGTCGGGGAACTCCTCGGCGGCCAGCTTGCTGGCGGAGTACACCGAGGCCCCCGCCTCGTTGACGATCATATAGCTGACGCCGGGCAGATCCCGCAGCATCTCCGCGGTCATCTGCTCCGTCTCCCGGCTGGCGGTGCCGTTGCCGATGGCGATGTGATCCACGCCGTGGCGGCGGATCATGGCGGACAGGCGGGTGATGGCCTCCTGCTTCCTCCGCTCGCCCTGGGTGGGGTAGACCACGGCGGTGTCCAGCACCTTGCCGGTGCCGTCCACCACGGCCACCTTGCAGCCGTGGGCGTAGCCGGGGTCCAGGCCCATGGTCACGTGGCCCTTGACGGGCGGCTGCATCAGCAGGGGCTTCAGGTTCAAGGCAAAGTTGTGGATGGCGCCCTCCGCCGCCGTGTCGGTGAGATCGGACCGGGTCTCCCGCTCCAGGGAGGGGAACAGGAGGCGGTCGTAGCCGTCCTCGGCGGCGGCGCGGACGAAGGCGGCGCATTTCCCGCCGTTTTTCACCAGCCGGTTCCAGATCAGCCCCAGGGCCCACGCCCGGTCCAGAAGCACCGAGACCTTGAGGAATTCCTCCTTCTCGCCCCGGTTGATGGCCAGGATCTGGTGGCCCGCCAGTTTGGCGATGGGCTGCTCAAAATCGTAGTACAGGCGGTAGACGCTGTCCTCCTCCCTGGCGGCGACAGTGCGCAGCCTGCCCTTGCGGCCGATCAGCTCCCGGAGCTCCTTGCGGATGGCGGCGTCATCAGACACCGTCTCGGCGATAATGTCGTTGGCGCCGGCCAGGGCGTCCTCCGCGGTCTCCACGCCCTTCTCCGGGTCGATGTACCCGGCGGCGAGAAGCGCGGGATCGCCGCCCTTTTCCTGGGCAAGAATGGCCAGGGCCAGGGGCTCCAGCCCCTTCTCCTTGGCCACGGTGGCCCGGGTGCGGCGCTTCTGCTTGTAGGGGCGGTAGAGATCCTCCACCTCGGCCAGGGTCCTGGCGGCGTCGATGGCGGCGGCAAGCTCGTCGGTCAGCTTTTCCTGGGCGTCGATGGCGCCCTTGACCTCCTCCTTGCGCGCCTCCAGGTTGCGGAGATAGTTCAGCCGATCGGCCAGGGTGCGCAGGGTGGTGTCGTCCATGGAGCCGTGGAGCTCCTTGCGGTAGCGGGCGATAAAGGGGATGGTGTTGCCCTCGTCCAGCAGCTGCACCACGTTTTCCACGCAGTTTTTGGGCTGGTTCAGCTCCTGGGCCAGGGTGGCGAGAATGTCGGTCATGGTGTGGGTTCCTTTCTTGGATTTGTTGTGACATGGAACGGCCCCGCGCGCAGCGGGGCCGGAAAACGTAGCGGTGCAGGAGGGGCGACCTCACTTTTTGTGATACAGCTTCCTGACCTCGTACCTGGGCTCGCAGCTGACCTGGATGCCCAGGCGGCGGTAGACCTTGGCGTCCTCCTCCGGCAGTATCACGGTGAAATGGGCCTCGCAGTCCCGCAGGGAGGTGAGCTGCTCCTGGGCCAGCTTGGCCAGCGGGTTGCTGAGGGCGGAGATGGTCAGGGCGATCAGCACTTCGTCGGAGTGGAGGCGGGGATTGCGGTGGCCCAGATAGCCGATCTTCAGGGCGCTGATGGGCTCGATGACCGAGGCGGGGATCAGCTCCAGCCGGTGGTCGATGCCGGCGGTGTATTTCAGGGCGTTGAGCAGCAGCGCGGCGCTGGGTCCCAGCAGGGAGGAAGTCTTGCCGGTGACGATCCGGCCGTCCGGCAGCACCATGGCGCCGGCGGGGGCGCCGGTCTCGGCGGCCTTGTCCAGGCTGGCCTGGATAGCCGGGCAGATGTCGGTGGTGACGCCTGCCTGCTGCATGACCATCTTCAATTTATTCACCACGGTGTCGTCGCACCGGCCCTTGGCCCGGTCCACGGCGCCGGCGTAGTAGCGGCGCAGGATCTCCTTGCGGCTGGCCTCCTGGCACACGGCGTCGTCCACGATGGCGAAGCCCGCCATGTTCACGCCCATGTCCGTGGGGGACTTGTAGGGGCACTGGCCCTGGATCTTCTCAAACATAGCGGAGAGCACCGGGAAGATCTCCACGTCCCGGTTGTAGTTGACGGTGGTCTGACCGTAGGCCTCCAGGTGGAAGGGGTCGATCATGTTCACGTCGTTGAGGTCGGCGGTGGCGGCCTCGTAGGCCAGGTTGACCGGGTGCTTGAGGGGCAGGTTCCAGATGGGGAAGGTCTCGTACTTGGCGTAGCCGGCCCGGATGCCCCGCTTGTGCTCGTGGTAGAGCTGGCTCAGGCAGGTGGCCATCTTGCCGCTGCCGGGGCCGGGGGCGGTGACCACCACCACGGAGCGGCTGGTCTCGATATAGTCGTTCCGGCCCAGGCCCTCCTCGCTGACGATGTGGGCCACGTCGGAGGGATAGCCGGGGATGGGATAGTGCCTGTAGCTGCGGATGCCCAGGGCGGTGAGCCGCTTGATAAAGGTGTCGGCGGCGGGCTGCCCGGCATACTGGGTGATGACCACGCTGCCCACGTAGAAGCCCAGCTCCCGGAACACGTCGATGAGCCGCAGCACGTCGTCGTCGTAGCCGATGCCCAGGTCGCCCCGGACCTTGCTCTTTTCAATGTCGCCGGCGCAGATGGCCACCACGATCTCCACGTCGTCCCGCATGGTGCTGAGCATGCGGATCTTGCTGTCGGGCTGGAAGCCGGGCAGGACGCGGGAGGCGTGGTAGTCGTCAAAGAGCTTGCCGCCGAACTCCAGGTACAGCTTGCCGCCGAACTGGCTGCGCCGCTCCTTGATGTGCTCTGCCTGCAGGGCCAGATACTTGTCGTTGTCAAAGCCGATGGTCATCACGTATCCCTCTCTTCAAAAAACATCAAAAAATATTATACACCAGAGGAGGATGGGAAAAAAGAGATTTCACCGTTGATTTTTCGCCGAAAATCCCCGCTGTTTTTTGTCCAATTCCGCCGTTGATTTTCTCCGTTGTTTCGGTTATACTAAAAAATACCCCAATTTGGGCACATGGAGGGCAAGCATGCGTTTTCACATCATGTGGCGCCGGATCAACGAGCCGGAGGACGCCTACCGCGATTTTTTCCAGACCGACGATTTCTTTGAGGCCAAGGATTTTGCCATGCGCCTGGCCTTTGAGGAGACCAACTGGGTCTACGTGTGGGACGAGAAGCTGGGCGAGATCGTCCGGGACTTCGACAACCCCAAATACTGGGGGTAATCCCCTTATAAGCAACAAAACCCGGAGGAGCATCGCTCCTCCGGGTTTACAGTTTTTTTACTGTCTCTATGTATCGCGCGCTTACAGGAAGCTCTTCATGCCGTCGGTGAGGCTCTCGGCGTCGCCGCTGATGGTCACCGTGAATTTGACGGCGTTCTGCTCGCTGAAACGGTCCAGCCAGTGCAGCAGCTTCTCCGCCTCGTGCAGGTCGTCGCTGCCCACGATCTTGCAGAGGTTGTCCACGAAGACGTGGGAAATATCGTAATTGCCGGCGTACATGCCGCACAGGAAACCGCGCAGGCTCTCGAATGACGTCAGTCCGTACTCGCTGGCGTTGACCAGGCGGGCATTGTAGCTGATGTCGAATTTCATATCCGCATTGGGCTCGATGCACACGACGCTGCCGTTCTCGCTCTCCACAGCCGCGTGGACCTGCTCGATCAGCTTCTTGGTTTTTCCGGCACCGTTGACGCCCATGATCAACCTGACCATAAGAAATCACTCCTTTTTTGAAATTGGGAGTCGGGTTTTACTCCTATGAATAAGATACCATATCCCGACAGAAATGGCAAGGCGGAAAAAGCGCCAGTTTTTTCCGCTTACCGCCCCAGCTTTTCCTCCAGCTGTGCGCGCAGGTCTTCGTAGCCGGGCTTGCCCAGCAGGGCGAACATGTTTTTCTTGTAGGCCTCCACGCCGGGCTGGTCGAAGGGATTCACGTCCAGCAGGTAGCCGCTGAGGCCGCAGGCGTACTCGAAGAAGTAGATCAGCTCGCCCAGGGTAAAGGGATTGATCTGCCCCGCCTGCAGGATGATATTGGGCACGCCGCCCTCCACGTGAGCCAGCAGGGTGCCGTCCATGGCCTGCTGGCGGATGAAGTCCATGGGCTTGCCGGCCAGGAAGTTCAGGCCGTCGCCGTCCGTTTCGTCGTAGGGCACGGGATTCTCGTGGGCGGAGGCGCCGAAGCGCACCACCGTCTCCATCAGGTGCCGCTCGCCCTGCTGGATGTACTGGCCCATGGAGTGCAGATCCGCGGTGAACTCCACGCTGGCGGGGAAGAGGCCCTTGTTCTCCTTGCCCTCGGACTCGCCGTAGAGCTGCTTCCACCACTCGGCCATGAAGCGGAAATTTGGCTCATAGGCCGCCAGGATCTCGATCTTCTTCCCGATGCGGTACAGCTCGTACCGGGCGCCGGCATACTGCCAGGCGGGGTTGGCGTCCATATCGTCGGCAGCGCAGGTGTGCATCATGTCGGCGGCGCCGGCCATCAGCGCGTCGATGTCCACGCCGGCCACGGCGATGGGCAGCAGGCCCACGGCGGTGAGCACGCTGTAGCGGCCGCCCACGTCGTCGGGCACCACGAAGGTCTCGTATCCGGCGGCGTCAGCCAGGGATTTCAAGGCGCCGCGGGCGCGGTCCGTGGTGGCGTAGATGCGCTTTGCCGCCTCCGCGGGGCCGTACTTCTCCTCCAGCAGCCGCCGGAAGAAGCGGAAGGCCACCGCCGGCTCCGTGGTGGTACCGGACTTGGAGATCACGTTGACGGAGAAATCCACGCCCTCCAGCAGCTCCATCACCTCGCTGAGCTGGTCGGAGCTGAGGCCGTTGCCCACGAAATAGACGTTGGGGGTGCTCTTCTTTTTCAGGTTGTAGTTGGCCGAGCACAGGCACTCGATGACGCCGCGGGCGCCCAGATAGGACCCGCCGATGCCCACCACCACCAGGGCCTGGGAATCGCTCTGGATGCGCTTTGCCGCCGCCTTGATGCGGGCGAACTCCTCCCGGTCGTACTGCTCCGGCAGGTGGACCCAGCCGGTGAAATCGCTGCCGGCGCCGTCTCGGTTCTGCAGATGCTTATGGGCGATGTGGATCCGGGGCGCCAGGGCCGCCTCGTAGGGCAGGGGGATGAAATGGCGCATATTGGACAGATTGACCTGTATCATACGTACGTCCTCCTATGGGAAGCTCCGCTTCCCGTTTTTTACAGTACTATGATAAATCTATCCGCGGGAAAAAACAAGGGCAAATTGCTGTGCCGGGCGCCTTATTCCCCTTTTATGGGCAGGACCAGGCGCAGCAGGGACAGGAAGATCTGCCCCCAGGTCAGGCGGGGGACCTCCGCTGCCGCCACCAAGGGCACCGAAGCCAGCACCTCGCCGCCGGAGGTGAGGGTGATTTCCCCCAGCCGGGCCCCTTTTTCCACCGGAGCCTCCAGGGACTCTGCCAGCGTGACCGTCCGCTCCACGTCCGCAGCCCGGCTCCGCTCCGTCAGCACCCGGCGCTCCGCCTCCGGCACCTCCGGCTGCACCGCGGCGCTGACGCCCAGCTCCACCGGAATGGGCGGCAGCTCCGCACCCTCTGGGGCGTCCAGCAGAGTGTAGGTGGAAAAGCCGTAATTCAGCAGGGTCTTGGCGTCCTCGAACCGATCCTGGGAGGTGTCCGCCTTCAGCGTCACGGCGATGAGCTCCATGCCGTCCCGCTCCGCCGTGGCGCTGATGCAGTAGCCGGCGGAGGAGGTGGAGCCGGTTTTCAGCCCCGTGGCTCCTTCGTAAAAGCGGATCAGCTTGTTGGTATTGCTCAGCTCCGAGGCTCCGTCCCGCAGGGTGTCCATCCAGATGGTGGTATAGCGGCGGATATCCGGATGGCGCAGGATCAGCTCCCGGCTCATGAGGGCGATATCCCAGGCGCTGGTCAGATGGCCCTCCGCCGGAAGGCCGTTGCAGTTGACGAAGTGGGTGTCGTTCATGCCCAGCTCCCTGGCCCGGTTGTTCATCCGGTCCACGAACAGCTCCGTGACGCCGGCCAGGTGCTCCGCCAGGGCCACGGAGGCGTCGTTGCCGGATGCCACGCACACGCCCTTGAGCAGGTCCTCCACGGTCATCTGCTCCCCCGGGGCCAGAAAGATCTGGCTGCCGCCCATGGAGCTGGCGTAGTCGCTGGCCGTCACCATGTCGTCGTAGGCCAGGGCGCCGCTGTCGATGGCCTCCATGGTCAGCAGCAGGGTCATGATCTTGGTGACGCTGGCCGGCTCAAGCTTCTCGTGCTCGTTTTTGGCGTAGAGCACCCGCCCCGTCTCCTTCTCCATCAGCAGCGCCGCCTCCGACCGGATGGGCAGCTCCACCCCGTAGGCCCGGGCCGGCAGCAGCGCGGTCAGCATCAGTGCGGCACAGGCCGCGGCGATCCATCGTTTCATATCCATCCGCCTCCTTTTTTCACAGGGTATGACCGCCCCGGCGGCCCCATGACCCCTTCGACAGAATTTCCGGTTGCAAAATCCGGAGGGAGGTGCTATAATGCATTTCGTTCCCCGCAGGGTTGGTATATCGGTATTACAGCGGCTTCCCAAGCCGTTAAGGCGGGTTCGACTCCCGTACCCTGCTCCAGAAAAGGATTGCTATTTTGACAAAAGTAGCAATCCTTTTTTACAGACCGCCTCATTCTGAACGGAGCATGTGTCTTATGATTTTCAATAATGTAATCAACCATTTAAAACTGTGGTGTATCCATAAAGCAAAGTCGTATCAACAGGAGTATGCAGGATACGGAGGCGTTGTCTATGTTGGCTGTCAAGTCGCCTATGAAATGGAGTTCAAGCTATCAACGCTCATAGACAAGTCGTTTGAAAACGCGAATGACTTGAGAGAAGAAGTAATGGGTCTCATCCACATTCATTATGAACCCTCAGTTTTAAGGCCTCAGAACAGTGCGGCCAAGCACATTGTTGATAAAACAAATCAAGAATTTTGCGATTATTTCGAAGAAGTAATATCCCGAAGGGAGTCTCTTCCTTTGGCAGATATACCGTATAATCGAGTTATTATCGGCACGGATGCTACTGCATTGAAAGACAAGTTTCGTTTGATTTGGAAATATGTTAATACATCGTATTGGTTCCCTCTTATAGGAGAGGAACCAGTAGAAATCTCGGAGAAGTTTTTTGTCATGTGTGACTTTTTTGAGCCCTATATGAAACAGCTTGAACGGATTATAGGTCTTCCGCAAGTACATATATACAGTTTTGGTGAAAACATTTTTCGACCGGAACATTGTATCGAAACCACGGAATTAATTGAATATGGCGGATGCGAAACGATATATACGGATAAGGATTTTTTATGGGCGATCTATTTTTCTCATGAAGGTACCGTTTCATTTGCGGGTTCAATCGTTCCTATTGCTAAAAAACTGCTCTTAACCGAAAAAGAGCACTGGAACTCTTTTGAATGGAACGGAGAAGAATAAAGTAATTCTCTCAATTAGTCGGACATCTTTCCATTTATGCGTTACGAAATTTAACGATAACTACGGTTTTGTTAGTATAGCAATCATTTTCCAAAAAAAGCGCCTTTTGTCTACCGACAAAAGGCGCTTTTTTCAGCGATGTGTTCCGCTTTTACGGAACGTGATGTGCGCTTCGCGCGTGAGCGGAACACATCACTGCGACCGCAGGGAGCAGCATCACTTTTGCCGCTTGCGGCAAAAACGTCACTTGCGCCGGCGGCGCAAGCATCACTTTACAATTATTTTTTAACATAGTATCATTGAACCGGAAAGCAACGATGTTGGTCGCTTCCTGTAAGACGGTGAAGAAGAATATGAATGAAGAATGAGGCAGGATAAACAGATCGCGGCTTGCGGAGGAAATTGAAATGACCGGTTACATGGCGGAAATGAGAAAACTGGTTGGTCATAAAACGATCATGCAATGCGCCGGCAGCATCATTTGCGTTGATGAAAAAGGACGAATCCTGTTGGGAAGGCGTTCGGATAATCATAAATGGGGATATGCCGGAGGCGCTGCAGAAATAGACGAACGAGTTGAAGTCTGTGCAAAAAGAGAGCTGTATGAAGAGATGGGATTGATTGCGGAAGAGCTTGCGTTTTTCTGTGTAAATTCCGGTCCGGAAGCTCATTATATTTATCCGAACGGCGATGAAGTCTCCAATTTCGAAATTGTTTTTATTTGCAGGAAATGGAGCGGCAATCCAAAATCAACAGACGGGGAGATGGAAGAACTCCGGTTTTTTGCCTGCGATGAGATCGATCTTTCTGAAATATCTCCTCCCATTCGTCCTGTTGTAAAAGCGTATATTATGAAGGAAACCCGGTAGGGTTCCGTTTGTCGTGCTGTACATCAATGTCTTTTGGATGTTCTTTCTATGCTTTGGTGTACTTTTGCGCGCTCTTTCACGTGAAAACAGCCTCTTTTGTCTAATAATCTCATATCCCGGGAGGGACATACCCTCCCCTCCCGGACCCACCCCATGCAGAACGGAGCCGCTCCGTGAAGGGACGGTGCGTGTTATCATCTGACCAGAACCGCGCCGTGTTAACTTCCGTTGCTTGCCTTCCCGCGGATGATTCATCTATGATGAGATCGAAAGGCGGTGGAAATATGTTAAGCGATAACATCAAGCAGGCCAGGATCCGCAAGGGGATGAGCCAGGAAGAGCTGGCGACCAGGATCCATGTGGTCAGACAGACCGTTTCCAAATATGAAAACGGCCTGTCCGTTCCGGACGCTGAGATGCTCCTGCGGATCGCCGATCTGCTGGAGGTTCCCGTCGGTGAGCTGCTGGGGATCGGCGGCACGGAAAAAGAGCTGGACGCGGAACGGATGGCGGACGAGCTTGCAAGGCTGAACAGGCTTCTGGCGGAGAAGAACGAAAAGGAAAAGCTGACGGCTGCGGCAAACAGAAAAAGAGGCTGGATCCTTCTGTGCTCCTTTCTCGCTTTGACTGCCGCAATTGCCTTTCGGGACGGGGTGATATCCCTCGTTTTGGCGGCTGTCTGCCTGCTGATCGCCCTGGCGGTCCTCTATCGGAACCTCGCTCTTTTGACAAGCGTCACAACGGACGATCTCAAAATCAAAGTGCTGAAATTTGCAACTGTTTTCGACGTGGTCGTGCTGCTCCTGACGGCGGCGTTCGTCATCCTCTCGAAAACAGGCGCGATCCCCGCGTTGGCGGAGAAGGAGGAGTATTTTGCCGTCGGGCTCACGGTCTGCGTCATTCTGGTGCTGGGCGCCGTCTGTCCGAAGCTCCCCTTTGCCCGGCATACCGGATTGCGGCTTCCGTGGACCGTTCAGGATGAGGACACCTGGAACCTCGCCCACAGGCTGGTCGGCTTCATTTCTCCGCCCACCGCGCTGTTCTACATGGCCGCCCTGCTGATTTTCGGCGACACCGCCAAGGTCTCCGTCATCACGGTCATCGTCTGGGTGGCCGTTCCGTCTGTCGCGTCGCTGATCTATTACCTCCGGAAATTCCGCAGGGCGTCAGGGACAAGCTGATCCGCCTGGAGTCCATCCGGAATATCCGGATGGAGGAGGATGCCTGACCGGCTGACTATCCATGCGGCGCAGCGCCGCTTTTGGACAATCTGAGCGCCGCCCCGGTGGGGCGGCGCTTCCGTTTCTTTTCACAGGCGTTCACGCTTCTGTGCCCTTCCGGGCGATCAATGCGGCGCTGATGAGGGCCGTCAGCGGGATGGACAGGATCATGCCCACGCTGCTGGCCACGCCGCTGATCAGCTCAATGGCCACGTAGGGGGAGCTGAGCAGCAGGTATTTGGAGGGGCTTAGGGAGTAGAGATACAGGATCAGCGTGAAGCCGCCGCCCAGGAAGGCCAGGATCAGGGTGTTGGTCATGGTGCCCACCATGTCGGCGCCGATATTCATGCCGGAGCGGAACAGCTCCTTTGCGCCCAGGGCCGGGTTGGCGGCGTGGACCTCCTCCAGGGCGGAGGAGATGCTCATGGCCACGTCCATCACCGCGCCCAGGGCGCTGATGACCAGCCCGCCCACCAGCAGGCCCCGCAGACCCACGGGGGTGCCGGTCTGGCGCAGCTGCAGCAGGGCCTCTACGTGGTCGATCCGCAGACCGTCGATCCGGGCCAGGTGCTGAGCCAGCAGGCCGAAGAGCAGGGCGAAGGCGGCGCCGGCCACGGTGCCCAGCATGGCGCATACGCTCTTGCGGTGCAGTCCGCCCAGGATGGTGAAGCTCACCACGGCGATGAACACGCACACGGCGAACACGCCGGCCAGGGTGGGCACGCCCCGCATCAGCATGGGCAGCAGGATCCACAGCAGACACGCCACGGTGAGGGCCAGAGCCACCAGGGATTTGAGGCCCGTCCGGCGTCCCACCAGGACCGTCACCAGAAAGAAGACGGCCACCACCGCGATCAGGGCGCCGATGCGGTTGTACTCCTGGACGGTGGCCTTGACCTCCCCATTGGAGTAGGTGGAGATGGCCAGGATCACGCCGTCGCCCTCGTGCACCGGCACGCCGTACAGCGGCCCCACGTAGTTGTGGGCCAGATAGGTCTTTCCGGCGTACCGGCCGCTTTTCACCTCTGCCGTCAGGGTCTGCTCGCCCCGCCAGCCGCCGTCGGAGACCGGGTCGGACTCGGTGCTGTCGCTGACCACGTCCACCACCACGGCTTTCTCGTACTCCACGAAGTCCGCCTTGGGGGCCTCCTGGCCGGGCTCCGGCCGCAGCCAGATCAGCGCCGCGGCGAAGATCACCGCCGCCAGCGCCAGCACGACTGCGCTCCACTTCTCCCGCCGGAGCCACCCGGCGGCGCCGGACTGTTTTTTCTCCTGTTTCATATCCGGACCTCCCGCCCGTTGTTATGCTGCATCCAGCATAACAAGTTTGCCGCGCCCTGTCAATGCAGCAAATTTTTCGCCGGGGACGGTAAACTTCCTGTGGAAATTGCCGGACCCTTCTGCTATAATTATACTGTATTTTTATGGACGCCGCGGGGCGGCCATTCAAAGGAGGGCACCATATGCGAAAACGCAAGGGAAGCAAACTCCTCTCCCTGCTGCTCAGCCTGGTCATGGTGGTATCCATGCTGCCGGTGAGCATCTGGGCCGAGGACTCCGCCTCTGCCACATGGACGAAAGCCGAGCTGGCAGATATCACGGAAAACGACACCGTAGCCATCACCATGACGAAGGACGGCACCACCTGGGTGCTGCCCACCACCGGCGCGGGCAGCAAGGGCCAGCCCCTGGCGGTGGCCGCCGCTGTGGAGGGGGATACCCTGACCACCGCCAGGGCAGCCGCAGACGCCGGCTGGACCCTGGCCCAGTCCGACGCGGGATTCTCCATCTCCTGTGCCAACGGGAACCTGTATCTCACCGCCGATAACAACGGCGTGCGGATCGGCTCCACCGAGGCCGCCTGGAGCGTGGCGGACGAGCACCTGACTGCCGCCGATACCGACGGGACCACCCGCTATCTGGGCGTCTACGACGGGCAGGACTGGCGCTGCTACAAAAGCATCAACAACAACATTGCCGGTCAGGCGGTGGGCTTCTGGAAGCTGAGCGGTGAGACCGCCCCCACGGAGCCCGAGGAGCCCGCCGAGCCCACCGTGCTGAACAAGCTGACGGCAGCTCCCGCCGACGGCAGCAAGCTGGCAATCTATCATCCGGCCAGCGGCATGGCCATGACCGGCACCGCCAGCGGCAGCAAGCTGGCCGGCACCGCCGTGACCCCGGCGGACGACAAGCTGGAGGCCACCGAGGACGTGGCCGTTATGACGGTCCACGCCGCAGACGGGGTCTACACCTTCGAGCTGGACGGCAAGTTCCTGACCTCCGCGGCCACCGGCAACGGTCTGTCCTTCGCCGCCGACGGGACCAGCGATCTGGCCCAGTGGACCCTGGAGCAGCAGGCGGACGGCACCTGGTATCTGATGAACGTGGGCGCGGCCTACAACGGCAACCACAACCAGGCTCTGGAGTACTACAACGGCGCTTTCACCACCTACGGTGTGAAGGCCGACAACGCCGCCTACAAGTTCGAGCTCTACGGCACTGCCCAGGTGGAAGAGGAGCCCGAGGAGCCCACCGGCGAGACCTACGGTCTGGCCTCCGCGCTGGCCACCGATGACAAGGTCATCCTCTACAACGCCGGCAGCGGCATGGCGCTGGGCAACACCATGTCCGGCTACAAGGTCGCCGGCGTTCCCCTGACCCCGGCGGAGGGCGTCATCACCACCGACGACACTGCCGTGGTGTGGACGGTGACCGCCAACAGCGACGGCACCTACACCTTTACCCAGGGCGACTGCACGCTGGGCGGTGTGGTGAGCGGCAGCTACAGGAATCTGGTTATCACCGATGCCGCCTACACCGACTGGACGCTGACCGGCCCGGACAGCAGCGATTTCAATTACTTCCTGTCCCTGGACGAGATGGCCAGCAATTTCGGCACGACCTATCTGGAGTATTACAACGGCTTTACCCTGTACGGCAGCACCGCGCCGGACAAGGCGGCCTTCGGCATCACCTTCTATAAGCAGGGCGCCGAGCCGGAGACCCCCGTTGAGGATACCGGGGATCTGGTCACCAGTCTAGATCAGCTGACCGACGGCGCCACCGTGGCCATCTACAGCCCCGGCCACATGACCGCCATCAGCAGCAAGCCCAACGGCGACTGGTATCTGAAGGCCAAGGCCGCCGTTGTGGAGAACAACAAGGTGGTCAACTTCACCGAGGACTTCGTATGGAAGGTGAAGGTCAACGACAACGGCACCTACAGCTTCTACGCCGACAACGACGAGAGCCACAGCATCACCGTCTGGAAGAGCGGCAACTACGCCGAGCTGAGCCTGAACGTGGCCACCTATCCCGAAAACACCTGGACCCTTACCCCGGCCAAGACGGCCAACTGCTTCTATGTGAACAGCCCCACCGTGTCCGGTGACCGGGGTCCGGCCTACATCGAGGCTTACGTCCGCAATGAGGCGGAGGTGTTCTCCGGCTACTTCACCACGCCCACAGCCAACAACTTCAAGGACAACGACTTTGCCCTGCAGTTCTATCTGGTGAATCCCGACGACGCCATCCCGGCCTACGACGACGGCGAGTGGGACGGCGTGATGGAGAAGGGCAAGCAGTACGTGGCCTACAACGCCACGGCGGAGTCCGCCATCGGCCTGTTCAAGGAGGCCAACTACGCGCTGGACGCCATCCCCACCACCATTGAGGACGGCAAGGCCCACGCCGGCAACGGCGCCTACGTCTTCACGATCGACACCATGGGCCGTTACTACAGCTTCGAGATCGACGGCAGGTATCTGGCCACCAACAACAGCGAGGAGCTGTTCTTCGCCGATCCCAACGAGGACGGCAGCGTGCCGGAGAACGCCAAGTGGTTCCTGACCAAGAAGGAAGACGGCTACATCATCTACAACAAGGATGCCTCCTATAACGGCACCCCGGTCTGCATCGAATACTACTCCAGCGTCTTCTCCGGCTGGACCTTCTCCCCCAAGAACGACGTGGGCATCTACCTCTTCAACTTCTATGAGGTTGCGGAGGGCACCGAGATCCGCGGCGGCGTGGTGCAGGCCCCCGCGGTCATCTTCGATTGCGAGGATTCCCGCTACGTGGAACAGGATTATGTGTGCTCCTTCAGCCTGGACGATCTGGCAGAGGAGATCACCGGCATCACCATCACCTACACCGCCGGCGACAGGACCGGCACCGTCACCGATTATGAGGCCTCCTCCGACGGCAAGGCCTGCAGCTTTACCATTCCCGCCGCTGAGATCGACGGGGAGGAGCCGCCGGCATCCTTCACGATCCGCGTGGACGTGACCAACAGCTACGACATCAGCTACTCCGGCGAAAAGGAGATCACCGTCATTGACGAGCCCTTCTTCACGGATCTGACCCCGGCTCCCAACTCCCAGACCCGGGAGGATAAGCGCCCGGTCATCTCCGCCAAGGTGGGCAACGTGGGCGACGCGCCCGTATTCACCATGACCGTCAACGGCGA
Organism: Oscillospiraceae bacterium; assembly: GCA_017427645.1. Taxonomy (GTDB): domain Bacteria; phylum Bacillota; class Clostridia; order Oscillospirales; family Oscillospiraceae; genus Vescimonas. Next base: position 12,307 of record JAFRSI010000051.1, on the reverse strand, counting down.
GGAGGCGGAGGCCGTCTTTGAGAACGGCGTCCTGTCCTATACGCCGGCCGAGGATCTGCCCGACGGCCGTGTGACCGTGACGATCACCGTGACGCGCAGCGACGGCGTCCAGGCCGAGAAGACCTGGAACTTCACCGTGGGCATCGCGGAGTACCAGATGTACTTCGGCCAGCTCCACTCCCACACCACCTATTCCGACGGCTCCGGCTCCCTGGAGACCGCCCTGGAGTACATCGCCTCCCTGCCCAAGAGCGCCAACGTCCAGTTCGTTGCCTTCACCGACCACTCCAACTACTTTGATACCACCAGCGCCGCCAACCCCGCCGACGCTCTGAACGACCAGAGCCTGATGACGGACGCCAGCCGCGCTCTGTGGAATCAGTACAAGGCGGCGGTTGCCAACTTCAACGCCAGCCACAGCGACATCCTGGCCATCGCCGGCTTCGAGATGACCTGGTCCGGCGGCCCCGGCCACATCAACACCTTTGACTCCGACGGTCTGGTGTCCCGCAACAACGAAGCTCTGAACAACAAGAGCGGCGACGCGGGCATGAAGCTCTACTACGAGACCATCAACAAGGGCGAGTCCATGAACCAGTTCAACCATCCCGGCAGCACCTTCGGCAATTTCACCGATTTCTCCTACTGGGATGAGGAGACTGACAACCACATGTTCCTGGTGGAGGTGGGCAACGGCGAGGGCCAGATCGGCGCCGGCGGCTACTATCCCAGCTATGAGCAGTACATCATGGCGCTGGATAAGGGCTGGCACCTGGCCCCCACCAACAACCAGGATAACCACAAGGGCCGCTGGGGCAACGCCAACGACGCCCGCGACGTCATCCTGACCAACAGCTTCACCGAGGAGGGCATCTACGACGCCATCCGCGCCCTGCGGGTCTACGCCACCGAGGACAAGAACCTGCAGATCAACTACACCGTCAACGACATGCCCATGGGCACCATCTTCAGCGAAGAGGAGAGCCCCGAGAAGCTGAACGTGATGGTCACCCTGTATGACCCCGACACCAGCGACGCCATCGAGAAGGTGGAGCTGGTGGTCAACGGCGGCAAGACTGCCTACACCTGGGACAACGCCCAGGAGTTGGCCGAGGGTCAGCTGACGGCGGAGCTGAACAGCGAGTACAGCTACTACTTCGTGCGCGTCACCCAGAAGGACGGCGACCTGGCCGTCACCGCCCCCGTGTGGGTGGGCAAGGCCGTGAACCTGGGCATCACCGACATCAAGGCCGCCGCCGAGGAGGTCTACATCAACGAGGAGACCACCTTGGTCACCACCCTCTACAACCACGAGGAGAAGGCGGCCGCCGTCAAGTCCCTGGTGTACACCATCAACGGCAGCGAGGTCATCGGCACCGATACCGCGGGCTACACCCTGCCCGCCGACGGCACCCTGGCGGTGGAGTTCAAGCACACCTTTGAGACCGCCAAGCTCACCACCGTCACCGTGACGGCCGTCGTGGAGCTGGACGGCAAGGAGTACGAGTTCACCGCCAACGTGGAGCTGGATCTCCTGGACCGTGAAACCGAGGGCGTGGTCACCGACATCGCCGACGTCCGCGCCGCCTCCGATCCCGCCGACACCGGTTACCGCTTTACCATCGAGGGCGTGGTCACCTCCAACGCCTCCGGCTACGACAAGGATACCGCCTTCTTCGACTGCATCTACGTTCAGGACGACACCGCCGGCATCTGCTGCTTCCCCGTCTCCGGCGAGTACAAGATCGGCGACAAGGTCCGCATCGTGGGCCACACCGACTTCTACCAGGGCGAGCCCGAGCTGCAGGTCCAGACCATTGAGATCATCGGCGAGGGCACCGTGGAGCCCACCGAGATCAAGGCCTCTGAGCTGAACGACCGCAGCGCCGAGGGCAAGCTGGTCACCGTCAGCGGCATTGTTGACAGCTTCGAGGAGGCCAACGGCCTGATCCAGACCATTATGGTCAAGGATGAGGAGGGCGGCCTGGCCCGCGTGTTCATCGACGGCTATATCACCACGGCCAACGAGGTGAAGAACTGCGTCGTGGGCGCCAAGGTCAGCGCCACGGGCCTGGCCTCCTACGACGACACCTTCAACGCCCCCGAGGGTCCCTTCCCCCGCATCCGCATCCGCAACCGTGCCGACGTTGTCTGCACCGTGGAGATCACCCTGGATCCCGGCGGTGATGAGGACGCCTACGTGGTGGAGCTCAACGAGGACGGCACCCTGCCCGAGCTGCCCGAGCCCCAGCCGCGGGACGGCTGCATCTTCGGCGGATGGTTTGACGCTGAGGAGGGCGGCACCCAATACGGCGAGGGCGACGCATTCGGCGGCACCGCGCTGTATGCCCACTGGTACGAGCTGCGCGCCGTCTTCAACCCCGATCCGGTGCTGTCCGAGGCGCTGGCCGCCATCTACTCCGGCGTGGAGGATATGAAGGCCGCCATGACCGCCAGACTGGAGAGCAGTCTGCCCCAGGGCAAGAAGCTGAAGGACAGCGTCTTTGCCGAGATGGTGGTGGAGTACAACAAGGAGGGCGTCTGGACGGTGCTGGAGGCGGAGAAGTTCCCCGCCAACGGCGTCAAGGTCGTCTTTGCCTATCCTGACGGCGCCGCGGCCGACGACGTCTTTGCCGTGGTGCACCTCTTTGCCGAGGCGTGCAACGGCTTCCAGGCCGGCGATATGGAGCTGCCTGAGGTGACCAACGGCGACGAGGGCATCACCTTCACCGTCAACGGCACCTCCCCGGTGCTGGTCGCCTGGACCACGGACAGCTCCGCCGAGCCCGAGCCCGAGCCTGAGCCCGGTCCGGAGCCCGGCCCGCAGCCTGAGCCGCAGCCCGAACCGGAACCTGAGCCGAAGCCTGAGCCCAGCCCCAATACCGGCGACAGCAGCGCCCTGGCGCTCTGGAGCGCCCTGGCCGCTGTGTCCGCTCTGGCCGCCGCAGCACTCCTGGTGCTCAACGGCAGAAAGAACAGACGCAGGAGCTGATCCCCGCAGCACCGTAAAAGGTAAATGGTCAAAAGGTAAAGAGCCGCCCCTCCACACGGAGGGGCGGCTCTTTTATGGCGGTCAGCAGACGGCGGCGCTCTGTTACAGATGCTTGTCCCGCGGGATCTTGTCGTAGTGCTTCAGCAGGAACGGCTCGATCAGAGCCGTGAGCTTCATATCGAGGTTGAAGATATAAACGGTGAACGTGACGGCAAAAAAGCCCAGAGCAACCAGCACCAGCCGCAGAAGGATCTTGGCGATCTTAGACATAGCTTTTTCTCCTCCGTTCCTTACCAGGATTCCTCGTCATGCAGCACTTCCAGAGAGGGGTCGATGGGCTCCTCACGCATGACGGTACGCATATAGTTGTTGATCTGATCCCGAACGCCCTGGCGGGAGATGATGCGGGGATCGAACAGGTCGTGGGAGACCCAGACCAGGTGGATGCCCAGCTCCCGGGCCCGCTCCTCGAACATGCCGTGCATGCCGGTGAGGGCCTTGCAGCTCATGTGCTCCCAGAGGATGACCATATCGGCGTTGAACATCTGTGTGAACTCCCACAGCTCGTCCAGCAGGACACGGTAGCCGCCGTGGGTGCGGTTGCGCATGATCATGTTCTCGGTGAGCCAGGCCATGTCGTAGATGGCGGTTTCCCGGTTCTCCGGGGTGTCCTCCTCCTTCAGCTCCCGGGTGGAGACCATGGAGAGCATATCCGTCAGAGGGACGATGCCCCAGCAGTTCAGCAGCCATACCAGGAAATCCATGTAGTAGTGGGACTGCACGCCCCAGATGATGGCCCGGTGGCGGTACTCCTTGGCGGCCATCTTCTTTTTCTCATAGGCCTGGCGGGCCAGCTTCGTGATCCGCCGGTCTGCCCGCTCAAACTCGGGCACCTTGCCGCAGATGGCCATGTAGTTGGTCTCGGTGTAGAGGGCCAGGTTGGAGCCGAACACCTGGGGGTAGGGGGTGCGGTTCATCTCCAGCCATTCCTGGCGGCAGCGGGTGGCGTAGTTGACGCGGCGCGCGCAATCAAAGTACGCCTTCCAATCCCACTTCTCGCCGGTGTGCTTTTCGATGAAGGCGATGGCGTTGCGGATCTCCTGGGCGGCGTACTCCTGCACGTCGTCCTCCCGGTGGCGCAGGGGGGCCGCCAGCTGGAACACGGGGATGCCGTTCTCCTTTTCCAGGCGGCGGGAGATCACGCCGTTGCCCAGCAGAGAGCCGTCGCAGGTGGTGTTGCACTGGATGGCGCAGGCGCCCAGGATGGGGGCGTCGTCGTCGATGGAGACGCCGGCCTCGGCCTCGGGCATGGGGCACACGTCGCCGGCCAGGCCGAACTCCTGGGCCACGTCGATGTAGTGCTCGGCGGCGTGCTGGTTCAACAGCACGGACACGTAAGTGGAGGGCGTCTCACGGCTGAGACATTTCAGCGTGGGGAAGCCCATCATCACCGCGGTCATTTCGTTTTCATCCACCAGCACGACCTTCTTGGAGAATTCCGTGTCATTGCCGATGCGCCGGTCGCCCCGGAAGAGACTGTCCAGCAGCTTGGCCACGTCCTTGATGACCAGGTCCTGCTCCTCGTGGCAGATCCGCAGATATTCTCCCCGCAGGCCCTGGGTGTGGCGGTCCACCATCATGGGCACGGCCAGATAGTTGGCCATCCACCGGTAGCGGAACATGGCCTTGACGTTGCGGGGCTTCATCACGAACTTGCCCAGCGTGGCCATGATGGTCAGCCAGCGGGAATAATCGTACAGGGTGTCGGACAGGCCGCGCCACTCGCGGCGCCTGCGGACCTTGCCGCCGTCGATGTAAAAATCGCCGAAACGATCGGCGCCGATCTCCTTAGCCATTGCTCGCACCACCTTTCTGAATCGTCTTGATCTCGATGCTCTCCACGAATGCCTGCACACGGGTGCGCATCTGACCGGAGGAGGCGATGGCATAGGGCCGGTCCACGGCCAGAACGGGGTAGTTGAACTCCTCCCGCAGGATGTGCGAGCCCAGCATCTTCTCATAGGCCCAGGGATCGCAGAACTTCATCTGCTCGTAGATGATGCCGTCGGCGCCGTACTCCTTGGCAATGGCGTTCACGTAGGTCCGCCGGGCGTCCATCTTCGCCGTGTTCATATACCGGGGGCACTGACCCCGCTCCATATAGATCCGGCAGATCTGGGTCAGGGCGTCCTCCTGGTCGTTGAGCACGATGGGATCCCGCCCGGGCAGCGAGCCGTAGCAGAAGCGGTCGGCGCAGACGTAGGCGCCGGAGTCCTCCACCAGCTTGATGAAGTCGATATCGTCCACCTCGGAGCCCACGACCGCCACGCGGGCGCGGAAGGGGCTCACCTCGTCCGGCTCCCGGGTCTTCAGCTCCTCCAGCGTCTCCTCCAGCTTGTCGATCAGCAGGTACTTGGGGCAGACGTAGGTGGCCAGGGTGATGACGTGGAACTCATAGCCCGTGATGGTGGGCCGCTCCCCCTTGCGGAATTCGCCGATGGCCCGGATCAGCCGGCAGACCCGGTTGTGCTCGGCCACCGCCTGGCGGATGGCCTCCTCGGATATGTCGATCCCATAGTGCTCCTGCAGGGGCTTGAGGATGTGATTCCGGCACTGGAGCGTATAGAGATTCAGCCCGTTGTCGTCGGACTTCATGGGGATCTCCATGTACTCGTAGAAGAAGTCGGGCTTGTCCCGGCCCATGGTCTTGAGCAGCTCCATGTTCTCCACGCAGCGGTTCATCATGGAGCAGCCGTCCGGCGTGATGATGCAGTCGGCGAAGTTGTATCCGCCCTCCACGGCCCGCTCCAGCAGGGCCCGGCTGTACTCGCACAGGAAGCTGGTCAGATAGTAGGTGGCGATCTCCATGGATCCGGTGCGGGGCGCCCGCAGACGGGTGGAGAAGGCGCCGGGCAGATTCAGCAGCGGCTCCGGCGTGTTTTCGCACGTGTAAGCCACGCAGATCCTGCCCTCCTGCTGCGCCTGCTGGACCAGCTCGTTGTTGGCCTCCAGCAGGAGCTTCTCAAAGTATATCAGATGCTTCAAGTCTTTCAATTGACATCCCTCTCTCAACAGGTTTTCGTCTTGTCGGATGGCGATCCCCCGGTGGGGGACCCGTTACGCAGTATTTTACCGTATTATGGGGAAAAAGTCAATTTTGCACTTATTTTTGTGTATAATACACGAAATAAACTGCCGGAAAATGGTAGAAAATACAAAGAGCTTTTTCTCAAAAGGCGCCGCTGAAATAAAAAATGAGGGGGGATGGGAATTGGGGCGGCGCACAGCCTTGACACCGCGTGTTTATATGTGGTAAATTGGATTGAAAACAGTCGAAACAGGAGGCTGTGCAAGTCAACGCCATAGGGCGACTTGGAATGGAGGAAAGACAGATGGCGCAAATGACCCGCGACGAAAAGATCTTCAAGCTGGGCAAGATCATCACGGACCGCAAGGAGATCCTGCTGGGCCTGGAGAAGATGTCCACGGAAGCCCCCGAGTACTGGGGCATCGACTGCGGCCTGCAGTACGCCGAGCGGCGGTACGGCAAGGAGATCGCCGACGACTGCCTGGACGTGGCATTGAAGATGGGCAAGCGCAAGCCCAAGACCTTCGCCCAGCTGAAAAAGCTGAGCGGCTATGAGGACGAGCACCTGGAGAAGGTGCTGGAGGCCCTGTGCCAGGCCAGCCTGGTGGAGTGGCACTTCGAGAACCTGGACGGCAAGAATCCCAATCACGAGAAGCGCTGGGTGCTGGATATGTTCGTGCCCGGCAGCGCGGAGATCATGACCATGCGGCCGGAGATCTCCCCGGTCACCCCCCAGGTGGCGGACTTCTTCGAGCGCATGACCTATCTGCCTCTGGCTGGCATCACCCAGATGGTGCCTCCCGGCGGCGGCGGCATCGGCATGCACGTGATCCCCGTGGAGCAGGCCATCCCCGCCAACTGCGAATCCCTGGACATCGAGCATCTGAGCCACTGGCTCAAGAAGTACGAGGGGCAGATCGGCGTGGGCATCTGCTCCTGCCGCAAGCAGCAGCGCATCCGCGGCGAGGGCTCCGGCGATATCGAGCAGTACTGGTGCATCGGCGTGGGCGACTTTGCCGACTACTGCCGTGAGACCGGCATGGGCCACGACATCACCTACGACGAGGCCATGGAGATCCTCCACAAGGCGGAGGAGAAGGGCTACGTCCACCAGATCACCAACATCGACGGAGAGAACAAGATCTTCGGCCTGTGCAACTGCGCCGTGGGCGTGTGCAACGCCCTGCGCACCTCCCAGCTCTTCAACACCCCCAATATGTCCCGCTCGGCCTACACTGCGGAGGTCAACCCCGAGAACTGCGTGGCCTGCGGCAAGTGCGTGGAGGTCTGCCCGGCCGGCGCCGTCCGCCTGGGCCAGAAGCTGTGCACCAAGCACGGGGAGATCGAATATCCCAAGCAGGAGCTGCCTGACGACACCGTGTGGGGCGAGGACAAGTGGAACTGGAACTATAAGAACGAGAACGGCGTGATCCAGACCTGGCCCACCGGCACGGCCCCCTGCAAGGCGGCCTGCCCGCTGCACATCGCCATCCAGGGCTATATCAAGATGGCCAGCGAGGGCAAGTACCGCGAGGCGCTGGAGCTCATCAAGCGGGACAATCCCTTCCCGGCGGTCTGCGGCGCCATCTGCCGCAAGTACTGCGAGGACGAGTGCACCCGCGGCACCGTGGACGAGGCCCTGGCCATCGACGATATCAAGCAGTTCATCGCCGCCCAGGACCTCAACGCCGAGCACCGCTACGTACCGCCCATGTGCTCCACCACCCGGGAGCCCTTCGATCAGAAGATCGCCATCATCGGCTCCGGCCCCGCCGGTCTGGCCTGCGCCTACTTCCTGGCCATCGAGGGCTATTCCCCCGTGGTGTTTGAGAAGGACGCCGTGCCCGGCGGCATGATGGTCACCGGCATCCCCAACTTCCGCCTGGAGAAGGAGATCGTCAACGCGGAGATCGATATCCTCCGGGAGATGGGCGTACAGTTCCGCTGCGGCGTGGAGGTGGGCAAGGACGTCACCATCCAGCAGCTGCGTGACGAGGGCTACAAGGGCTTCTTCGTGGCCGTGGGTCTCCAGTACGGCGGCAAGCTGAACGTCCCCGGCGACGACGCCGGGAACGTTATGGCCGGCGTGGACTATATCAAGACCGTCAACGCCGGTACGGCCGTGCCCCTCCACGGCAACGTGGTGGTCATCGGCGGCGGCAACATCGGCGCCGACGTGGCCCGCACCGCCATCCGCCAGGGCGCGAGCAGCGTGAAGCTCTACTGCCTGGAGTCCTATGAGGAGATGCCCATGGGCGAGGAGGACCAGGAGCTGTGCAAGGCCGACGGCGTGGAGATCCATGCCGGCTGGGGCCAGACGGAGATCCTGACGGAGAACGGCAGATGCGCGGGCATCAAGTTCCGCAAGTGCCTCAGCGTGAAGAACGCCGAGGGCCGCTTCGATCCCAAATTCGACGACGGCGAGACCGCTGCCGAGTCCTGCACCACGGTCCTCTACTGCATCGGCCAGAAGGCCGACTGGAAGGACCTGCTGAAGGGCACCAGGGTGGAGTTCAACCGCAACGGCACCGCCAAGGCCGACCCCGTGACCCTGCAGACCGCCGAGCCCGATATCTTCGTGGGCGGCGACGTCTACACCGGCCAGAAGTTCGTGGTGGACGCACTGGCCGCCGGCCGTGAGGGCGCCGTGTCCCTGCACCGCTTCGTCAACGAGGGCCAGTCCCTGACCATCCACCGCAACACCCGCCACTTCACGCCCCTGGACAAGGACGACGTGGTGCTGCCCGTGGAGGCCTACAAGAAGCCCAAGCGCGCCGTCAAGGGCGTGGATGCCGCCAAGGTGCGCACCATGCGCGACGAGCGGATGATCTTCACCGAGGAGCAGATCAAGTCCGAGGCGTCCCGCTGCCTGAGCTGCGGCCGCAGCGTGGTGGATACCAACAAGTGCCTGGGCTGCGGCATGTGCACGGTCCAGTGCAAGTTCGACGCCATCCACCTGATCCGCAACATGGGCGACGCCTATTCGAAGATGATCCCGGCGGAGGACAAGTTCAAGGCCATGGGCGCCTACGTCGCCAAGCGGAGCATCAAGATCCTGAAGAAGAAAACCGCCGGAGCCGGAAAGTAAGCGGCTGTCGGCAAACAGGGAGAGCATATGCACGAACTCGGATTGGTAAACTACGTGGTCAAGCAGGTGAGTCGCATCGCCGAGGAGAACCAGGTGAAAAAGGTCTGCTCCGTGACGCTGGAGTTCGGAGAGGTCTCGGGCATCGTGACCTCGTATCTCTACAGCTATTGGGACTGGTACACCAAGAAATTCCCCCTGTTCGACGGGGCCAGGCTGCTGTGCGAGACCATCCCCGCCGTGACCTGGTGCGACGACTGCAAGAAGACCTATCCCACCGTACAGTACGGCAAGACCTGCCCCCACTGCGGCAGCGGCAACACCTGGCTGCAGCAGGGGAACGAGATGAACATCAAGCAGATCGAGGTGGAATAGATCCTCACCGCCGGAGAGTTTACCCCCACGATAAAGGAGGAGCACATGGATAATCAGGAACTGAGAAAACGGAAGGAAGAGCTGGGTCTGATCAACTACAAGATCAACTACAAAACCGGCGTTCATCTGGGTGTGATCGAGGATTTCTTTTCCGGAAAGACCGACACCCTGGACGCCAAGGCCCGGGAGAAGATCGAGGCGCTGATCCTGGCGGAGGCCAAAAAGCGCTGATCCGCTCCATCATCCGATAAACACAAAACAGCAGGCCGAACGGAAAACTCCGTTCGGCCTGCTGTTTTGCTGCGTGTACTTACAGCCCGTTGATATACCGGCAGGCGGCCAGGGCAGCGGTGGCGCCGTCGGCCACGGCGGTGGTCAGCTGGCGGACGAACTTGCTGCGGCAGTCGCCGGCCACGAATACGCCGGGCGTCTTGGTGAGGCACTGCTCGTCGGTGTCGAAATAGCCGAACTTGTTCAGGTCGGCCAGGTCGGCAAAGGGCTCGTTCTCCGGGATCAGACCGATGGCCACGAACAGACCGTCGCAGGGGATCTGCTTGGTCTGGCCGTCGTGGAGGATCTCCACGCCCCGCAGCTCGCCGTTTTCGGTGAGCAGCCGGTTGAACTTGACCTCGGTGAGGGAGCGGACGTTGTCCCGGGCAAAGAGCACGTCCTGCAGGCGGGACTCGCCGGTGAAGAAGGGCAGATCCTGCAGCATGACGACCTCCCTGCACTTCTCCGCCAGCAGGATGGCCTCCTGCAGGGCGGAGTTGCCGCCGCCGGCCACGCAGACCGTCTTGCCGGCGTAGAAATCGCCGTCGCACACGGCGCAGAAGGAGATGCCCTCGCCGACCAGCTCGTCCTCGCCCTCCAGGCCCAGCATCCGGTGCTTGACGCCTGTGGCCAGGACCACGGCCCGGCACTCGTAGGCGCCGCCCTCTTCGGTGGTGACCACCTTGTGGTCGCCCTCGTCGCGGACGCCGGTCACAGTCTCAAATTCGATCTCCGCGCCCTGGGCCAGGATCTGGTTCAGGGTCTGCTCGGCAAACTCGTTGCCGCTCATGGACAGGGTGCCGGGATAGTTCTCCACCTTGGGGGAGTGGGTGATCTGACCGCCGAAGCCGTTCTTCTCGATCACCAGGGCGCTCTTGCCGTTGCGCTGGGCGTACAGTGCCGCCGTCATACCGGCGGGACCGCCGCCGACTACGATAATATCATGCATATCCGCTCTCTCCCTTACTTCTTCATCAGCCAGCCCTTGATGTCGGACACGCCGCGGTACTTCTCAAAGCTGTCGCCGTTGATCAGCACCAGGGTGGGGGCCTGTTTGACGCCGTACTTCATCACCAGTTCCTTCTCCTCGTTGGAATTCAGGGGGGTGTAGGCGATACCGGCCTTGTCCAGCAGGGCGCTGGCGGCCTTGCAGTTGGGGCAGGTGGGGGTCTTGAACAGGAGGATGCCGCTCTCCGCTGCAGCAGGGGCCTCTGTCTGCACCGGATTTTCAGCGGCGGGAACGGCGGGGGCGCTCTGGGGCTCGTCCGCCGGGGCCGGGTTGGGACCCGTGTGGGTCAGCACGGAATGGCCGATGTTGTAGACCTTGCGGTCCTTGAACTCCTGGGCCTTGCCGTCGTTCCAGTTCTGCACCGGGCGATAGTAGCCGGTGATGCGGCTGTATACCTCGGTCTTCTGGCCGCAGATGGGGCAGGTGTACTGCTCGCCGGTCAGGTAGCCGTGGTCGCGGCAGACGGAGTAGGTGGGGGACATGGTGTAGTAGGGCAGCTTGTAGTTCTCGGCGATCTTCCGCACCAGGTTGGCGGCGGCCTTCCAGTCGGGCAGCTTCTCGCCCAGGAAGGCGTGGAACACGGTGCCGGAGGTGTAGAGGGTCTGCAGATCGTCCTGGATATCCAGGGCGGAGAACACGTCCTCGGTGTAGCCCACGGGCAGGTGGGAGGAGTTGGTGTAGTAAGGGGTGCCGTTCATGTTGGCGGTGATGATGTCGGGGAACTCCTCCTTGTCGTGCTTGGCAAAGCGATAGGTGGTGGACTCGGCGGGGGTGGCCTCCAGGTTGTACAGGTCGCCGTACATCTCCTGATAGTCGGACAGGCGCTCGCGCATGTGGTTGAGCACGTCCCGGGCGAAGCGCTGGACCTTGGGGTCGGTCAGGTCGGCCCGCAGCCACTTGGCGTTCAGACCCACCTCGTTCATGCCGATCAGGCCGATGGTGGAGAAGTGGTTGCTGAAGGTGCCCAGATAGCGCTTGGTGTAGGGGTACAGGCCCTGCTCCAGCAGCTTGGTGATGACGGTGCGCTTGGTTTTCAGGCTGCGGGCGGAGATGTCCATCAGATCGTCCAGACGCTTGTAGAAATCGGCCTCATCCTTGGCCAGATAGGCGATGCGGGGCAGGTTGATGGTCACCACGCCGATGGAGCCGGTGGACTCGCCGGAGCCGAAGAAGCCGCCGGACTTTTTGCGCAGCTCCCGCAGGTCCAGACGCAGGCGGCAGCACATGGAGCGCACGTCGCTGGGCTCCATATCGGAGTTGATGTAGTTGGAGAAGTAGGGGGTGCCGTACTTGGCGGTCATCTCGAAGAGGAGCTTGTTGTTCTCGGTCTCGGACCAGTCGAAGTCGCGCGTGATGGAATAGGTCGGGATCGGATACTGGAATCCGCGGCCGTTGGCGTCGCCCTCGATCATGACCTCGATGAACGCCTTGTTCACCATGTCCATCTCATGCTGGCAGTCGCCGTAGGTGAAGTCCAGCTCCTTGCCG
>JAFRSI010000050.1 GCA_017427645.1 Oscillospiraceae bacterium | reverse complement strand
CCTGTCATTCCGAGGAACCAGTGCGCACACTGGTGACGTGGGAATCCGTTTTCCGCAGCTTTTTCAACTGGAGAATACGGATTGCCACGTCGCTTCGCTCCTCGCAATGACAGGGCTATTCGTAGCTTGCAGCATACTTTTTGAGGCAGATGATCCGCCAAATACCAGTTCAAACAAAAAACCGGGGACCTTCCTTGCGGAGGGAGCCCCGACGGCATTCCTCTTTTTTTCGTTCTGCCCGTCCTTCGCCGCTCATATACTCGTACCAAACGCGGACAAGGAGGGGGATACCATGGCGGGACAGCGGTGGAACGGGAGCCGGAGCGTTCCGGCGGGCGGGGCGGCGGCCCGGCGGGACGGCAGGCGGCTGGCCGACGTGCCGAAGCAGGGCAGGCGGGAGGACCCGCCCCGACGGGGCGAGCAGCGGCGGCTTTGGCAGATGGGGATCAGCGCGGCCTTGCTGCTGCTGGTGGTGACGGTGAAGCTGGCCATGCCCAACGTCATGGAGCAATACCGCCAGCAGATGCTCAAGCTGCTGGGAGAGAGCGCCGACTTCACGGCGGCCTTTTCGTCGGTGGGCCGGGCCGTCTCCGGCGGGACGGTGGGGGAGGCCCTCACCGACGCCTACACGGCTGTTTTCGGCCCGGCGGAGGTGCCGGCGGAGCAGGAGAAAACGCCGGAGGCAGCGGAGGGGGAGGTGGTCTACACACCGGAAAACACCCCCGCCAACGTATGCCTGACCCAGCGCATCCTGGGCTTTGCCTACACTGACCCGGTGGAGGGAGTAGTCACCAGCGGCTTCGGCTACCGGGACCACCCGATTCAGGGCGGACAGAAATTCCACTACGCCCTGGATATCGGCGCCGACGCCGGCACCGTGATCCGGGCCTTTGCCGACGGGACGGTGACGGTGGTGGCCGAGGCGGCGGAGCTGGGGAAATATCTGGTGGTGGCCCACGAAAACGGCTGCTCCACCCTGTACGCCCACTGCAGCGCCGTCACCGCCTCCGCGGGCCAGCAGGTGAGCCGGGGCGACCCCATCGCCGAGGTGGGGGAGACGGGAGAGACCACCGGGCCCCACCTGCACTTTGAGCTCCAGCAGGGCAGCGACTACCTGAATCCGGCCTACTATGTCAGTGATTGAGCGGCCTCGCCTCACCGTCTCACCGCTGACGGCGGCGGTGCTGGCGCTGTTCGTGGTGCTGTCCTCGCCGGTGCTGCTGGCAGCCCTGCTGGCTGCGGCGGCGCTCCACGAGGGCGCCCACTGGGCGGCCCTGCGCTGCTTTGGCGGGCGGATCAGCCGGGTGCGGATCTCGCCCTTCGGGGCGGAGATGGAGATCGCGGATACCATGTCCCTGTCCTACGGGGCTGAGATGGCGGTGACCCTGGCCGGCCCTGCCGTCAATCTGCTGCTGGCCGGGCTGCTGGGCGTCTTGGGCCGCCGGTGGCCCGAGGCCTACGTCTACGCCGGGACGCAGCTGGTGCTGGGGGCCTTCAACCTGCTGCCCGCGCGTCCTCTGGACGGCGGGCGTTTTCTGTGGCTGCTCGTCGCCCGGCTCACCGAGCCGTATACGGCCGACCGGGTGTCCGGCACCGTGAGCCTGGCCGTCTGCACCGCGCTGACGGTCCTGGGGGCAATGCTGGTGAGCCGCCGGGGCGGCAGCCCCTTTCTGCTGGTGGGAGCTCTGGGGCTTCTGGCGGCTGCCATGCGGGAAAAGGGGCTTGTCAAACGGGCCGCGGCAAGGTAAAATAAACTGTCAAGCAACGATTAACCGACAGGAGAACTGACGTGGACAAGAGACTGGAACGGATCCTGCCCCGGGTGCAGAAGCCGGCGCGCTACGTGGGCGGAGAATATAACGCGGTGATCAAGGACAGGGCAGAGGTGGATACCCGGGTGGCCTTCTGCTTCCCGGACACCTACGAGATCGGCATGTCCAATTTGGGTATGCGGATCCTCTACGGCGTGATGAATGAGATGCCAGGCGTCTGGTGCGAGCGGGTCTACGCCCCCTGGGGCGACATGGAGCAGGAGATGCGCCGAGCCGGCATGCCCCTCTTCGCCCTGGAATCCGGGGATCCCGTGGCGGATTTTGACATCGTGGCCTTTTCCGTGGGCTACGAGATGGCCTTTCCCTGCATGCTCAACATGCTGGACCTGGCGGGGATCCCCCTGCACAGCGCGGAGCGCACCGGTCTGACGCCCCTGGTAGTGGCAGGCGGCACCGCCATGTACAACGCCGAGCCCATGGCCGATTTTCTGGATATCGTCTCCCTGGGCGAAGGGGAGGACAGTACCGTGGAGCTCATTCAGCTCCACCGCCGGGCCCGCCGGGAGGGCTGGAGCCGGGAGGAATTCCTCCGCTGCGCCGCCCGGGTGCCGGGCCTCTATGTGCCCGGTCTGTACGACGTGACGTATCACGACGACGGTACTGTGGCGGCCATCACGCCGCTTCAGGGTGCCCCTGCCGTGGTCACCAAACGGATCGTGACCGATATGGACAAGTCCTATTTCCCGGTGAAGACCATCGTGCCCTCCACGGAGATCGTGCAGGACCGGGTGATGCTGGAGCTGTTCCGGGGCTGCATCCGCGGCTGCCGCTTCTGCCAGGCGGGGTACGTGTACCGCCCGGTGCGAAGCCGGAGCGCCGACCTATGCGCCCGTTACGGCGTGGAGGCCTGCAACGACTCCGGCTATCAGGAGGTGACGCTCTCCTCCCTGAGCACCAGCGACTATCCGCCGCTGACGGAGCTGTGCGACGAGCTGGAGCCCTTCTGTGACCGGCGCCACGTGAACCTGTCTCTGCCGTCCCTGCGGGCGGACAACTTCTCCATGGGCATCATGCAGCGGCTGGCCCGGGGCCGGAAGACCGGCCTGACCTTCGCTCCGGAGGCGGGCACCCAGCGGCTGCGGGACGTGATCAACAAGAACGTGACCCTGGAGGAGCTGCTGCGCTCCTGCCACACGGCCTTTGCCGGCGGCTACAACGCCGTGAAGCTCTATTTTATGCTGGGCCTGCCTACGGAGACGGACGAGGACGTGCTGGGCATCGCCGACGTGGCGGCCCGGGTCATGCACGCGTGGCGGGAGGCGGCCCCCAACAAGAACCGGGGCGTGCGGATCACAGTATCCACCTCCTGGTTCGTGCCAAAGCCCCACACCGCCTTCCAGTGGGAGCCCCAGATCTCCCGGGAGGAGTATGAGCGCCGGGTGAAGCTGCTGCGGGAGGCCATCACCACCAAGACCGTGACCTATAACTGGCACGACAGCGCCACCAGCGTCATCGAGGCGGTGCTGGCCCGGGGTGACCGGAGACTGTGCAGGGTGCTGGAGACCGTGTGGCGCAAGGGCGCTACTCTGGACGCCTGGGAGGAGTACTTCTCCTTTGAGCGCTGGCAGGAGGCCTTTGCCGCGTGCGGCGTGGACCCGGCCTTTTACGCCAACCGCCGCCGGGAGCGGGACGAGATCATGCCCTGGAGCATGATCTCCAGCGGTGTGACGGAGGACTACCTCTGGCGGGAGTATCAGAGATCCCTGAAGGGCCTCACTACGCCGGACTGCCGCACCCGCTGCAACGGCTGCGGCGCCAATCGACTGGTAGGGGGGAAGTGCGATGTCTAAGCTGCGGCTGCTGTTCGTCAAGGAGGCCCAGGCATCCTGGATCTCCCATCTGGATCTCATGCGCACCTTTCAGCGGGCCTTTCCCCGGACGGAGCTGGATATCAGGCACTCCCAGGGCTACCACCCCCATCCCATCCTCTCCATCGTCCTGCCTCTGCCGGTGGGCCAGTCCAGCGACTGCGAGCTGCTGGACTTCGAGGTGGTGCAGGAATCTGACGGCGCCGGGATCGCGGAGCGGCTGAACACCGGTATGCCCCGGGGTCTGCGGGTGCTGGACTGTTATCCGGCGGCGCGTCCCGTGCGGGAGCTGGCCTGGCTGCGGGCGGACCTGTGGCTGGAGTATGACGGCGGCGTTCCCGCCGAGGCGGCGGAGAAGCTGCGGGAGCTGTTTTCCAGCCCGTCGCTGGTGATCCAGAAGCGCACCAAACGAAAAGAACTGGCCGAGGTGGACATCGCGCCCATGATCCGGGCCGTGTCGCTGACGGAGGAGGAGGGCGTGATCCGGGCCGACGTCACCGTGCAGGCCCAGAACCCAGGGCTCAATCCCCAGCTGCTGGGCAAGGCCATCGAGCGGTATCTGCCGGAGCTGGCTCCGGATTTCATTCGGGTCCGCCGCCGGGCTGTCCTGGATGCAGACGGCAGGGATTTTCGGTGAAAGCCGGAAAAAATGAAAATAATGCTTGCATTTGCCGGGAAACTGTGATATCCTTTTACGGCATGAAAAAAGGGCGGTCCTCTGTCGTCGGCGCGGAAAGCAAGGCGCCGCAAATATGGCGGCATGAACACCTATATTATCAGGAGGAAATATCCATGGATCTCATCAAGGCATTGAATGAAAAGCAGCTGCAGGCCGAAGTGCCTCAGGTGGAAGTGGGCGACACCGTTCGCGTGCACGTGAAGGTCAAGGAAGGCTCCCGCGAGCGTATCCAGGTCTTCGAGGGCATCGTGATCGCCAAGAAGCACGGCGGTATCGAGGAGACCATCACCGTGCGCCGCATTTCCTACGGCGTGGGTGTGGAGAAGGTGTTCCCCGTCCACTCTCCGTCCATCGCCACCATCGAGACGGTGCGCCACGGCTACGTCCGCCGCGCCAAGCTGTACTACCTGCGCGATCGCGTCGGTAAGGCCGCCAAGGTGCGCGAGAAGCTGTAAGCAATCGAGCCGATCCGAAACCGCCCACAGTTGTGGGCGGTTTTTCCATTTTGAAAAGTGCGGCGCCGTTTTTTGACAGGGATGCAGCCACGCCGCACACTTGCTGCGCCGGCACATCCCGCGGGCTGAGAAGGATGATGATACGCGCCGCGTCCGCAGACGCGAAATCCGCGATGCCTGCGGCTCTTCCCATATGGGGAAAAGTATGATATAATTAATTAATTATTGCGACGACACGAGAGGTGAACGATATGCAGATCGAGGGCCTGAGCTGGTTCCCCGGACATATGACGAAGACGAAGCGCATGATCGCCGCGGAAATCGGACACATGGACGCTGTGTGCGAGATCCTGGACGCCCGCATCCCCATGGCCTCCCGCAACCCCGACATAGACGAGATGACGGCGGGAAAGCCC
The DNA here is from genome assembly GCA_017427645.1 of Oscillospiraceae bacterium. Taxonomy (GTDB): domain Bacteria; phylum Bacillota; class Clostridia; order Oscillospirales; family Oscillospiraceae; genus Vescimonas. Next base: position 27,341 of record JAFRSI010000050.1, on the reverse strand, counting down.
CGGCTGGTGGTACTCAACCGGGTGGATCAGGCAGATCCCAGGGAGACCAAGCGCTGGGCGGCCTGGTTCCGGGAGCGGAGCTGCGCCGTGCTGGAGGCCAACGCCAAGGGCGGCAGCGGCACGGCTCAGTTCGCCGCAGCGGTGCGGGAGCTTTTGAAGGACAAGATCGCCGGCTGGGAGTCCAAGGGACAGGTGGGCCGCACCATCCGCGTGATGGTGCTGGGCATCCCCAATGTGGGCAAGTCCACCTTCATCAACAAGGTGGCCCGCCGCAAGACCGCCAGGGCCGAGGATCGGCCCGGCGTCACCCGCAGCAAGCAGTGGGTGCCCGTGGATCAGAGCCTGGAGCTGCTGGATACGCCGGGTATCCTGTGGCCCAAATTCGACGACAGCCAAGTGGGACTCCACCTGGCCTTTACCGGCGCCATCAAGGACGACGTGATGGACATTGAGGAGCTGGCCGGTTACCTGATGGAATACCTGGGCGCACACTACGCCGACACGCTGGCAGAGCGCTATAAGGTGACTCCGGAGGCGGGGGACAGCGGCTACGATCTGCTGATCAAGGCCGGGCGCAAGCGGGGCTTCCTGATGCGGGGAGCGGAGGTGGACACCGAGCGCATGGCCCGGATCCTGCTGGACGAGTTCCGGGGCGGCAAGCTGGGACGCTTTACACTGGAGACGGTGGAGGATATTGGACGATGAACGAGATGGAGCACCCCTGGGCATGGGAGGACAGCCTCTTCTCCAGAGGTATTCAATCCGTATGCGGCGTGGATGAGGCCGGCGCCGGTCCCCTGATGGGCCCGGTGTACGCTGCCGCCGTGATCCTGCCGCCCCACCTGCTGATCGAGGGGCTCAACGACTCCAAAAAGCTGCCGGAGAAGCGGCGGGAGGCCCTGTACCGGCAAATCGTGGAGCAGGCCCTGGCCTGGTCCGTGGCCCGTGTGGAGGCGGCGGAGATCGACGCCACCGATATTCTCAGCGCCCGGATGAAGGCCATGCAGCTGGCCATAGACGGACTGCCCATCCGGCCGGATCACGCCCTGATCGACGGAAACAAGGACCGGGGGAGGTCCGCCGCCATTGTAGCGCCCCATACCTGCGTGGTGGGAGGAGACGGAAGGAGCGAGAGCATCGCCGCGGCCTCGATCCTGGCAAAAGTGAGCCGGGACCGCTACGTGACGGACGTGCTGGATCGTGAATACCCCCAGTATCAGTTTGCAAAGCACAAGGGCTATGGCACGAAGCTCCACTACGCCATGCTGGACCGATACGGTCCCTGCCCGGAGCACCGGATGTCCTTTCTGAAGAAATGGGAGGCAAAACGGTGAGCCGCCGCGCCGGTACCTGGGGCGAGGCCCAGGCGGCGGCCTGGCTGCGTCGTCGGGGCTATGAGCTGCTGGCCCACAGCTACCGCTGCCGCTTCGGGGAGATCGACCTGATCGCCCGCAAGGGGCGGACGGTGTGCTTCGTGGAGGTAAAGCTCCGCAGCAGCGTACAGTTCGGGCTGCCCCGGGAGGCGGTGACAGCCGCCAAGCGGGAGCGGCTGCGCAAGACGGCCCTGTACTATCTCAGCGAGCACGAGCTGGACTGCCCCGCCCGCTTTGACGTGGCGGAGATCTACGCGGATTCTGAGGGAAAAGAGGCCCGCATAGTGTATTGGGAGAACGCTTTTGAGGTGTGATATGATTTCGTATTTCGACGCACATTGCGACACCATCCACCGCTGTGCCATCCGGCCGGAGGACACTGTCGGCATGCCGGAGGGCTTCCGGGCCTATTTTGCCGAGGTGGAGAGCCTGCGCCGGAACGGAGGACACGTGGACCTGGTCCGGGGCCGTCAGTTCCGACGCTACGCCCAGTTTTTCGCCCTGTACCACGACCCCTATTATCCGCCGGCGGACGGCCTGTGGGCCCAGTGCCTGCGGATGCACGACTGCTTTTTGAAGGAGATGGCGGACAACGCCGATCTGGTGCGCCATTGCCGCACCGGCAACCAGGTGGACGCCGCCGTGGAGGACGGACGGATCGCCGCCCTGCTCTCCATAGAGGGCGCGGATCTGATCGACTGCGAAACGGAGCGGATCGACACCGTGGCCGCCTGGGGTGTGCGGCTTCTGAACCCTGTGTGGAATCATCCCAACGTCCTGTGCGGCACCAATAAAAATGACCCGGACCGCGGCCTCTCCCCACAGGGGCGCGAATTCGTGCGGCGGCTGGAGGACTGCGGCATTTACGCCGACATGTCCCATATGTCGGATCCCGGCTTCTGGGATCTGATCCGTATGGCACGGCGCCCGATTGTGGCGTCTCACTCCAACAGCCGCGCCCTGTGTGCCCATCCCCGCAACCTGACAGACGACATGTTCCGGGCCATCCGGGACAGCGGCGGAGTCGTGGGCATCAACCTCTACCGCGATTTCGTGGGGAAGGACGGCACCATGGAGGAGCTGGTGGCCCACGTCGAGCGATTCCTGGAGCTGGGCGGAGAAAAGACCCTTTGCCTGGGCGGCGATCTGGACGGCTGTGAGGCTCTGGCTGCCGGAATGCGCGGCCTCCAGGATGTGCCGCTGCTGTACGAGGCGCTGGCGGCACGGGGCTATGGCGAGGAGCTGCTGGAGGATATCTTCTGGAACAACCTGAGAAGGATACTGTAAGGAGCGAGGTATGGCACTGTATACCATCGGGGACCTGCATCTGTCCCTGGGCAGCAACAAGAGCATGGAGGTCTTCGGCACGGCCTGGGAGGGCTACGTGGAGCGGCTTCAGGAGGCCTTTTCCCGGCTGCAGGACGGCGACGTGACCGTGCTGTGCGGCGACCTGAGCTGGGGCATGAGTCTGGAGGAGTCGCTGGAGGATCTGAGGTTTATCGACGCCCTGCCGGGGCGGAAGATCCTGTTGAAGGGCAACCACGACTACTGGTGGAACACAGCCGCCAAGATGAAGCGCTTTTTTGCCGACAACGGTCTGGAAACGCTGGAGATCCTTCACAACAACTGCCTGTGGTACGGCGACGTGGCCCTGTGCGGCACCCGGGGCTGGTTTTACGAGCTGGACGGGCCGGAGCGGGCGCACAACGAGAAGATGATCGCCCGGGAGGCGGGCCGTCTGCGGATGTCTCTGGTGGCGGCGGGCAGCGCGCCGAAGCTGTGCTTTCTGCATTATCCGCCCATCTACCAGGGGTATCGCTGTCCGGAGCTGCTGAGCGTGCTGGCGGAATACGGCGTCCGGGCCTGTTATTACGGTCATCTCCACGGCGTGGTACAGCGCCGCGCCCTGGAGGGACAGTACGGCGGCGTGGAATACTCCCTTGTCGCAGCGGACTATCTGCAGTTCGTTCCGAAAAAAATTTGCGATTGACGCAAAAAAGTGTGGAAATTGTCATTGTTTTCTGCTATCATATTTAATTGCACTGATTGAAAATAGAAACCGCACTGATTCCGATCAGTGCTGAACGGAGGAAGAGAGTAATGAGTGTAAAATCCTGTGAGAAGATCGAGAACAGCAAGGTCGTCCTGACCATCGAGGTGGGCCCCGAGGAGTTCGAGGCTGCCGTCAACAAGGCGTATTACAAGATGCGCGGCAGAATCAACGTCCCCGGCTTCCGCACCGGCAAGGCTCCCCGGAAGATCATTGAGCAGCACTACGGCTCTGAGGTCTTCTATGAGGAGGCGGTGAATATCGTCCTGCCAGACGCCTATGAGGCCGCCGTGAAGGAGCAGAACCTGACCACCGTGGGTTATCCCCAGGTGGAGCTGGACAACGTGGGCAAGGACGGCGTCACCTTTACGTGCACCGTGGCCGTCTATCCCGAGGTGAAGCTGGGCCAGTACAAGGGCCTGGAGGCGCCCCGTGCCGAGGTTAAGGTCCTGGCTGCCGACGTGAACGCCCGCCTGAAGGAGATGGCTGACCGCAACAGCCGCCTGGTGAGCGTGGAGCGCGCCGTAAAGAAGGGCGATACCGCTGACATCGACTTTGAGGGTTTTGATAACGGCGTGCCCTTTGAGGGCGGCAAGGGCGAGAACTTCGACCTGGAAATCGGCTCAGGCAGCTTTGTTCCCGGCTTCGAGGATCAGCTGATCGGCATGCAGGCCGGCGAGGAGAAGGACATCGACATCACCTTCCCGGAGAACTATACCCCCGAGCTGGCCGGCAAACCCGTGGTATTCCACGTGAAGGTCAATGAAGTCAAGGTGAAGGAAGTCCCCGCCCTGGACGATGAGTTTGCCAAGGACGTGTCCGAGTTCGATACCCTGAAGGAACTGAAGGCCGACCTGAAGAAGAAGATCACCGAGGAGCGGACCAAGGCCGCCCAGCGCGCCTTTGAGGACGTGCTGATGGACAAGGTGGCCGAGGGTATCGAGGCCGACATCCCCCAGGAGATGATCGACGCCCAGGCCGAGAACATGCTGAACAATCTCAAGCAGCAGCTGGCCTCTCAGGGTCTGACCTTTGAGCAGTACACCCAGTTCGCCGGCGGCGAAGAGAAGGTGAAGGCCGAGGCGGCGGAGCCCGCTCTGCGTCAGGTACGCATGGATCTGGCGGTGGAGGCCATCAAGAAGGCCGAGAACCTGGAGTGCTCCGACGAAGAGATCGAGGCCGAGATGAAGAAGATCGCCGACCAGTACAACATGGACCTGGAGAACGTCCGCAAGTATCTGCGCGCCGAGGACGTGAAGGACCAGCTCCTGCGGGAGAAGGTCATTCGCGTGGTGGCCGACAGCGCCGTGGCCGTAGCCCCCGCCGAGGAGAGCGAGAAGAAGGAAGAGACCGAGGAGAAGACGGAGGAGTGATCCACCGCTCTCCCTGTTAGAAATCACGTAAGGCGGGTATGATTTGGTAGCATACATTTGAACAGGAGGTAACCCCTATGAGCTTAGTCCCCTATGTTGTGGAGCAGACCAACCGCGGCGAACGGTCCTACGATATTTTCTCCCGTCTGCTCAATGACCGTATCATCTTCCTGGGAGAAGAGGTCAATGATACCACCGCCAGTCTGGTCGTCGCCCAGCTGCTGTATCTGGAGGCCCAGGACCCCGATAAGGATATCCAGATGTATATCAACAGCCCCGGCGGTTCCGTTACCGCGGGCATGGCCATCTACGACACCATGCAGTATATCAAGTGCGACGTGTCCACCATCTGCATCGGCATGGCTGCCAGCATGGGCGCCTTTCTGCTGAGCTCCGGCGCCAAGGGCAAGCGCATCGCCCTGCCCAACGCCGAGATCATGATCCACCAGCCTTCCGCCGGCACCCAGGGCAAGGTGACGGATATGGAGATCGACGTGGAGCATTTCCTCAAGATCAAGCAGCGCCTGAACAGGATCCTGGCCGAGAACACCGGCAGGACGCCGGAGGAGGTCAAGGCCGACTCTGAGCGCGACCGCTGGATGGCCGCCGAGGAGGCCAGGGAATACGGCCTGGTGGACAAGGTCATTTACAAGAGGTAAGGAAATGGCAGACGAGAAGAAATCCCTGCGGTGCTCCTTCTGCGGCAAGCACGAATCCCAGGTGCACCGCATGATCCAGGGACCCGGCGTGCGCATCTGCGACGAGTGCGTCCAGCTGTGCATGTCCATCCTGGACGACGGGTACACGGAGGAGGAGACCGTCACCAGCGTGGATGAGCTGCCCACGCCCCGGGAGATCAAGGAGGTCCTGGACCAGTACGTCATTGGCCAGGAGGCCGCCAAGGTCGCGCTGTCCGTCTCCGTCTACAACCATTATAAGCGCATCTACTTCGGCGGCGACGCCGACGTGGAGCTGCAGAAGAGCAACATCCTGATGATCGGCCCCACAGGCAGCGGCAAGACCCTTTTTGCCCAGACCCTGGCACGGGTGCTGAAGGTGCCCTTCGCCATTGCCGACGCCACCACGCTGACCGAGGCCGGCTACGTGGGCGACGACGTGGAGAACATCCTGCTGCGGCTGCTGCAGGCGGCGGATTTCGACGTGGAATTGGCCGAGCACGGCATCATCTACGTGGACGAGATCGACAAGATCGCCCGCAAGAGCGAGAACACCTCCATCACCCGCGACGTGTCCGGCGAGGGTGTGCAGCAGGCTCTGCTGAAGCTGCTGGAGGGCACTGTGGCCAACGTGCCGCCCCAGGGCGGACGCAAGCATCCCCACCAGGAGTTCATCCAGGTGGACACCAGCAACATCCTCTTCATCTGCGGCGGCGCCTTTGACGGCCTGGAGAAGATCATCGAGCAGCGCACCGACCGCAAGGGCATCGGCTTTGACGCGGTGGTGGAGAGCAAGGCGGAGCGCCGCACCGGCGCCCTGCTGCAGGAGGTCCAGCCCCACGATCTGCTGAAATTCGGCATCATCCCGGAGCTGGTAGGCCGTCTGCCGGTGATCACCGCTCTGAACGGCCTGAGCCGGGAGGACCTGGTTCGGATCCTCACCGAGCCCAAGAACGCCCTGGTGAAGCAGTATCAAAAGCTGCTGGAATACGACGACGTGGAGCTGAGCTTCCAGCCGGAGGCGCTGGAGGCCGTGGCCGATCTGGCCATCGAGCGCAACATCGGCGCCCGCGGCCTGCGGGCCGTGATGGAAGGCATCCTGACCCCGCTGATGTACGAGATCCCCTCCGATCCCACCATCACCCACGTGACCATCACGGAGGCGTGTGTGCGCAGCAGCGCGGAGCCGCTGGTGGAGCGAGACGCGGAAAAGACCTCCCGCCGGGCGAAAATCAAGACCGGCAAGAGTGACAGGGAAGGAGCCACCGCCTCCTGAAGCGACAAATAGGGGAGCGGCGCATCAATTGCCGCCCCCTTTTTTCTACCCCAGAGTAAGGAGAACCCCATGGAACTGACAACCTTGAACATACCGGCGGTAGCCCTCCGGGGCATGACCGTTTTTCCGGCGCTCACCATCAGCTTTGACGCCGAGCGCGAGATTTCCATCTTCGCCCTGGATCACGCCATGGACAGCGACCGGCGGATCTTTCTGGTGACCCAGAAGGACATCGGCACCCAGCAGCCCCAGGAGGACGATTTGTTCACCGTGGGCACCGTGTGCCGCATCCTCCATATCATCAAGACCTCCGACAGCTCCGTGCGTGTGGTGGCGGAGGGGGAGCAGCGCGCCAGGATCCACCGCCTGTGGCAGACCAAGCCCTTCCTGCAGGCCAACGTGGAGCTGCTGGAGGAGGAGCTGCCCGGCCGTCAGACGGATCGGGTGGAGGCCCTGCTGCGGCAGACCTACGCCATCTTCGGCGCCTACCGGGACCTGGTGCCCAACCTCAGCGAGGAGCTGGCCTCCACTATCCTGGACAGCCGGGACCCCGGCTACCTGGCCGACTATATCGCCCAGAACGTCACTCTGCGCCACACAGATCGCCAGCGGGTGCTGGAGGAGCTCCATCCCGTGCGTCGGCTGATGCTGGTGAACGAGATCCTGGCCCGGGAGGTCAACGTGATCTCCATGGAACTGCGGCTGGAGCAGCGGGTCCGGGAGCGGGTCTCCCGCCTGCAGAAGGATACCATCCTGCGGGAGCAGGTGAAGGTGCTGCGGCAGGAGTTGGGCGAGGACGAGGACGAGGAGCTGACAGAGTACGCCCAGTGGATCGAGAAGGCAAAGGTCGGCGATGAGGTCCGCAAGAAGCTGATGAAGGAGCTGGACCGTCTGGGCAAGCAGCCCTACGGCAGCGCCGAGGCCTCCGTGATCCGCAACTATCTGGACGTGTGCCTGGATCTGCCCTGGGGCAAGCGCACCCGGGACCGCAGCGACGTGGAGCGGGCACGCGCCGTGCTGGACAGGGACCACTTCGGCCTGGAAAAGGTGAAGGAGCAGGTGCTGGAATTCATTGCCGTGCGGCAGATCAACCCGGAAGCCAAGGGCAAGATCCTCTGCCTGGTGGGTCCTCCCGGCGTGGGAAAGACCTCCATTGCCATCTCCGTGGCCAAGGCCATGAACCGCAAGCTGGCCAGGCTGAGCCTGGGCGGCGTGCGGGATGAGGCGGATATCCGGGGCCACCGCAAGACGTATATCGGCGCCATGCCGGGCCGCATCATCGAGGCCCTGACCCGCGCCGGCAGCATGAACCCTCTGCTGGTGCTGGACGAGATCGATAAGCTGGGCAGCGATCTGCGGGGCGATCCCTCCGCAGCTCTGCTGGAGGTGCTGGACAGCGAGCAGAACCACAGCTTCCGCGATCACTTCCTGGAGGTGCCGGTGGATCTGAGCCAGGTGATGTTCATCACCACGGCAAACACACTGTCCACCATCCCCCGGCCCCTGCTGGACCGCATGGAGGTCATCGAGCTGGGCAGCTATACCGACGAGGAAAAGGTGGAGATCGCCAAGCGTCATCTATTGCCCAAGCAGCGCAAGGAGCACGGCCTGCGAAAAAGCCAGATCCATATCAGCGACGGCGCCCTGCGCGCCATCATCGCCGACTACACCCGCGAATCCGGCGTCCGCGTGCTGGAGCGACAGCTGGGCAAGCTGTGCCGCAAGGCCGCTATGCAGATCGTATCAAAAGATGTAAAGCAAGTTAACATTACAGAGAGCGAGTTGAAGGAGCTCCTGGGCGTGCCTCAATACCGGGAGCCGGAGCGGGAAGGGAAGGACCAGATCGGCGTGGTCAACGGTCTCGCCTGGACCGAGGTGGGCGGTGAACTGCTGGAGGTGGAGGCCAACGCGGTCACCGGCAGCGGCAAGCTGGAGCTCACCGGCAACCTGGGCCTGGTGATGCAGGAGTCCGCCAAGGCCGCCTTGAGCTGCCTGCGCAGCCGTACTGCGGAATTGGGCATTGAGGAGGATTTCTACAAGACAAAGGATATCCACATCCACTTCCCGGAGGGCGCCGTACCCAAGGACGGACCCTCTGCCGGCATTGCCATCACCACGGCCATCCTCTCTGCCCTCACCGGGCGGAAGGTGCGGTCCACCGTGGCCATGACCGGCGAGGTGACGCTGCGGGGCCGCGTGCTGCCCATCGGCGGCCTGCGGGAAAAGACCATGGCCGCCCTGCGAAACGGCATCACCACCGTGATCCTGCCCAAGGACAACGTGAAGGACCTGGAGGAGATCGACCAGACGGTGCGCAAGGCCCTGCATTTCATCCCGGTGGAGACGGTGGACGCCGTCTTTGCCGCGGCACTGGCTCCCCAGTCCTGCCACGCCGCCGTGGAGCATCTGGCGGCTCTGTCGTCCGCGCCGGAGAATCGGCCGGAGGTGCGTCATGGCGATCAACTTTAATCGGGCGGAATTCGTCCGCTCCGCCGTCAGCCCGGAGAGCTTTATCCGGGACGGGCGGCCGCAGGTGACCTTTGCCGGGCGCTCCAACGTGGGAAAGTCCTCGGTGATCAACCGCCTGCTGGGGCGAAAGAACTTTGCCCGGGTGGGCGCCACCCCCGGCAAAACCACCCAGATCAATTATTTCCGCATCGACGATCGGATCTACTTCACCGATCTGCCCGGCTACGGCTACGCCAAAGTCTCCCAGAGCGAGCGGGACCGCTGGGGCCGGCTGATGGAGAGCTACTTCGCTTCGGAGGGGCTCATCACCCTGGGCGTGCTGATCGTGGACGCCCGCCACAAGCCCACCGCAGACGACGTGACCATGCGCCGCTGGTTCCGGGACGCCGGCTGCCCCCTGATCGTGGCGGCCAATAAGCTGGACAAGCTGAAGAAGAGCGAGATCGCGCCCGGCCTGGCACTGATCCGGGAGACGCTGGAACTGGGGGAGGGCGACGAGCTGATCCCCTTTTCCGCGGAGAAGGGAACGGGAAAGGACGTCCTGCTGGCCGCCATCGCTCGCTGTTGTGAATAAAAAGAGGACCCTCGGGGTCCTCTTTTTTATGAATATTTTTTCGGAAGGGGAAAAGGGACTATCATTTTCCGGAAATGCGTGGTATAATCAACGGAGTAAGGCAATACCACACCATTTTGACGATACAGGAGGAATGACCTATGGAAACGTACGGACTGGAAAAGCTGGGCATCATCAATGCGGCGGCGATCTACCGCAACCTGAATCCCGCTCAGTTGACGGAGCACGCTCTGCGCCGCGGCGAGGGCACCCTGTCTCTGACCGGCGCCCTGGTGGTGAAGACGGGCAAGTACACCGGACGCAGCGCCAACGACAAGTTCATCGTGGATACCCCCGCCGTCCATGACGACATCGCCTGGGGCAAGGTGAACCGTCCCATCGACAAGGCCCGCTACGAGGCGATCCGCTCCAAGGTGGTGGCCTACCTGCAGGGCAAGGAGATCTTCGTGTTCGACGGCTTTGCCGGCGCCGATCCCAAGTATACCAAAGCGTTCCGCATCGTCAACGAGCTGGCCAGTCAGAACCTGTTTATCCATCAGCTGCTGCGCCGTCCCACGGCTGAGCAGCTGGAGAACTTCACCGCCGACTATACCATCATCGCCGCCCCCAGCTTCAAGTGCATCCCGGAGATTGACGGCACCCGCAGCGAGGCCGCTATCCTGGTGAACTATGAGGACAATGAGGTGGTCATCTGCGGCACCCAGTACGCCGGCGAGATCAAGAAGTCCGTGTTCTCCGTGATGAACTACGTGCTGCCCAAGATGGGCGTGTTCCCCATGCACTGCTCCGCCAACATCGGCAAGGAGGGCGACAGCGCCGTGTTCTTCGGCCTCAGCGGCACCGGCAAGACCACCCTGTCCGCCGATCCCAACCGCATGCTCATCGGCGACGACGAGCACGGCTGGGCCGACGACTCCGTCTTCAACTTCGAGGGCGGCTGCTACGCCAAGTGCATCAATCTGAGCCCCGAGGGCGAGCCGGAGATCTACAACGCCATCAAGTTCGGCTCCCTGGTGGAAAACGTGGTCATGGATCCCGAGACCCGGGAATTCGACTTTGACGACGACTCCCTGGCTGTCAACTCCCGCGTGGGCTACCCCGTGGAGTACATCCCCAACGCCGAGCTGTCCGGCATGAGCCCCAGCGTGCCCAAGACGGTCATCTTCCTGACCGCCGACGCCTACGGCGTGCTGCCCCCCATCAGCAAGCTGGACCGCAACCAGGCCATGTACTACTTCGTCTCCGGCTTCACCTCCAAGGTGGCCGGCACGGAGATCGGCATCACCGAGCCGGTGCCCACCTTCTCCACCTGCTTCGGCGAGCCCTTCCTGCCCCTGGATCCCTCCGTCTACGCCGCCATGCTGGCGGAGAAGGTGGAGAAGTCCGGCGCCAAGGTCTATCTGGTCAACACCGGCTGGAACGGCACCGGCAAGCGCATGAAGCTCAGCTACACCCGCGCCATGGTCACCGCCGCGCTGACCGGCGAGATCGAAAAGGGCGAATTCGTCACCGATCCCACCTTCGGCGTCCAGGTGCCCACTGCCATCGAGGGCGTGCCCAGCGAGCTGCTGATCCCGGAGAACACATGGGAGGACAAGGCCGCCTATCGCGCCAGCTGCAAGAAGCTGGCTGACAGCTTCAACGAGAACTTCAAGAAATACACCAAGATGAGCGCAGAGGTCGTGGCTGCCGGCCCCAAGGCGTAATGTGACCGCAAGAAGACGCCGGAAGACTTTTCCGGCGTCTTCTTTCCAAAGGAGGATCCTATGATCGAAATCAAGCTGTTGGTAGACGAAATCGACTACGATTCCCTGGTGGACGTGCTGGTGCCGGCTCTGGCCGGGAAGCTGGGCGCCTCCGGCGGCATCCTGGGTTCCATCCTGGCCAAGAATCCGGACACCGCCGCCTCCATGGCACATACCCTGCTGAAGACCATGTCCCAGGAGAAGCGCGACGACATGCTGGTGCAGCTGCTGGGCAAATACCGTGAGAAGGTCCTCAACGCCGGACGCAGCGCCGCGGCGAAGAAGGGGATCGGCATTCAGCTGTGCGACGTCGCCGCCAAAAAGATCTGAAACCGCAAAAAGAGAGCGGCACGGGGGGTCCCGTGCCGCTTTGCCATGGATGCGCTTATTTTCGCAGATCCCGGACCGCCTGTGCCAGAGCGTCCACCTGCTCCGGCGTTGTGGCCCAGCTGGCGCAGAAACGGACGCCGGAGTGCTCTGCATCCACCCGGGTCCAGTACTCGTAACCGAAGTTTTCCCCCAGAATGGCCAACTCACGATCCGGCAGGATGGGGTACTGCTGATTGGTGGGGGAGTCAAACAGCAGGGGATAGCCGGCGGAGACAAAGATCTCCCGGATCCGGTAAGCCATCTCATCGGCATGCCGGGCAATGCGGAAATACAGATCGTCGGTAAACAGGGCGTCGAACTGGAGGCCCAGCAGGCGGCCCTTGGCCATCATGCCGCCCCGCTGCTTCTGCAGGGGCCGGAAGTTCTGCTTCAGGGCCGGATTGGTGATGACCACCGCCTCGCCGAACAGGGCGCCCACCTTGGTGCCGCCGATGTAGAACACGTCGCACAATTGGGCCAGCTCCGGCAGCGTCAGGTCGCAGCCGTCGGCGGTGAGGCCGTAGCCCAGACGGGCTCCGTCGATGAACAGGGGCAGACTGTAGGCAAGACACGTGTCGTACAGGGAGGTGAGCTCTGCCTTGGTATACAGAGTGCCGCCCTCGGTGGGGAAGGAAATATAGACCATACCCGGGTAGACGATGTGCTCCACGCTCTCGTCGTTCCGGTGCCACTCCACATAGTCGGCCACCTGCCGGGCGGTGATCTTCCCGTCCGTGCTGGGCAGGGCGATGACCTTGTGGCCGGTGGACTCGATGGCGCCGGCCTCGTGACAGTTGATGTGCCCGCTGACGGCGGTGAGCACGCCCTGATAGGGGCGCAGCACGGAGGCGATCACCGTGGTGTTGGTCTGGGTACCACCCACCAGGAAGTGGACGTCTGCCTCCGGCGCAGCGCAGGCAGCGCGGATCTTGGCGCGAGCCGCCTCACAGTAGGGGTCGCAGCCATAGCCCACGGTCTGCTCCATATTGGTACGGACCAGCCGCTCCAGCACGGCAGGGTGGGCCCCCTCCAGATAATCGCTGTTGAAATAGATCATGGCGATGCTCCTTTCCGCTTGTGTTTGATCCATTGTACAACACTGATGTCGGTAAGTAAAGCGGCAATTGAACTCTGCTTGCATTGGTCGGAACAATCTGGTAAAATAAGAGCGGGAGGGAAGACCCTATGAAAAAAGCTCTTACCGCCGTGCTGATCGTGGCCCTGTTGGCTGTGTTCGGTTATTCCGCCTACCGCATCGGAGACTATCTCCTGGAGATGCGCCGCAGTGAGAAGGACACGCAGGAGGCTGCGAAGTACGTGGAGGTCCCCCACGTGGAGGACCGGGATCTGAATGACATGATCTATCCGGACAAATTGAAGAATGAGTTTCTTGTGAACTTTGAGGAGCTTTGGAAGATCAATCCGGATATCGTAGCCTGGATCTACAGTCCCGATACGCCCATCAACTATCCGGTGGTCCAGGCGGAGGACAATGCCAAATACCTGCGCCGTTTGCTGGACGGCTCCTGGAACATTGCCGGTACGCTGTTCCTGGATTTCCGCTGCCAGCCTGACTTTACCAGCACCAACAATATCATTTACGGCCACCACATGAAGTACGGCACCATGTTCGGCAGTCTGGTAAAATACCGCAGCCAGAGCTATTACGATACGCACCCCATGCTCTATCTGGCTACGCCGGATCAGGTCTACCGGGTGGATCTGTTTGCCGGCTGCACCATCGATTCGCTGGACGATATCTACCAGGCGTATGTGACCCCGGAGCAGATCCAGGCGATGATCCGCAATTCCACCTTCCGGTCAAGCCGCGAGATATCCGTTGACGGCCCGATCCTGACGCTCTCCACCTGCGCCTATGATTTTGACGGCGCACGCTATGTGGTGATGGGTGCGCTGATCCCCACAAAATAAGAGAAACAGGATGATAAGAAAAAGCCCCCTCCCGTCGGAGGGGGCTTTTGCAGGATATCACTCGTCCAGGCTGGCGTCCAGCTCCTGGAGCTGCCCGTCGATGGAATCGAAGCCCGAGAGATCCAGAGCGCCAAGCGCGTCCTGCGCCGCCTGGATCTGCCCGCGCAGCCCCTCGTAGAGGGAGGCGAAGTCCGTGCGCCGCTGGGCGTAGTTGTCCCGCTGACGGGCCACCAGGCCGTGGAGCTGCTCCACGGCGGCGGAGCGGAACTCCTGGGTGCGGCGGTGGGCGGAGATTTCGATCTCGGCGATGTGGTCCCGCAGGGATTGGTACTCGTCCGCCTGGACCCGCAGCTGCTCGTTTTTCTCCTGCAGCTCCCGGGACTGGTTCGTCAGCTCCGCCACCTGGGTGCGAAGGGCCTCGTACTCCTCGGCAATGGCCTGATACTTCCCGGCGCTCTCCCGCAGGGCGGAGAGCTCCCCGCTCATGGCCTCGTTGTCCTGCCGCAGCTTTTCGTTGGCGTCAGTGAGTTCCTGAAGCTTCTCCTTGTTTTCTTTGGCAGTCTTTTCAATGTAGGAAATGACGTCCTCCCGGTCGAAGCCGCCGAAGACGCAGGTTTTAAAAGTGGCGCTCATATCCATATCCTCCCGCTTTTTTCGTATCTTTTGTAATAAGATAGCACAATCGATGGAATTTGACAAGGGAGAAGAAAAAAAACGCAAAAAATGAATTTCCCTATTGCAATTTCAAAAAAAGTATGGTATTCTAATCAAGCTGTTGAGAGACAAGCGCCGTTAGCTCAGCTGGATAGAGCGTCTGGCTACGGACCAGAAGGCCGGGGGTTCGAATCCCTCACGGCGTGCCAAAATCACCCCACACCGCGCTGCGGTGTGGGGTGATTTTGTTATTCCAAGGTGTGGGATTCGAAACGAACTCCAAAGGCCGCAAGCCGGCGGCGCAGCGGGCTTTGGGAGCGACACCCCGGTGGGGTGTTGCGTCCGTGAGAGTCGAATCCCTCACGGCGAAAAGCGGCCGATGTCCTTTGACATCGGCAGCTTTTTTCATTGGTTTTACACGCTGAACAGGATATCCGCATAGGTGGGATAGGGCCAGTGCTCGGCGGCGGTGATGGTCTCCAGAGAGCTGATCAGCTCGCCGGCACGGCGGATCATGGGCACCACCTCATCCCGGAAATACCGGGCCGAGTCGATGCCGCCGTCCAGAGCGGGGGCTTTTTCCAGCGCCTGGCGGAGGGCGAGGCACAGGTCGTAGAGGCTGTCACCGCTGCGGTCCAGCTCCTCGGCCAGGACACGCTGTGCCCGGGAGGCGCCGGAGGAGAGCTCGCGGCTGTAACGGAACACGGCGGGCAGGATGTGCCGCTGCGCCATATCCAGCAGGGTATTGGCCTCAATGGTCGTGACCTTGCAGTAGTTTTCCAGGTGGATCTCGTAGCGTGCCCGCATCTCCTTATAGCTGAAAATGCCGTGGCGGGTGAAGAGATCCACATTCCGGTCGCTGATATAGGCGGGCATGCAATCCACGGTGTCCTTCAGGTTGCTGAGCCCGCGGCGCGCGGCCTCGGCGACCCACTCCTCTCCGTAGCCGTTGCCGTTGAAAATGATCCGCTGGTGATCCCGGAAGGTCTCCCGCAGCAGCTCCTGCAGATCGGCACGGAAATCGTCGGCCTTCTCCAGCCGGTCGGCAAAGCGGCTCAGCTCCTCGGCCATCATGGTGTTGAGCACCACGTTGGGGCTGGCAATGGATTGGGAGGAGCCCAGCATGCGGAATTCGAACTTGTTGCCGGTGAAGGCCAGGGGGGAGGTGCGGTTGCGGTCCGTGGTGTCCTGGGGGATCTCCGGCATGGTGTCCACACCGATCTCCAGCCGGCGCTTGGCCACGTCCACGTACTCCGAACCGCTGATGATGGCCTGAATGACGGCGGCAAGCTCGTCGCCCAGGAAGATGGAGACGATGGCCGGCGGGGCCTCGTTGCCGCCCAGGCGGTGGTCGTTGCCGGGATAGCTGACGCAGCAGCGCAGCATCTCCTGGTACTCGTCCACGCCCTTGACAAAGGCTGCCAGGAACAGCAGGAACTGGGCGTTCTGACTGGGGGTGCGGCCCGGCTTGAGGAGGTTCTCCCCCTCGTCGGTGGCCAGGGACCAGTTATCGTGCTTGCCGCTGCCGTTGACGCCGGCAAAGGGCTTCTCGTGAAGCAGGCACACCAGATCGTGACGGGAGGCCACCCGCTTGAGCAGCTCCATGGTCAGCTGGTTGTAGTCGCAGGCGGAGTTGGCGTCGGAGTAAATGGGGGCCAGCTCGTGCTGGCTGGGGGCCACCTCGTTGTGCTCCGTTTTGGCGGGGACGCCCAGCTTCCAAAGCTCTTCGTCCAGCTCCCGCATGAACGCTGCCACGCGGGGCTTGATGGCGCCGTAGTAGTGGTCGTCCAGCTCCTGGCCCTTGGGAGGCTTGGCGCCAAACAGGGTCCGGCCGCAGAGCTTGAGATCCTCCCGCCGGTCGTACATGGCGCGGTCAATGAGGAAATACTCCTGCTCAGGGCCCACCTGGGGCGTCACGTGCTGCACCCTGTCGTTGCCGAACAGCCGCAGGATACGGACGCACTGGCGGTCCAGCACCCGGATGGAGCGCAGCAGAGGCGTCTTCTTATCCAGCGTCTCGCCGCCGTAGGAGCAGAAGATGGTGGGGATATAGAGCGTGTTATCCTTGACGAAGGCATAGGAGGTGGGGTCCCAGGCGGTATAGCCGCGGGCCTCGAAGGTGGCCCGGAGACCGCCGGAGGGGAAGCTGGAGGCGTCGGCCTCGCCCCGGGTCAGGGCTTTGCCGCCCAGCTCCATCAGCACCTTGTTCCGGCCGGTGGAGGAGAGGAAGCCCTCATGCTTCTCGGCGGTAAAGCCGGTCATGGGCTGAAACCAGTGGGTGAAGTGGGTGGCGCCTTTCTCCACGGCCCACTCCTTCATGGCCTCGGCGATCTCGTCGGCACTGGTGCGGTCCAGGGTAGTGCCCTGGCTGACACAGCTCTTCCAGGCGGTGTAGCACGCCGGACTCAGACGCTGCTGCATCTGATCCTCGCTGAATACCATGCTTCCAAACAGTTCCGTGATGTCGATGAACTTTTCGTACATTGGGCACACTCCTTTCGCGCATTGCGCAAATAATATGGATTTACAGCAGGGAATTCAAAATCAGTGGGGTCACGTAGGCCTCCAGCAGCGCTGCAAGAAGCAGCAGAGGGGCGATGGCCAGGCAGAAGACCCGGGCGATCCGCCGGAAAACGGGC
This sequence comes from Oscillospiraceae bacterium, assembly GCA_017427645.1. Taxonomy (GTDB): domain Bacteria; phylum Bacillota; class Clostridia; order Oscillospirales; family Oscillospiraceae; genus Vescimonas. The sequence goes on along the minus strand of JAFRSI010000050.1, from coordinate 10,210 downwards.
TGCCTGGGCGTCTGATCCCGGCGGATGATCCGCCCGGTCAGGTAATTGCAGAGATAGAGCCCGCAGGTCATGGAGAGAACGATGGCCGGAAGCTCAAAGATCCCGTGGGGAAACAAGCCGGTCAGATACAGCAGCAGAGAAAGACCGCTGTTGACGTAGTGGGCGGCCATGGCGCCCAGCAGCATGGCGTTGACGCCCAGCAGCAGAGCCGGCAGATGGAGAAAGGGGATCAGGCCGCAGAACGCGGCGATGGCCATGGCCTGCAGGTTGTGGGAAAAGATAGCCAGGGCGTCGTACGCGCCGGTTTCGTCTACCAGGCCCGCTTCGTCTACCATATGGTGAAACTGTTGGGCCAGGTTGGCGGGAATGGAGGGAAAGAGCAGTCCTGCCGCCAGAGACAGCACCACCAGCACGACAAAAGAAACGGCGGTGATCCGCAGTGCGTGCAGAAAGCGCTCGTCCCGATAGAAAGGGCCCAGGGGCAGACTGCTGCGGTTGTTTTCTTCCATTACGCCTCCAGTCGCGCAAGCCCCAGGCGCAGGCGGCGCAGCGTCTCCTCCCGTCCCAGGATCCGGCAGATCTCCACGGCGCCGCCGGGAGTCACCAGCTTGCCGGCGGCGGCGATGCGCACCGGCCACATGAGAGTGGCGTTCTTGACCTCCAGGCGGGCGGCCAGGTCGATGAGGCCGTCGTGAATGGCCTTGTCGCTCCATGCGGGCAGCTGCTCCAGCATGGGAATGGCTGCGCGGAGCATATCCCGGCACACCTCGGGGTTGGTCTTGGATTTCTTGTTGGTGAAGAAATCCAGCTCGTAATCAGGCAGCTCGTCGAAGAAGTCCAGCTTCTCCGGGATATCGGTGAGCCGCTCGCAGCGGGCCTGCAGCAGGGCGGCGATGGCGGCGGTGTCAAACTGCGGCCCCTTTACCGCCTGGCGGATATAGGGCAGAGCTGCCTTGTGGAAATCCTCCGGCGACAGGGCGCGCAGATAGACGGCGTTGAAGTGATCCAGCTTGGCCCGGTCAAAAATGGCGGGGGACTTGGAGACGCCGCTGATGTCAAAGGCCTTCACCAGCTCCGGCAGGGAGAAGATCTCCTGTTCTGCCAGCTCGCCCTTGGGGCTCCAGCCCAGCAGGGCCACGTAGTTGAGGATGGCCTCGGTCAGATAGCCCTGGGCCTTGAGATCCTCGTAGCTGGGATCGCCGTGGCGCTTGGACATCTTGTTCTGGGCGTCGCGCATGACGGGGGAGCAATGAACGTAGGTGGGGACCTCCCAGCCGAAGGCCTGATAGAGCAGGTTGTACTTGGGGGCGGAGGAGAGGTATTCGCTGCCCCGGACCACGTGGGTGATGCCCATCAGGTGGTCGTCGATGACGTTGGCAAAGTTATAGGTGGGCAGCCCGTCCCGCTTCAGCAGGACCTGGTCGTCCAGGGTGGAATTCTCCACGGTGATGTCGCCGAAAATGGCGTCATGGAAGGTGGTGGTGCCGCTGTCGGGGATCCGCTGGCGGATCACATAGGGGCAGCCGGCATCCAGCCTGGCCTGGACATCCGCGGGGCTCAGATTCCGGCAGGGATCGGCGTCCCGGCCGAACTCACCGCTGTCCTCCTCGGACTCCGTCTTCTCGCAGAAGCAGTAGTAGGCGTGGCCCAGCTCCACCAGCAAGCGGGCGTAGCGGCCGTAGGTGTCCCGGCGCTGGGACTGGATATAGGGGGCCACCGGGCCGCCCACGTCGGGGCCCTCGTCGTGGTCCAGGCCGCATTCGGCCATGGTGCGGTAGATCACGTCCACCGCGCCGTCCACCAGGCGGCCCTGGTCGGTATCCTCGATGCGGAGGATGAAGGTGCCTCCCTGGGAGCGGGCGATGAGCCAGGTATACAGGGCCGTGCGCAGATTGCCCACGTGCATATAGCCGGTGGGAGAGGGGGCGAAGCGGGTACGGACCATCCCGTGGGGGATCCTGGCCTCCATGGCGTCAAAATAGGCGCGGTCGATTGTCATAAGGAAAAACCTCCTTTGTGGCGGTACAAAATCACTCAAATATTATATGGGAGCAAGACGGGAAAAGTCAATTACAAATCAACCAATTCTTGCATTGCGGCGGGACCTGTGGTAAAATTATTTCGTTATTTTGCACGATACGCGAAGGGAGTGTGAAGTGCATGGAAGAAAAAAGAAAACGGATCTTCAGCGGCATCCAGCCCTCCGGTGAGCTGACATTGGGCTCCTATATGGGCGCTATCCGCAACTGGGTGGCCCTGCAGGACGAGTATGACTGCCTCTTCTGCATCGTGGACGAGCACGCCATCACCGTCCGTCAGGACCCGGCTCTGCTGCGCAAGCGCTCCGTGGCCCAGCTGGCCCAGTATATCGCCTGCGGCCTGGACCCGGAGAAGAACATCATGTTCATCCAGAGCCACGTGCCTCAGCACGCGGAGCTGGGGTGGATCCTGGGCTGCTATACCCAGTTCGGCGAGCTGAGCCGCATGACCCAGTTCAAGGCCAAATCCCAGCAGCACGCCGACAATATCACAGCGGGCCTGTTCACCTATCCGGTGCTGATGGCGGCGGACATCCTGCTGTATCAGGCGGATCTGGTGCCCGTTGGCGAGGATCAGAAGCAGCACGTGGAGCTGTGCCGGGACATCGCCGTCCGCTTCAACGGCGTCTACGGCGACACCTTTGTGCTGCCGGAGCCCTTTATCCCCAAGCTGGGCGCACGGCTCATGTCCCTGGACGATCCCACCACCAAGATGAGCAAATCCATGCCGGAGGGCTGTGTGAATCTGATGGACAAGCCCGAGGTCATCATGAAGAAGTTCAAGCGGGCCGTCACCGACTGCGAGACGGCGGTGCGCTTCGACAAGGTCAACAAGCCCGGCATCTCCAACCTGCTGACCATCTACTGCGCGGCCACCGGCAAAACCGTGGCCGAGGCGGAGGAGGCCTTTGCCGGCCAGGGCTACGGCGTGTTCAAGCCCGCCGTGGGCGAGGCGGTGGTGGAGCTGCTGCGTCCCATCCGGGAGGAGGCCGAGCGGCTGAGTGCGGATAAGGCGTATCTGGAGAGCGTGTACCGCACCGGCGCCCAGCGGGCCCAGTATCTGGCAGGCAAAACCCTGAGCAAGGTCCAAAGAAAGATCGGATTCGTGGCCCGGTAGGGAGGCCTTTCCTCTTGCGCTGCGCCGCCGCGTCTGATATAATAATGCGGTATTCAAATTAAAATCTCGATAGAAAGGAACATCGTCACTATGATTTACACGACCGAAGTACAGCATATGTGTCCCGTCGCCAAGGGCGCATACCACGGTCCGGCCCCCATCCCCGAAGAAGGCAAGTGGGTCCAGGCCAAGGAGATCAGCGATATCTCCGGCTTTACCCACGGCATCGGCTGGTGCGCTCCCCAGCAGGGCGCCTGCAAGCTGACGCTGAACGTGAAGGACGGCATCATCGAAGAGGCGCTGGTGGAGACCATCGGCTGCTCCGGCATGACCCACAGCGCCGCCATGGCTTCCGAGATCCTCATCGGCAAGACCCTGCTGGAGGCCCTGAACACCGACCTGGTGTGCGACGCCATCAACACCGCCATGCGCGAGCTGTTCCTGCAGATCGTCTATGGCCGCACCCAGTCCGCTTTCTCCGAGGGCGGCCTGGCCGTGGGCGCCTCCATGGAGGACCTGGGCAAGGGCCTGCGCTCCCAGATCGGCACCATGTTCGCCACCCGCGAGAAGGGTCCCCGCTACCTGGAGATGGTGGAGGGCTACTGCTCCCGTATGGCGCTCAACGCCGAGGGCGAGGTCATCGGTTACGAGTTCATCAATCTGGGCAAGATGATGGACTTCATCAAGAAGGGCGACGACGCCAATGTCGCCATCCAGAAGGCCACCGGCCACTACGGCCAGTGGGACGCCGCGGTCAAGTATATTGACCCGCGCCAGGAATAAGGGAGGAGGACGGAAACATGGCTCTGTTTGAAAGCTACGAGAGAAGAATCGGCAAGATCAACGGCGTCCTCGCCCAGTACGGCATCGGCTCCGTGGAGGAGTGCCGCGAGATCTGCAAGGCCAAGGGCTTTGACCCCTACGAGATCGTCAGGGGCGTCCAGCCCATCTGCTTCGAGAACGCCTGCTGGGCTTACACCGTGGGCGCCGCTATCGCCATCAAGTCCGGCGTGAAGACCGCCGCCGAGGCCGCCAAGCTCATCGGCGTGGGCCTCCAGTCCTTCTGCATCGACGGCTCTGTGGCCGAGGATCGCAAGGTGGGTCTGGGCCACGGCAACCTGGGCGCCATGCTGCTCAGCGACGAGTCCAAGTGCTTCGCCTTCCTGGCCGGCCACGAGTCCTTCGCCGCCGCCGAGGGCGCCATCGGCATCGTGAAGAACGCCAACAAGGCCCGCAAGGAGCCCCTGCGCGTTATCCTGAACGGCCTGGGCAAGGATGCCGCCCAGATCATCAGCCGCATCAACGGCTTCACCTACGTGCAGACCCAGTTCGACTACTACACCGGCGAACTGAAGATCGTCCGCGAGATCCGCTACAGCGAGGGCGAGCGCGCCAACGTCCGCTGCTACGGCGCCGACGACGTCCGCGAGGGCGTGGCCATCATGCACAGCGAGGGCGTGGACGTGTCCATTACCGGCAACTCCACCAACCCCACCCGCTTCCAGCACCCTGTGGCCGGCACCTACAAGAAGGAGTGCATCGAGCAGGGCAAGAAGTACTTCTCCGTGGCCTCCGGCGGCGGCACCGGCCGCACGCTGCATCCGGATAACATGGCCGCCGGTCCCGCCAGCTACGGCATGACCGACACCATGGGCCGCATGCATTCCGACGCCCAGTTCGCCGGATCCTCCTCCGTGCCCGCCCACGTGGAAATGATGGGCTTCCTGGGCATGGGCAACAACCCCATGGTCGGCGCTACCGTCGCCGTGGCCGTTGCCGTGGAAGAGGCCTGCAAATAATCTCAACGGCACCAAGCAAGTAAAAGAGCAGCTCCGCCCGGTTCGGGCGGAGCTGTTTTTTCAGCATCTCACGTTCGGCATGATCTCCATGGCGTAGATCTGCGGCGGGCTGCTGCGGGTCATGGCGCCGCTGTACAGTATGATCACGCGTTGCCCCGGACGAAACCGCCGGGTGCGGTCGGTATTGACCTGTACCTGCTGCCCGGTGCGGCAGTCCCGCACCAGCAGATCGTCGCGCCGCACACGCAGGATGCGAGCCTGCATCATGACAGAACCCTGTTCCATCCTCGTTCCTCCCTCCGGGACAGTCTATGTCCGGGGGAGAGGGGGTGTGCTACAGGATCAGCAGGAGCCCCAGGGCGATGAGGACTTCTTCGTCGGCCTCCTGCCGGAAGAGCAGAAACAGGATCAGCAGCAGCAGGAGATCGCTGCTGTCCAGATCCCGCAGATGCAGCTTATCCAGCAGCCGGTCCAGCATATGTAGATCGGGCGGAGGACCGGCGTGGGGCGGCGGAGGATAATCCGCAGGCCCGCCGGGAGGCGGCGCCTCCGGCGGCACGACGCGCTCGTAGCGGTCGTCTTCGTCCCGGCTGAGATAGCGGTTATACATAGCCGCCCTCCCGCCCCAGCAGGAACCGCTTTCCCACGTGGATCATGTGGGAGAGCTGGGCGGCGCGGGTCACCTTTTCCTGCTTTTCCGGCCTGAGGAAGGGACGCAGGGCCATCAGAAGCTGCATGGTCCGGCTGTCGGTGTTTTTGTATTCCCGGACCAGAGGCAGGAGCTGCCGCAGCAGCTGGGCTTCAGCCCCGTCAGTTTCCGGCGGCGGAGAAGAGGGGGCGTCTGACCCCATGGCGGCGGAGAGCTGCTGTGCCATCTGTACCACCTGGGCCATGCTGTCGGGATCGGACAGCAGAGCGTTCAGCTTATCCTCCAGATCGGCCACGGGGCCACACTCCTTTCCTACTTCTGCAGTTGTCGGGCGATACGGCCCAGCAGCTGCGCGCCGCCAGGCGCCGACAGGATGCTTTTCAACATCTGCGTCATCTGTGCGGTGTTTCCGCCGGCAGCCTGGGCGGCGGCCCGGTCCAGCTTGGCGCCGCCGTCGTTTCCCTGCAGGGCCCGCAGCAGCGCACGTCCGTCCGGCGATTCCATCACGGCCCGCACTGCCGACGGGTCCCGGCGCAGCCGCTCTGCCAGTTCCTGAAGTTCCATGATGACCCTCCTCGTCGTTTCTCATGGCAGTATATGAGGCGGGAAAAAGAAACGTGCCCGCCTTTTCGGGCGGGCACGGACAATCGACGTCACTCCTCCGGATGGTCGCACAGGTCCCGAAGAGGGCACTGGCCGCAGCGGGGACTGCGGGCGGTACAGGTCTCCCGCCCAAAGAGCACCATCCGGTGGCAGAAGTTGTTGGACTCCTCCGGAGGGATGCACTGCCGCAGCTGCTGCTCTACCTTCAGTGGGTCCCTGCTGCCGTCGGTGAGGCCAAGTCGGCCGGTGATGCGGATGCAGTGGGTGTCGCAGACGTATCCCTCCTGCCCATAGATGTCGCCCAGCAGCAGGTTGGCCGTTTTGCGGCCCACACCGGGCAGGGACAGCAGATCCGCCATATTGTCCGGTACGCGCCCGTTGAAGCGCTCCAAAAGCTGCTGGGCGCTGGCTACGATATCCCGGGCCTTGGCCCGCCAGAAGCCGCAGGAATGGACGTACCGGCCCACTTCGTCCACGTCTGCCCCGGCAAAGGCCTGCAGGCTGGGATAGCGGGCGAAGAGCGCAGGAGTGACCTGATTCACCCGCTCGTCGGTGCACTGGGCGGACAGACGCACGGAGATCAGCAGCTCATAGTCCTTCTCATAGTCCAGAGAGCACACGGCGTCGGGATATTGCCCCTTCAGCCGATCAATGATGGCGGCGGTATCGGCTTTCGACTTCATTTGACATCACCTCACGGCTATTATATCAGCGGTTGCAGAAAAAAGCAAACCGTGATATAATTCTGCTATTATGAGCAAAGGAGGTGGCGCGATGAAGCCCCTGGCTGACGAGATCCGGCCCCAGACGCTGGATGAGGTGGCAGGTCAGAAGCATCTGCTGGGAGAGGGCGCCCTGCTGCGCCGCCTGATTGAGAGCGGCACATCTGCCAACTTGATATTCTACGGTCCCTCCGGTACGGGAAAGACCACCATCGCCAACATTATCGCCAAGCGGACGGAGAAAGCTCTCTACCATCTGAACGCCACCACAGCCTCCCTGCAGGACGTGAAGAACATCATTGCCGACGTGGACACCATGCTGGCGCCCAACGGCGTGCTGCTCTATCTGGATGAGATCCAGTATTTCAACAAAAAGCAGCAGCAAAGCCTGCTGGAATTCATGGAGAACGGGAAGATCACCCTGATCGCCTCCACCACGGAGAATCCCTATTTCTACATTTACAACGCGCTGCTCTCCCGCAGCACGGTTTTCGAGTTCAAGCCCCTGTCGGCGGAGGAGACGCTGCCCGCCGTGGAGCGCGCTCTGGGGATCGTCAGCGGGCGCAGCAGTCTGCCCTTTACCTGGGAGGACACTGTGCCGAACACCATTGCCGCCGCCTGCGGCGGCGATGTGCGCAAGGCTATCAACGCCGTGGAGCTGCTTTACCAGTCTGCCAGGCCGGTGGACGGCGTGCTGCACGTGACAAGTGAGGACGCTTTACAATTGTCGCAGCGCAGTGCCATGCGGTACGACAGGGAGGGGGACGACCACTACGATCTGCTCTCCGCCCTGCAGAAGTCCATCCGCGGTTCGGATCCGGATGCGGCGCTCTATTATCTGGGCCGCCTTCTGACGGCCGGCGATCTTCTGTCCCCGTGCCGGCGGCTGCTGGTGATCGCGGCGGAGGATATCGGCCTGGCCTATCCCCAGGCCATGGTGGTCACCAAGGCCTGTGTGGACGCGGCGGTGCAGTTGGGCCTGCCGGAGGCGCGGCTGCCCCTGGCCGAGGCGGCCGTGCTGCTGGCCACGGCGCCCAAGTCCAACTCCGCCAGCTCCGCCATCATCGAGGCCATGACGGATATCCAGCGGGGCGCCATGGGCATTATCCCCCGGCACCTGCAGAACGTCCATGCCGACAGCGCCGGCAGCGGTCCGGCGGCAAAGTACAAGTACCCCCACAACTACCCCAATCACTACGTCAGTCAGCGATATCTGCCGGAGGAGCTGGGGGAGAAGCACTATTATGAATACGGCGACAACAAGACCGAACAGGCCGCCAAGCGATATTGGGACCTGATCCGCGGCCAGGAGTGAGGAGGCGGCGACTTGGATCTGCAACTGCATGACAAAGTGGAGCTCAAGCGGCAGCACCCCTGCGGCAGCAAGACCTGGGAGGTGCTGCGCGTGGGCATGGATATCAAGCTGCGCTGCCAGGGCTGCGGACATGAGGTGATGGCGCCCCGCCGCAAGGTAGAGAAGGCCATCCGCCGGGTGATCAGAGAGGAGGAGACGCAATGAAACGCAAAAACTGGGCCCGCTATCTCATCATGGGGCTGGCCTTTCTGATGGCGCTGGTGATGCTGGCCGGCCTGATCGTCCCCTATCTGCTGCACTGAGGAGGAGAAAACGATGAAACACTGTATCCTGGCCAAATACGGTCCGCAGGTGGCGGACAAGGAGGCGCTGCTGCCCCGGATCCGGGAGATTTTTTCCGCGGCGGGGGAGATCCCCGGCGTCCGCGGCGCATCGGTCTATCCCAACTGCGTCGCCCGGGATAACCGCTGCGACGTCTTGATCGTGCTGGATATGGACGCGGAGGCCCTGCCCGCATACGACGTCTCTGAGATGCACCATACCTGGAAGCGGGAATTCGGTCCCCTGCTGGAGAAAAAGGCCATCTTCGACTTTGAACCCTGAAATTGTAAGCGAAAGAGCCCGCCGGGGGAGACGCTTCGTAAGGAAGTGCCTCCTCCGGGTATTTTATATTCGAAGTTGAAGCGGGGCCATCTTGACTTTCCATAAAACGAACGATATCCTGTTATATAGTAGCAGTCGAGTTGTCGATGCTTTTGCTTGAACTGGTAGAGTCAGGGGGGAACGGCTATATGGATATTCAAAATACCATCCGGGATTTTTTGCTCGGTAATCTTGACATCGTTTCATTTCGATCAATTTATGACAATGATCCGTCAATTGAACAGTTTCTGCAATCTGTAATCGACGAAATTAAGGCCACCGGTCGTCCGCTGAAAAAATACCGCTGCACAGTTGCAGGTCGTGAGTTCGAGAGCACCGGCCAGATTGAATATCTCCTGTCTCCTGAAACATCTCCGGGACTTATCTATGGAAACCATGAATTTGATTCTGTTCATACTTTCCTGACCTATGAGTGGAGAATGACCACTCATGATGTTGAGACAGCCGCAGGTGCCTCTGCGTTTTACAGCGGCGTATACTCGATATTTTTTCAGATTGATCAAAGCATTCCGTGGTCCGACCGCTACCTTCTTGCATATGGATTTGCGCTGGAAGTTATCCCGGAATACCTTTCTGGCGGCGAGGCGGAGAAATATATTCAAAAAAATATACTCCCACTATTTCCTGAAAGTATGAAAAAGAATGAGCGGAAAAAGGAGATAAAGGCGAGGATTCGGGAAGAGTTTAAAAGTGAGAAAGGGTATCCTTGCTGGGCGCAGAGTTCTGAATGGCCGCTCGGAAAAGACGGCCGACCGACAACTTACATTGGAAAGGGCAAAAGTGAGGGCGATTTAAGGCGTTGGCGCTTTCGAGACGAATCTACGGGAGAGATTCTTGTTGTAGAGCAGTACTTGTAAGAGTGCTTTTTGTCCACAGTCAGAACGAGCATCGGATTTTGCCCCCCCAAATCCAGCGTACAATAGATGATCCCCTACTTTTTGCCCTGTCATTGCGAGGAGCGAAGCGACGCGGCAATCCGTATCTTTTGATACCTCATCAGTCAGCCTTACGTCTGACAGCTTCCCCTCAAGGGGAAGCCTGTGGATGATGCATCTATCAAGCCTGCCCCTTCGAGGGGAAGGTGGCCGAGCGAAGCGAGGTCGGATGAGGTGGAGAACGGATTCCCACGTCACCAGTGTGCGCACTGGTTCCTCGGAATGACAGGGCTCTTTATCGTTTGCAGTTTCTTTTTGAGGCAGTCAATCAGCCAATGTACCAGCCAAAACAAAGTCGCCGGGGCACCTTCCTTGCGGAGGGTGCCCCGGCCGGCGGGCTCTTTTTTTGACCGTTTTTTCAGCAGAGG
>JAFRSI010000049.1 GCA_017427645.1 Oscillospiraceae bacterium | reverse complement strand
CTTCGTGGCCTGACGCTGGCTGTCGGTGAAGTAGGCGGGAACGGTTATGACCGCCTCGGAGACGGTCTGACCCAGATATGCCTCGGCGTCCGCCTTCAGCTTCTGCAGGATCATGGCGCTGATCTCCTGGGGCGTGTAGGCCTTGCCGTCGATGTGGACGCGGTGGTCGGAGCCCATCTCGCGCTTGATGGAGGAGATGGTGCGGTCGGGATTGGTGATGGCCTGGCGCTTTGCCACCTGGCCCACCATGCGCTCGCCGGTCTTGGAGAAGGCCACCACGGACGGGGTGGTGCGGTTGCCCTCGGCGTTGGCGATGACGACTGCCTCGCCGCCCTCCATGACGGCTACGCAGGAATTGGTCGTACCCAGATCGATACCGATTACTTTAGACATGATGATTGCCTCCTATTTTCACTTTTATTTTATTCTTCTTTTCGGATGGGGTTCTATCAAAACGCAGGCATGATTGCGTGATAGCCTTTGCAGAGTTCCGCCGCCGCTGCGACGGAACAGCCAAGCTGTTTCGCAGGATTTCAGTTGGCGACCTTTACCACGGAGAACCGCAGCACCTTGTCGCCCAGGGCAAAGCCCTTCTGGAAAACCTCCACCACCGTGTTCTCCCCGGCGGACTCGTCCTCCACGTGCATCACGGCGTTGTGCTTCTCCGGGTCGAAGGGCTGGCCCAGCGCCTGGATCTCCGTGACGCCCAGCTTCTCCAGCACGGCCAGGAGCTGCTTGGTGATCATCTCCAGGCCCTGGCGGTGGGGGTCGTCCTCCGCGAACTGGCTCACGCCCCGCTCCAGGTTGTCGTACACGTCCAGGAAGGGCTTGACGGTGTCGGCCTTGGCGGCGGCGTACAGGTTTTCCTTCTCCTTGGCGGTGCGCTTGCGGAAGTTGTCGTACTCGGCAGCCAGGCGGAGATACTTGTCGTTGCCCTCGCTGACCATTTTGGCCAGCGCCTCCATCTTCGCCATCTGCTCGGCGGTGACGGTGTAGGTCTCCTCCTGTGCCGGGGTCTCCGGCGCTTCCTCTGCCGGGGCGGCGGTCTCCTCCGCCTCGTTCTCCGGCAGGTCCTTCTTTTTCTTCTCGCTCATATCTCTTCCTCCTTGGGGGGTAACTGGTTCTTTTTGCCGAACATGGCGCTCAGGCTCTCGGCAAAGTAGCTGAGCCGGGCCGCCACGGTGGCGTAATCCATGCGGGTGGGGCCGACCACGCCCACCAGGCCCCGCATGTTGTCTCCGATATCGTAGCTGGCGATGACCACGCTGCTCTCCCGCAGGGCCTCGTTGACGTTCTCCGGGCCGATGAGGATCTGCATGGGGGCGTCGCCGGCGGGGACGGGCAGATTCTGCTTGTTGTCCACCATGAAAGCCATCAGGTCGTGGGCCTTGTCCACGTCCCGGTATTCCGGGAACTTCAGCAGCTGGCTGGCGCCGTTGGTGAAGACCTCCTGCTGCCCGCTCTTTGCCAGCAGTCCGCCAGCGTATTCCACCGTCTGGTTCAGCAGCAGGAATCGCTGGCCGTCCACCTGGTCGCTGAGGCTCATGAGCCGGGTGTTCATCTCGGCCGGGCCGATCTGGGTGAAGTGGGTGTTCAGCAGGTGGCTCAACTCCGGCAGCCGGTCCTGGCTCACCGGAAGCTCCAGATGCATCAGCTGACTCTTCACCCGGCTGTCCGACAGCATCACCACGGCGATGAAGCTGTCCTCCGACACGCCGATCAGTTCAAAGCGCTGCACCGTGACCGCCTGCTTGTGGTCCGCCACCGTGTAGGTGGGGTAGCCCACGAAGCTGGACACCATCTGTCCGGCCCGGGAGATCACCTCGTCCATGCCCGCCATGGTGCCGGACAGGGACCGGTTGATCTCCGCCGTCTCCTCGTCGCTGAGGGCCTTGCGCTCCATCAGCTCGTTGACGTAGAGCCGGTAGCCCTTGGGGGAGGGCACGCGGCCCGCCGAGGTGTGGGGCTGCTCCAGGTAGCCCATCTCCGTCAGGTCCGCCAGCTCGTTGCGCACGGTGGCGGAGCTGATCTTGCCGGGCATCCGCTCCACGATGGCCTTGGAGCCGATGGGCTCCGCGGTATCGACGTAGCTCTCCACCACGATTTTCAGTATTTCCTTTTTTCTCGCGGTCATTTCCATGGCAGCTCGCTCCATCGGATTAGCACTCCGTTTCCCTGAGTGCTAAGTCAGTTTATCACCCCTTCGGCGTAAAGTCAATAGGCGGGCCTTTGAATTATTTGTAAACAAAAACCGGCGTCTATCAAAAATAATTTCCCGCCGCCATCTTGACAAACCGTCTTTTGTGCAGTATGGTATCACCATATTAAAGCAACCGGATCGGAGAACAGATCATGCGTATGGCAAGCGACCGTCATATGATGTGTTGTAGCTGCGCGCGCTGTAACGGGCGCGTGTGCTTTGCCATACCCATTTGCCTTTCCTGACGCGGTTTTTTTCGTCTGCCAGCCGGGGAGCCAATGGGCTCTCCGGCTTTTTTAATTTGAATCGACCAGAAAGGAGAATCCCTATGTCCGCTGTTTATACATCCGTCGATCAGCTGATCGGCAACACCCCCCTGCTGGAGCTGGGGCACATCGAGAGGGAGGAGGGGCTGGCGGCCCGCCTCCTGGCCAAGCTGGAGGCCTTCAATCCCGCCGGCTCCGTCAAGGACCGGGTGGCCCTGGCCATGATCGACGACGCCGAGGCCCGGGGCCTGCTGGGACCCGGCTCCGTGATCATCGAGCCCACCTCCGGCAACACCGGCATCGGCCTGGCCGCCGTGGCGGCGGCCAGGGGCTACCGCACCGTCATCGTCATGCCGGAGACCATGAGCGTGGAGCGCCGCCGGCTGATGCAGGCCTACGGCGCGGAGCTGGTGCTCACCGAGGGCGCCAGGGGCATGAAGGGCGCCATCGCCCGGGCGGAGGAGCTGGCGGCGGAGATCCCCGGCGCTTTCATTGCCGGCCAGTTCGTCAACCCCGCCAATCCCGCCGCCCACAGGGCCTCCACCGGCCCGGAGATCTGGCGGGACACCGACGGCCAGGTGGATATTTTCGTGGCCGGCGTGGGCACCGGCGGCACCGTTACCGGCGTGGGCTCCTATCTGAAGGAGCAGAACCCCGCCGTCCGGGTGATCGCGGTGGAGCCCGCCGGCTCGCCGGTCCTCAGCGGCGGCGCCCCCGGCCCCCACGGCATCCAGGGCATCGGCGCCGGCTTCGTGCCCCAGGTGCTGGACACCGCCGTTTACGACGAGATCATCCCTGTGACCAACGAGGACGCCTTCGCCGCCGGGCGGCAGCTGGGCCGCCGGGAGGGCGTACTGGCCGGCATCTCCTCCGGTGCGGCCCTCTGGGCCGCCGTTCAGGTGGCCAAGCGGCCGGAGAACGCGGGCAAGACCGTGGTGGTCCTGCTGCCGGACACCGGCGACCGCTACCTGTCCACGGCGCTGTTCGGAGGGGACCATGGATAAGATCCTGACCCGCTGGATCGACCGGACGGCGGAGCGGCTGCAGCAGCCGGAGACGGCCTCCGCCGCCGCCGACTACCGGGGCTTCCGCCGCCGGGCGGAGGAGATGACGGACCTGCTGCTGGATGTGCTCTCCCCCCGCCACGCCGCCGGGGACCTGCCGGTCCGGGAGGCCCTGGCCCAGGCCGTGGAGCGGCTGGAGGAGTGCCTGGCGGCGGTGCTGCCCTCTCCCCGCCAGCCCGAGCAGGTGATCCGGGCCCTGCTGGACCGGCTGCCGGAGGTGCGCCGCCTGCTGCTGACCGATCTGGAGGCCGCCTATGCCGGCGACCCCGCCGCCCACAGTCCCGACGAGATCGTTCTCTGCTACCCCGGCTTTACCGCCATCGGCATCTACCGCCTGGCCCACGTCCTCTACGGCGAGAACGTCCCCCTGCTGCCCCGGATCATGACGGAGTACGCCCACTGGCTCACCGGCATCGACATCCACCCCGGCGCCCGGATCGGCGACCACTTTTTCATCGACCACGGCACCGGCGTGGTCATCGGCGAGACCACCACCATCGGCAGCCACGTGAAGCTCTACCAGAACGTGACCCTGGGCGCCCGCAGCTTCGACGTGCGCGCGGACGGCTCCCTGGTGAAGGGCGGCAAGCGCCACCCCGACATCGGCGACCGGGTGGTGATCTACTCCGGCGCCACCATTCTGGGCGGCAATACCCACATCGGCAGCGACTGCGTCATCGGCGGCAGCGTGTGGCTGACCCACTCCGTGGCCGCCGGCAAGATGGTCCTGGCCCGGGCCGCCGTGACGGATACCTCCGTGACCCGGAACGTTCTGGAGGAGGACGCCCTGGACAGTGCCATGCTCTGAAAACATCACCCCGAAGCGGCTGTGCCGCTTCGGGGTGAAATAATCCTGCAGGCCGCTCCGCGCACTTGCTGCGGCGGAAATCTGCGGTGCTTGAAAAAGGTGCGGGAGGGCTGCTTCCCGCACCTTTCTGTTTTTCACTCGGCCCTCTGCACGGCCCGCTTCACGGCGCCGTACATGTAGAGAGACCCCAGGCACAGCAGGGGGCGGTTTTCCCGCGCCGCCAGCTCCATGGCGGCGCGGACGCCGCTGCGGATGCTGCGCTTTGCCCGGGCGCTGACGCCCCGGCTGCGGAATTCCTCCGCCAGACGCCCGGCGGCCAGAGCCCGGTCGCTGTCGTCAGGCCGCACCGTCACCGCTGCGGCGGCATAGGGCGCCAGGGCGTCCGCCATGGCGCCGTGGTCCTTGTCGGCCATGACGCCCATCAGCAAAACCAGCTTCCCGTCCGGCGTCAGGGGCTGCAGCAGAGCCCGCACGTTCTCCAGGGCGCCGCCAATCCCGTGGGGATTGTGGGCCCCGTCGTAGACCACCAGGGGGTCGGCGCGGCGCAGCACCTCGAAGCGGGCCTTCCAGCGCACGGCGGCCAGGCCCGCGTCCACCGCCTCCTCCGGGATCGCCAGCCCCCTCTGCCGCAGCAGCTCCACCGCCGTCAGCACCGTGGCGGTATTGCGGGTCTGGTACAGGCCCACCAGGGGGATCCGCACGCTCCGTCCGCCGAAGCGGAAGTCCGTGCCGAAGAGGTCGGGCCGGACGTCCGAGATGGCGGCAAAGTCCGTCCGGGTGCAGGCGCAGCGGCGCTCTGCAGCGGTGCGCCGGATCACGGCCTCGGCGTCGGCGTCCGCCTCGCCGAAGAGCACCGGCACGCCGGGCTTGATGATGCCCGCCTTCTCGCCGGCAATGGCGGCGGTAGTGCTGCCCAGCACATAGCAGTGGTCCAGGGCGACGCCGGTGATGATGGACAGGGCCACGTGCTCCGCGTCCGCCACGTTGGTGGCGTCCAGGCGGCCACCCATGCCCACCTCCCACACCACGTAATCGCACTCCATCCGGCGGAAATAGACCAGGGCGATGGCGGTGATCAGCTCAAAGGCGGTGGGGCCGTCCTCCATGGCCTCGGCGCAGATCTTCACCTGCTCCGTGGCCCGGGCCAGCTCGTCGTCTGGGATATCCTCCCCTCCGAAGCGGATGCGGTCGTTGAAGCGCTCGATATAGGGCGAGGTGAACAGACCCACCCGGCACCCGGCGGCGCGGAGGACGGCGTCCAGCATGGCGGACACGGACCCCTTGCCGTTGGTGCCGGCGATGTGGATGAACCGCAGCTCCCTCTGGGGATCCCTCAGCATGCGGCACAGCTCCGTGATCCGCTCCAGGCCGGGGCGGCTGCCCTTCCACTCCACCGAGTCGATATAGGCCATAGCCTCCTGATATGTCATCATGGGATCATGCCCCCTTATCTGTATTTCTTCACCTGACCCGCCAGCTTCACCAGCACCGGCAGCAGGATCAGATTCAGCGGCACCAGCACCGCGTATTCCGGCAGGCGGTAGACGAACCAGCCCTGGTAGGTCCTGGACCCGTAGAGCTGGCTGACCCACACCGTGTTGACGCACAGGCCCAGGATCAGGTTGTTCACCACCGCCGGCGCCAGGACGTGGGGAAAGAACCGGACCGGCTTCTTCCCGTACAGGAACCAGCCGTATACGGCGCCCATCAGGGCTCCCACGGCGGTGAAGCCCGGGTGATAGGGCCCGAAGGGAAACAGTAGCGCGCCGATGAGATCCGCCAGGCCCCCCACCGCGGCCCCGGCGGCGGGGCCGTAGACGATGGCCGCCATGGCCACGGGGACGAAGGCGAAGCCGATGGTCCAGCCGGCGGTGTGGATGGAGCAGAAGCGGTTGAGCACCACCGACAGGGCGGTCATCATGGCGCAGGCCGTCAGCGCCCGCAGCGAAATTTTCCCCTTCATACAGCAAAAACCCTCTCATATCCCTGCGCAGTACGGCAGACGCCGCCCGCCCCGTGCATGGAATGAGAGAGCTTCCTCATATCCGACAGCGGGATGCGGGCGCGGTACTGCAAGGGCCTGGGCCCTTTTCGTCCGGCGGACAACTCCCCGTTCCGCCGGCACTTGGACATACTGCGCTCTACTCTGTCATTTGGATAGCCCCATTATAATCCGCCGCCGGGAAAATGCAACCCCCGGGGCGAAAAAAACAGATCCGCCCGGAATACTTCTATGCTTTGGCGAGCATCGTCCCGAAATCCAGCGTGTAACAGAGGACAACGTTTTAAGCCTTGTCATTCCGAGGAACCAGTGCGCACACTGGTGACGTGGGAATCCGTTCCCCCAAGCTTTCCGAATGGAGCATACGGATTGCCGCGTCGCTTCGCTCCTCGCAATGACAGGGTAGTTCATATCCTGCCATTTCCTTTTGAGGCAGATGATTGGCAAAATACCCGCCCAAACAAAAGCATCGGGGCACCTTCCTTGCGGAGGGTGCCCCGGCGGGCGGATCTGTTTTCCGTTTTGCAGGCGACCTTACTCGGCCTTGGGAGCCTCGGCAGCGGCCTTCTCGGCGGCGGCCTTCTCGGCGGCGGCCTTGGCGGCAGCGGCCTTGCGCTCGGCAGCAGCCTTCTGGGCGGCCTTGAACTTCTCCTTCTCCTCGGCGGTGGGGATGGGCTCAATGGCGCCCTTCGGGCAGGCCTTGGCGCACATGGTGCAGTTGCGGCACTTGGCGTAGTCGATGACGGCCACGTTGTTGACCACGTGGATAGCGTCGAACTTGCAGGTGCGCTCGCACATGCCGCAGGCGATGCAGGAGTTGGCGCAGACCTTGGTGACAGCGGGACCGCGATCCTTGTTGGAGCAGTTGACGAAGACCTTCTGCTTGTAGGGGACCTCCACGATCAGCTTGCGGGGGCAGGCCTCGCGGCAGGCGCCGCAGTTGGTGCACTTCTCCTTGTCGACGACGGCCACGCCGTTCTCGCCGATGTGGATGGCGTCAAACTTGCAGGCGGCCACGCAGGAGCCGAAGCCCAGGCAGCCGTAGCGGCAGGCGGAGGCGTCGCCGCCGCAGACCTTGGTGGCGGCCAGGCAGTCCTGCACGCCGCGGTACTCGAAGTTCTTCACGGCGTTGGTACCGCCGTTGCACAGCACGTGGGCGACCATCTTCTCGCCGGTCGGGGCGGACATGCCCATGATCTCGGCGATCTTGGCGGCGCCCTCCGCGCCGGCGGGCGCGCAGGCGTTGACGGGAGCCTTGCCCTTGAGGATGGCCTCGGCGCAGCCGGCGCAGCCGGGGTAGCCGCAGCCGCCGCAGTTCGCGCCGGCACGGGCCGCCTGG
>JAFRSI010000006.1 GCA_017427645.1 Oscillospiraceae bacterium | reverse complement strand
GTCCTGCAGGCTGGTGCACACCGCGTCCACAGACACGATCTCACCGATCCGGCCGCTCTTCGCCACCACGAGGAGCCGGGAATAGGCGGTGGAATAGGCGGTCTTGATGGCGTCCGCAAGAACAAGCCCTCTCTCATGGGCCAGGTCCATCAGTTCCCTGCACCGGGTCTGACTGAGGGCGATGGGCGACTCGCAGATCACGTGTTTTCCCGCTTCCAGCGCCCGCTTCACGTCCTCATAGTGGCGCTCGGGATGAGTCGCGATGTAGACCGCGTCCACATCCTCCAGCGTTTCGTCGCATTCCTTGAACTCGACGCCGTTGACGTAGTCCACTTCCCGGACAAATTTTTTGCAGAGGCGGCCCTCGCCGATGGTTCCGATGTTCAGCTTCCGCTTTTCCGCGCGGAGCTCCGAGCTGGAGACGCCCTGGGTCCGCGGCAGATAAATCACCTTGCAGTATTCGTTCAGATAGTCGAATTTCCCCACCCAGTCGGAGCCGACGGTGAAGATATCCACATCGTAGCGGCGGATATCGTCGATCTTCTGACCTTCGTATTCCTCCACGATGATCTTGTCGGCCAGGCCTGTGGCCTCCACCGCGGCGATCCGCTCCATCAGGGACTGCTGATTGTTGATCTTGCCCCGCGTCTTGTCGTAATCGTCGCTGGTGATGCCCACGATCAGGTAGTCGCCCAGGGCCTTGGCCCGCTGCAGCAGGCGAATATGCCCGTAGTGGAGCAGATCGTAGGTTCCGTATGTAATGACCTTAACCATTGCAAAGCCTCCCGCCGGGCTCAGAGCAAGCCCCTCTTCTGCATGTCGCGCAGCGCGTCCAGCAGCCTGTCATAATCCGCCTTCTCCAGCGCGCCGATGTGGCCCACCCGGAACACCTTGTCCCGCAGCTCGCCGCCGTTGGGGCAGACCCAGATGCCATACTCGTCCTTCAGCGTCACAAAAATCTCGTGGGCAGAGACGCCGTCCCGCGCGGCAAGCGGCGTCACCGCGTTGGGGAGACTGTGGGACACGATGGTAAAGGGCAGCTCGTACTCCCGCAGCTTCTGCCGGAAATAGGCGGCAAGGCCCCCGATCCGCGCAACCTCGGCGTCCACACCGCCGGCGGCCTCGATCTCCTTCAGCCGGGCGTGGATCTGGCGCAGGGTGCCCACCGCGGGAGTAAAGGGAGTCTGGCCCCGCTCGCCGTTTTTCAGCGCCAGCTTCAGATCCAGATACATGGTCCTCGGCCGGTTGCGATAGACCCTTTCCACCGCCGCCTCGCTCAGCACGATCAGAGAAACGCCCGGCGGGCAGGCCAAGGCCTTCTGAGAGCCGGTGATCATCGCCTGCACGCCCAGGGCCTGCATGTCAAAGGGGTCGCAGAGGAAGGAGCTGATGGAGTCCACCACCAGGAAGATCCCGTTGCGTCTGCAGAAATCGCTGATCAGGCGGATGTCGTAAAGCACGCCCACGGAGGTTTCGTCCAGGTTCACCAGAAAGCCGGTGAAGCCCTTCCCGTCGTAGACAGACAGCTCCTCCGCCGT
>JAFRSI010000048.1 GCA_017427645.1 Oscillospiraceae bacterium | reverse complement strand
GCCGTCCAGCCGCCGCACATGGGTATACTCGTGAGCCAGGACGCAGCGGCGGGTCTCCTCGTCCCACGCCCGGCCGTCGGGCAGCAGGATCACCGGCCGCAGGATGCCGCCGGATACGGGGGCCGTAATCTGCTCGCTCTCCCGGATGGTCAGATACCGGCGCAGGGGATGGTCGCAGAGCCACCGCTCCGCCCAGGGCTCCCGGACGATCCGGCCCCTGTAAAACCGGGCGAGGCCTGCGCCGTAGGCCACAGCCAGGCACAGCGCCAGCGAGATGCTGATCCCTATGCGGATCCCCGTCCAGGCGGATACGCCCGGCGCAGCAGCCGCGGCGGTTCCGCCGGTCACGGACGCGGCCGGGAGCAGGCCGTAGACGCTCCACGGGGCGCTGAGGCGCACCGGGATCAGCAGCACCAGGGCCGCCGCGATCCACAGCCACACCAGCGTCCGCTTGGGGAGCCGCCGGAAGAAGAGGCAGCGGAACACCGCGATGGCCGCGATCAGGCAGCTGCCGGTGACGCTCATCTGCATGAGACTCATTTCTCTTCCTCCTCCAGCTCCTCCACCATGCGCTTGAGGTCGCGGAGCTGCTCCGCCGTCAGCTGCCGGCTGCCCAGCAGAGCGGTGAACAGCTTGTCCACCGAGCCGGCAAACACCTTGTCCAGCAGCTTCTCCGTCTCCGTCCGCTGCACCTCCTCCAGGGGCAGCGTGGCGTGGCAGACGAAGCCGGGCTCCCGCCGCTCCACGGCGCCCTTGCGGATGCACCGCTTCAAAAACGTATAGGTGGAGTTGATATTCCAGCCGTAGCGCTCGTTCATCACGTCCGCCACGTGCTTGGCGCTGGAGTCCCCCTCCCTCCAGAGGACCTCCATCACCTTCATCTCGCTGTCCGCCAGTTTGATTTCCATACGCCCCGCCTCCTGTAAGTCAAATGTAGTATGGCTCTATAATACACTTGCCTTATGGCCTTGTCAACACTTTTTTATGATAAAGCGGCAAACCCGGAGGCAGTAGCCTCCGGGTTTGCCGCTTGGTTCCTTCTGAATTATTCGCGGATCAGCGCCACGGTCAGGTCGTTGACGTTGGTGCCCGTGGGGCCGGTGACGATCAGCCCGCCGCAGGCGGACAGGGCGTGATAGGAGTCGTTGTCGTCCAGATATGCCTCCGCCCCCCTCCCCTGCCGCCGCAGGACGGCGGCCGTCCCGCCGTCCACGTAGCCGCCGGCGGCGTCGGTGGGTCCGTCGGTCCCGTCGGAGCCCAGGGAGAACACCGCCGTGTCCGCCAGGCCCTCGATGCCCACGGCGGCGGACAGGGCCAGCTCCTGGTTGCGCCCGCCCAAGCCGGAGCCCGTCAGGCGCACCACCGTTTCGCCCCCGGCGATCAGCGCCAGGGCGCGGCCCCTGCCGCTGTGATACCGGGCCATGGCCGCCAGGAAGGCGCCCGCCTCCCGGGCCTGGCAGGTGAGGCTGTCCGTCAGCACCAGGGGCTCATACCCCAGCTCCGCCGCCGTCTGCGCCGCAGAGGCGCAGAGCTGCGCCACGCTGCCGGTGATCACCGTCTCCACGTTGTCCAGGTCTTTGGGCGTCTCGGTGCGCAGGCACTCCCACGCCCGGTCCGACAGGCGCAGGCCGTACCGCCGGGCGATCTCCTCCGCCATGGCGCAGGTGGTGCTGTCCGGGCAGGCGGGGCCGGAGGCGATCATGTCCAGCGGGTCTCCCACGATGTCCGAAAGGACAACGGAAAAGACACGTGCCGGGGCGCACCGCCGGGCAAAACGGCCTCCCTTTACCTCTGAGAGCCGCTTGCGGATGGTGTTCATCTCCACGATGTCAGCCCCGCTGGCCAAGAGCTGCGCCGTGATATCCGAGAGCTCGTCCTCCGGGATCAGCGGCGATTCGAAGAGGGCCGAGCCGCCGCCGGAGAGCAGGAACAGCACCGCCTCCCCCTCCCCCAGGCCGTCCGCCAGCGCCAGGGCCCGGCGGGCGGCGGCAAAGGAGTTTCCGTCCGGCACGGGATGGCCCGCCTCCCGGATCTCCAGGGGGCCGATGGGGCCCTTGCCGTGGTGATATTTGGTGATGACCAGGCCGTCCCGGATCCGATCGCCCAGCTCCTCCCAGGCGGCGTGGGCCATCTGCCAGGCGGCCTTGCCCACCGCCACCAGATGGACGGTCTCGGGCAGCTCCGCCCGGCGCAGAGCGCTCTGCACCGCCGTGTCCGGCTGCACGTGCCGGATGGCCCGGCGGATGATCTCGTTGGCGTCGTCCCGGATGGTTTTCATGGTGGTCGACCTCCATTCTTTTTTCGATGATACCATATGCGCCCGCTTCCCGCAACACATCGATTGACAGAGCGGACTACTCCTGCTACTCTTTTGGATAGAAAAAATTTTTTACCGCGGCTGTAACGAAAGGTACGCGCCGCGCATTAATCTCACAGAAACGGGCGGGGAGGTGAGCGGATGCAGCCCATGGAGGAGATCTATCAGGCCCATGCCAAAACGGTGTATAAATATCTGCTGGCGCTGACCCGCTCGCCGGATCTGGCGGAGGAGCTGACCCAGGAGACCTTCTACCAGGCCATCCGCAGCGTCGACCGCTACGACGGCAGCTGCGCCGTGTCCACCTGGCTGTGCGCCATCGCCAAGCGGGTGCTGGCCACCTGGCGCCGCCGCCACCCGGACACGGAGGACGTGGAGGAGGACGCCCAGACCGTCCCCTCCGCCGAGCAGGACGCTCTGGCCGATCTGGGGCGGCTGGAGGTGCTGCGCCTGCTGCACCGGTGCCCGGAGCCCTACCGGGAGGTGCTGTACCTGCGGGTATTCGGCGGCGCCTCCTTCCGGGAGATCGGCGACATTCTGGAAAAAACCGAGAACTGGGCCCGTGTCACGTACTACCGTGGCAAGGAGCGGCTGAGAAAGGAGCTGGACAATGAATCAACTGCCCTGTGAGGTGGTCCGCGATCTGCTGCCCTCCTACGTGGACGGGCTGACCGCCGAAACCACCAACGAGATGGTGCGCGCGCATCTGGAATCCTGCGCCGACTGCCGGGCGCGGCTGGACGCCATGCGCGCCCCGGAATCGACCTCCTCGATGGACGTAAAGGAGATCGACTTTTTGAAAAAGAACCGGCGGAAGAACCGCCGCGTGGTCCTGTGGAGCCTGCTGGGCGCCCTGGCGCTGGCCGCCGGCATCCTGCTGCTGCGCGCCTTCGGCATCGGCTCGGCCGCCTCCCCGGAGAGCCTTGCCTGCAAGGCGGAGGTGCAGGACGGCAAAACGCTGGTGCTGACCGGCGACGTCGTGGACAGCGCCCACGTGATCTCCGGCGTCCGCTTCCGGCAGGAGGAGGACGGTACGGTCTACGCCACCGTCCGCACGGCCATGGCGGGCCTCCACCACAGCGGCAGGCTGGACAGCACGTACACGGCCGCCCGGGAAATCACCCGGGTCTGCGTCAACGGCCGCGTCATCTGGGAGGACGGGGTAGAGATCTCCCCCCTGGCCGCCCGGATCTTCGCCACCCGCCACGACTACGTGGGCGATATGTCCGCTAACATGGCCACGGCGGAGGCCGTGGGCATCCGGGACATCCTAGGTCCCTTCACCAGCTCTCTGGATACGGCACAGCGGCCCTACCGCTGGACCCTGGAGTTCCCGGTGGAGGACGGCCAGCGGGCCCAGGCTGTTGCCTGGCACACCAGATCCTGGGCCTCCAACATCGGGCTCGTCCTGCTGGCTGCTGTGGACAATCTGGACGAGGTGGTTTTCCATTGGGAGGGAGACGGCTATGAGCTGCAGCTCACGGTGGACGAGACCCACGCCGCCACCGGACTGGGCAGTCCGGACCTGGATCCCAAGGTCTGCGGCCGCAGCGCCGCCGGGATCCAGCGCCTGCTGGACGCCGTTTACTGGCAGCGGAGGGCCGACTGGGACCTGTACAACGATCCCGCAGACGTGATTATAGGAACCTCTCATTAAACCGGATATTGATATGCGGCACACGGAGAAAAATGCATGAGTCACGGTGATTTTTACAGCATGGTCCTGCCCGATCACAAGCCCCGGCGGGACTGGCAGGCCCCGACGCTGGCAATCCTGGGGGTTGCTCTTTTCCTTGCTATCTCTGCGGTAATCTTTTTGATCGGGCGCTCCCAGTACCGGTTCAACCAGTTCATCGGCGCTCTCGCCCACAGCACGGAATACGCCGTCCGGATGCACTCTTTCACACTGTCCGACGGAGATTCCGCCGTGGAGGGAGGCTTTGCCGATCAAATCCTCTACGTGGTCATCGACGCAAAGGCCGGGCGGGAGCGAAAAGAGCTGCCGGAGGACGCGGCGGGACTGACCTGCGTCTATGGAAACGGCTGCGTCCTGCGTCTATGGGAAACGGAGGTGGCGGACGAATCCATGGGCCGCGGCAGGGAGATGGCGCCGGGAACGCTGGCGGCGTTCACCGATCAGGACGGCAGAGTATACGCCTACGAGACGAAAAACATCGACTACCCCAGCCTGCGCCGCTATCTGATCGGCGAGGCGGATGCCTATTACGCCCCCTACCTGCCGGATATCAGTCCTCTGCTGGAGCACAAGCCGTTCCAACGTCCGTAAGCGGCGGCGGATGTGCGCAGTCTGCATTGCGGATAGAGCGTTCCTGCGGAAGCGCTGCAGCGCTTCCGCAGGTTTTTTCCATCCGTCGGCCCCCTCCGGTGAACCGCGATCCTTATCCGTTCACCACGTTCTGGGGCCGTCCGGCCAGGAAGGCCCTGACGTTGTCCACCGTGGTGTCCATGATGCGCTGGCGGCTGCCCCTGGCGGCCCAGGAGATGTGGGGCGTGATGATGCAGTTCTTCGCCTTCAGCAGCGGGTTGTCCCACCGGATGGGCTCGGTGGAGACCACGTCCAGGGCGGCGCAGGCCACCTTGCCGCTGTTGAGCGCGTCCGCCAGATCCTGCTCCACCACCATCTGGCCGCGGCTGTTGTTGATAATGATAACGCCGTCCTTCATCTTGGCGATGTTCTCCCGGTTGATGATGCCGGTATTGAAGGGAAACAGCGGCATCTGTAGCCCCAGCACGTCGGAGCGGGCAAACAGCTCGTCCAGCTCCACGTATTCCACGCCCAGGGCCCGGGCCTCGTCGGTCTGCCTGGCGTCGTAGGCGATGACGTGCATCCCCAGGGCTCTGGCGATCTCGGCGGTGTGGATGCCGATATTGCCGCAGCCCAGCAGGCCGTAGGTCATGCCCGCCAGCTCGATCAGCGGATAGTCCCAGTAGCACCAGTCGGCGTTGCTCTCCCACGCGCCGCGGTGGACGCTGTCGCTGTGGTGGCCGATGTGATGGCAGGCCTCCAGCAGCAGGGCGATGGCGAACTGGCTGACGGAGCGGGTGCCGTACACCGGGACGTTGGAGACGGGGATGCCCTTTTCCCTGGCATACGCGATGTCCACCACGTTGTAGCCGGTGGCCAGGACTGCGATGTATTTCAGATTCGGGCACCGGTCCATGGTCTCCCGGGAGATGGGCGTCTTGTTGGTGATCACGATGCCCGCGTCGCCGATGGTCTCGGCGATGACCGGCGACTCCTCATAGGAGAGGCGGTCATAGACCGTCAGCTCTCCCAGCTCCGCCAGGCCGTCCCAGCTCAGATCGCCGGGGTTTTCCGTATAGCCGTCCAGTACAACGATTTTCATAGTCGGATCTCCTTTTCCAAATTATTTGTCCAGCTCCGGGATAAAGAGGATCTTTCCCGCACCCTTTCCCGTCTGCTCAAACGCCTCGGTGCACATTGAAAGCGGGAAGCGATGAGTGATGACCTTGCTGAGGTCAATCTTCTTGTTCTCCACCAGGCCGGAGAAGGCGTACCAGGTGTCCCAGATGCGGCGGCCGAACACGCCCCGGAGGGTAGCGCCCTTGGTATTGATGCTGCGGGTCACATTGATGGGAATCGGTTTGCCGGGGTGCGCCACAGTGACCACATGGCCCTCGGGACGCAGATAGTCGAACAGGGTCTCGTAGACGGATGGCGCTCCCGTGACCTCCACGATCACGTCCACACCGCCGCGTTCCGCTGTATACCGCTTTACCACCTCGCCCAGATCCTCCTTGGCGGAGTTCACGCCGATGGCGCCATACTCCCGGGCCATGCCGACTTTATAATCGTCAATATCCACTGCGATCACCCGGCCCGCGCCGCTGGCCAGCATGATCTGGGTGACCATCTGCCCGATGGCGCCGCAGCCGAACACCAGCACCGTATCGCCGGGCCGGAGATCGGCCCTCTGCACCGCATGCATGGCCACGCCGCCCGGCTCATAGAGGGCGCCCTCTTCAAAGCTGACCGTGTCAGGCAGCTTGAAGCAGACAGACGCGGGCGCCGTGGCATATTCCGCAAAACAGCCGTCGCAGCTGGTGCCGTAGATCGCCAGATTCTGGCAGTTGTGGGCGTTGCCGGTGCGGCACTGGTAGCAGCGGCCGCAGTAGATATGGGTCTCAAAGGCCACATGATCGCCCACCGCGATCCCCTCCACCTCTGCGCCGATCTCGGTCACGATGCCGGCACATTCATGTCCCAGCACAAAGGGGAATTGAACATTGTACTGGTTGGCAAAGGCCTCCGCGCTGTCGTTCCACTTCCAGTAGTGGATATCCGTGCCGCAGATGGCAGTTGCCTTTACTTCGATCAGGACTTCATCTGCCTTGGGCGCCGGTCTGGGGATTTCAACACATTCCACGCCGGGCTTTCTCCCGGATTTGATGATCGCTTTCATTTCACTCTCGTCCGCCTTTCGTCAGAAAACAGCATCATTAACATGTGACGTCATACGTCGTATGTTGATTATATCAAATTCCAGCGTTTTGTCTATTGAAATTATTGCCAAAAATCGGCCCGTTCTTTTGTTTGATTCGTCTGAATTGCTGGGTTTTTCCTTCATATGCCGCCTTGACAAAGACGCAGTGCGCAAATATAATACGTATGACATTATCGGAAAGGCGCGGCGGCACACCATGAATCAAGATTTTATCGGCAAAAAAGGGGCGACAAAGCGGACTCCCCTTGCCAACGAGGTGGCAAACAAGTTGGCGGAATACATCTCACGGGAGAATTATCTGCCCGGTGACCGCATCCCCAACGAATTTGATCTGGCGGACCGATTCGGCGTCGGCCGCGGGACCATCCGGGAGGCGGTCAAGCTGCTTGTCGCCCGGAATGTGCTGGAGATCCGCCCGGCAAAGGGCACCTTTGTCTGCGAGCAGCCGGGACTGGTCAATGACCCTATCGGCCTGAGCTTCACATCCAACAAGATGGAGATTATCCGGGACATGTATGAGCTGCGCACTCTGCTGGAGTGCTATGCGGTGCGGCGGGCGGCGCAGAATATCACCGATGAGGATATTTGCCGCCTGACCGCTCTGGCCGACAGTATCGAGAAATCAGTAAAGGACCACGAGGCCTGCGCGGAGCTGGATATGGCGTTTCACCGCTACATTGCGGAGCACTGCGGAAACTGCGCCATGCCTCTGCTCCTTCCGCTGATCCACAATTCCATCGAAACCTACACGCGCCTGGAAATCCCCCGCCACTGGCGGGAGTCCAATCAAGGACACTATGCCGTCATCGAGGCGCTGAAAAAGCACGATCCTCTCCTTGCCGAGCGGGAGATGACGGCACATTTGGCATACGGAAAGCAGCGGATCAGCGCTGAAGCGGAATAGCACACATTTTTTGTCTTCAGGCAGGGACTTCTCCCTATGAAAAGCACGGTATGCCGCCCGGCGCGCCGTGTTTTTTCTCCTGCGGGGCCGTTTGCATAGTTTTTTGATAAGCGAAAAAGAGATCGGGAGCCGATGGCTCCCGATCTCTTTTTCACGGTCGCTTTACAGCGCACCCGTTAAGACTTGATTCCGCCGAAGAAGCTTTACTTGGTCTTCTTCTGCCTGGAGAAGGTCTGCACGCCCTCGATCACCAGGATGATGGCGAGCACGAACATGGCCAGCGCAAAGATCAGCTGGAACCAGTCGCCCCAGGCAGCGGTGCCGCCGCCGATGGCGCCGAACTTCTTCACGATGGTGATGGCCAGCTGGGTCAGGGTAGCGCACAGCATGAAGATCATCGGGAAGAAGAACATCTTGTTGTTCTTGCCCACGTTGCCCAGCCAGGCAGCCACGGCCATCAGGGCCAGGCCGGCCAGCAGCTGGTTGGCGGCGCCGAACAGACCCCAGATCTGGCTCAGCTTCAGACCGCCCAGCACGCAGCCCACGATGACCATGAACAGAGTGCCGAACAGCGGGTAAGCCAGGACCTTGCGGAAGCCCTTGGCGTCCTTGTAGCTCTTCTCGCCTTCCTTCAGGAACAGCTCGGAGAACATGTAGCGGCTCAGACGGGTACCGGAGTCCAGGCTGGTCAGCGCGAAGACGGACACGGCCAGGGTCAGCAGAGCGTACAGAGTCTTATAGATGGTGCTGGTCTCCGCACCGAACATGGTGGCGATACCGGCAGCGAAAGCAGCGGAGGGAGAGCCGAACTCACCGCCCACGTACTTGGAGAAGACCATGCCCACAGCGATCAGGGAGATGATGCCCAGAGCGGACTCGATCAGCATGGCGCCGTAGCCGATGGGACGGGCGTGGACCTCGTTGTCCAGCTGCTTGGCGGTGGTGCCGGAGGCGATCAGGCAGTGGAAGCCGGAGCAGGCGCCGCACGCCACGGTGATGAACAGAGCCGGGAACAGGCCGCCCAGATTGGTCTTCCAGCCGGTGAAGGCGGGGATCTGGAAGGTGGCGGAGCCGGAAATGGCGGAGAAGATGATACCCACAACAGCGATGCCCATCATAACGTACAGCAGATAGCTGGACAGATAGTCACGGGGCTGCAGCAGGATCCACACGGGGACCAGGGATGCGATGGTGATGTACAGGCCGATGAGGAAGATCCAGGTGGTGCGGTTGAACACCAGGCCGACCTTCAGGCCCAGGTAGACGATGACCACGATGCCGATCAGGCCCAGGATGGTGGCGGGCAGGGTGCCCAGGCCGGCGCGGTTGGTCAGCAGGCCGTAGATGACAGCCAGCACGATGAAGAGCATGGAGATCATAGCGGTGGTCTCCGTGCCGGTCAGGGCGGCGCCGGTGGCGAAGAGGCCCTTGGCGTCGTCGGGAGCGGCGAAGGTGCCGGCCACCACGTTGACGAAGGAAGCGATAACCAGGATCAGCACCAGCAGGGCGAAGATCAGGAACAGGGTCTTGGCCTTCTTGCCCATGGTGTCGCCGATGATCTCGCCCACGGACTTGCCGTCATGACGGGCAGAGGCGAACAGCGCACCGAAGTCATGGACGCCGCCGAAGAAGATACCGCCGATGACACACCACAGGAAAACGGGAACCCAGCCGAAGACCGCCGCCTGGATGGGGCCGTTGATGGGGCCGGCGCCCGCGATGGACGAGAAATGGTGGCCCATCAGGACCGCCGGCTTCGCCGCAACGTAGTCAACGCCGTCGGACATGGTGTAAGCAGGGGTCTTCCGAGCAGGATCGATACCCCACTGCTTTGCCAGCCAGGAGCCATAGAAGATGTAGCCGATGACCAGCAGAGCGATAGCCGCGAGAATAATCACAACTGCCATTTTTTACTCACTCTCCTATTTTTTTGGTTTGGAAGTTCTTGCTGATTATCTTCTTCAGGTCGCGCCCGTGGCGGTTACAGGTGATGCGGCCTGTTGAATACTCGTATGCGCCGAGGCGCAGATTGCTCCACCCCTGGAGCCCGTGCCTGTAGGATTTGCTGCGGGCCGTGCGGCGCACCACGCGGCGGGCGTCGCTCTCCAGCGCCGGCGTCAGGAAGATCACGGTCACGTCGCTGCTGCGGTGGTTTTCGCCGGGGGTCACCCGCGGCATGGTCAGCGCCCAGGCCGTCTCGATGTACTGAGTCAGTTTTTCGGCGCTGAACGCCTCCCCCGCGGCAAAATAGACGTACTCGTTGCTGTCCATCTCCCACAGCTTGGCGGACTTCACCAGAATATAGGACTCGCCGTGGCTGTGGAACTCTGCGGCGGCATCAAAGGGCGCCGGCGCCTCCGGGACGACGTCATAATAGCGGGAATAGGCCGGCAGCAGCCGCTCCAATGCCTCCTGCGGCGTCATAGCGCCCCTCCTCTCAGGATATCGAAAACGGAGATGCTCCTGTCAGGCATGGCGGACGGCCGACTTCTGGTGGCTCGGGCGGTCGTAGCCGATCTGCGCGTTGGGGCAGCTCTCCTGCAGGGCGGTCAGCAGGGCCTTGCCCATCCGCTCGCCGGCCATGCGGATCTGCGCCAGCTCCTTCTCCTCCGGCCCGCAGATCACCATGCTCTCCATGGGCATGCCCAGCTCACAGCAGCCCACGCGGGAGTCGATGAACTCCACGCGCCGGAAGCAGCGGGTGACGGCCGCCAGCGGCAGATAATAGACCTTGCGGCCGCTTTTGAAGAAAAAGTGCTCCGTGCCGATACGGGCGGGGGCAAACTCCTCACCGGCGCCGTATTCCCGCGCCAGGGCGGTCTGGTCGGCGGCCTGGGTCTTGTCCTGCAGGGAGATGAACTTCATAAAGCGTCCTTTCCGCATCCGCGCGCCCTCTCCCGCCGTTCCGTTCCGGGAGATGGGAGCTCTCGCTTTCACTTTACTGTAAAAAACAATTCCAGCTACGTATTTTACGCCTGTTCTTCGAAATTGTAAAGTGGGAATTCACAAATTGTTCAAATATTCCTCCTTGCGTTTTTACATCATTTTTCCCAGAAAATACCGCCCTGTTTCCCCGAAACCGCCCTGGATTTCCAACATTTTCCTGTTCTGATCGGCTTTTCCGTTTCCCCCCGTTTCTACAGATTTTTCTCTTTTCGCCCGTTTTTTTCCGTACGCTGCGCGCATAGCACGCCTGGCGGAGCCCTTTTCGCGGCGGACTCCGCGTTTTTTTCACCACCGCCGACGGCACTTGCCCCGCCCGGCGGCTGCGGCGGACCGGCTCCGACCCGGAGCGATACGTATTTTTCGCCTTTGCGCAAGGACTTCTCTCTGCGCAAAAGCGCGGCAGGTCGTCGAAGTGCGCCGCGTTTTTTCCTCTGGGAGCCCGCCTCTTTTCCCCGCAAAGGAGTTGACGGGGCCGCCGTTTCTTGCTACTCTTATGAAAGGCAGGACGCGGCTCATGCGTCCGCCGAATACCGCCTCAGGGCAAAAAGGAGACAACTCTCATGATCAAGATCAGCACCGATCAGGCCCCTGCCGCCATCGGCCCCTATTCCCAGGGCTTTATCGTCGACAACCTGGTGTTCACCTCCGGCCAGATCCCCGCGGATCCCGCCACCGGCGAGATCGTGGGCGCGGATATCACCGCCCAGGCTCATCAGTCCTGCAAAAACGTAGGCGCGGTCCTGGAAGCTGGCGGCGCCAGCTTTGCCCAGGTCGTCAAGACCACCTGCTTCCTGGCCGATATGGGCGACTTTGCCGCCTTCAACGCCGTTTACGCCACCTATTTCACCGGCGCCCCCGCCCGCAGCTGCGTGGCCGTCAAGGACCTGCCCCGGGGCGTGCTGTGTGAGATCGAGGCCATCGCCCATCTGTAATCACCGCTGACCACCCGGAGACAAGGAGGCTGACCATGGAGCATCTGGGAATCGAAGTCTCGCTGAAAAGCGTTCCGCCGCTGGACCCGGGCTTTCTCCCCATGCACCGCTTCAACGGCAGCTTTCTGCGCACCGCCCGCCAACCCTTCCACATCGCCGTGGAGCGGCCCGGCGGGACGGCTGTGCTGCACACCCGCATCCACGGGACGGCGGACCGCTTTGACGCGGACGTCTTTTACGCGGAGCGGGCCGTGAAGACCCTGCTCTGGGCCCGGGGCGGCTTCCGGGTCCTCTTGGCCGGGGACGAGGCCGTCTGCCGCGCCGTGGCGGCCCAGTACGCGCCCGGCGGCCCCCGGGACTTTGACGCGCAGTTCCTTGCCGGCGTCTGCCGCCGCCCCTTCTCCGTGGAGCGGGTGGCGGAGGTGCCGGAGGCCCACGACCAGCCCCGCTCCGTGAGCCGCCGTCTGGACGGCTGCCGCATCGGCTTTGACGCCGGCGGCTCCGACCGGAAGGTGGCCGCCCTGATGGACGGACAGGTGGTTTACAGCGAGGAGACGGTCTGGTCTCCCAAGGAGCACGCCGATCCCGCCTACCACTACAGCGGCATTGCCGCCGCTCTGCGCGCCGCAGCCGCCCACCTGCCCCGGGTAGACGCTGTGGGGATCTCCACCGCCGGGATCTGTCGGGACGACCGCCTGCTGCGCTCTGCCCTGTTTCTCCGGGTCCCGGAGCCGCTCTTTGCCGCCCAGGTGCCGGATATCTTTCTGCGCGCCGCGGCGGATACCCTGGGGCCCATCCCCTGCGCCGTGGCCAACGACGGCGACGTCTCCGCTCTGGCCGGCGCCATGTCCGTCGATGACGGCGGCGTGCTGGGGCTTGCCATGGGCACCAGCGAGGCCGCCGGCTACGTGGACGACCGGGGACGGCTCACGGGGTGGTTCAACGAGCTGGCCTTCGTGCCGGTGGCCGCGGGCCCCGGGCTCCCCGTGGACCCCTGGAGCGGCGACGCGGGATGCGGCGCCAGCTACTTCTCCCAGGACGCTGTGATCCGCCTGGCTGCAGCCGCCGGGATCTCCCTGCCCGACGCCCTCTCCCCCGCCGAAAAGCTGGCCCTGGTCCAGCGTCTGGCGGACGACGGCGACTCCCGGGCCGACGCCGTCTTTGACACCGTGGGCGTCTGGCTGGCTCACGCCCTGGCCGGGTATCACGCCCTGTACGGCTTTCACCACGTGTTCCTGCAGGGCCGGGTGGTCTCCGGGGGGGCCGGCGAGCGACTCCTTGCCCGCTGCCGGACTGTCCTGGGGGAGGAATATCCCGCCCTGAGCCGGACGATCCGCCTCCATCTGCCGGACGACGGCTTCCGCCGGGTGGGACAGGCCGTGGCTGCCGCCGCGCTGCCGGTGATTGCCCGCTGACCGCATCGGCGCCCCTCCGCCCCTCCCTTCCGGGGAGGGGCTTCTGCATTGCCACGCGTCGCGCCGGTGTCCATCAGTTTACGATCTGTCGATCATTCTTCCCGTTCTATTTCTTTTACTTGAAAAACGGAAATATTCATGCTATAATAATGTAACCGGTTCATACGGCGCGGCGGAGCGTTTCCGCCGCAGAGCGAGCGGAGGGCTGCGACATGAAGAAAAAGAATCTGGACCCCTTGATGATCGTGCTGAGCGTCGTGATGCTGGCAGTCTTTGCCGCCAGTATCTATACCTCGGGCAGTGCTATTGCCCGGGAGGGCAAGCACGTGGGCAGTATCGCCGAGATCACGGTGCCCGACGTGCCTGACGTCACCACCCAGCGGGCCTACGGCGTGGTCTCCGCCGAGGAGTGGTCCCCCTACTATGCCGACATCTACAAGAGCTACATGGAAAACGCCAATAACACCGGACACGGCGGCACCCGGATCTCCTACGTGGAGACCGATCCGGACATCCAGACGCTGTACCAGGGCATGGGCTTCGCCTTCGACTACACCGAGGCCATCGGCCACAACTACACCCTGGACGATATCGCCGAGACCACCCGCCCCCACAAGCTGGCCAACTGCCTGACCTGCAAGACCCCGGACTTCACCGCCATGGTCAACGAGATGGGCAAGGACGCCTACGCCGTCGACTTTGACACGGCCTACGCCCAGGTCAGCGAGCCCGTCAGCTGCTACAACTGCCACGGCAACACCCCTGGCACCATGGTTCTCACCCACGACTACATGAAGGACGCCATGGGCGACGAGGTGGCGGCAGGCCGCATCAGCGGCAGCGTGGCCAGCTGCGCCCAGTGCCACATCGAGTACTATTTCGACAAGGACACCAAGGCCACCCGGACGCCCTACGACAGCCCGGACAACTTCGATCCCGATTCCATCCTGGCCTTCTACAACAAGATGGGCTTCGTGGACTTCACCAACGAGAACACCGGCGTGGGCATGATCAAGGTCCAGCACCCGGAGTTCGAGACCTTCATGGGCGAGGGCAGCGTTCACAAGGGCATGTACACCTGCGCCGACTGCCACATGGGCGTGGCATACAACGCCAAGGGCGATCCCTACGCCAACCACCTGCTGACCAGCCCGCTGGACAACGCCGCCCTGCTGAAGGACACCTGCAGCATGTGCCACAACGGCACCGACAGCAACCCCGCCGACGTGCCCACCCTGGTCAAGTCCATTCAGGCGGAGATCACCGGCCGCGAGAAGGTCATCAGCGGCAAGCTGGTGCAGATCAACACCAAGCTGGCCGCCGCCATCCAGTCCGGCTCCCTGGCCGACGACGTGATCGAGCAGATCAAGAAGCTGGATCGCGACGCCCAGTTCTACTGGGATTTCGTGTACGTGGAAAATGCCGAGGGCGCCCACAACAGCGCGCTCTCCAGACAGTGCCTGGACAAGGCCGAGCAGCTTGCCGATCAGGCGCTGGCCCTGCTGGGCTGATCCCTCCCTATGGAAGACAAGACGACTTTACAACCGCAAAATAACAGCGTGAACGGCACCGCCAGGAAGCTTCTGCGCTTCCTGCGCGGCATGCCGTTCAGCTTTATTCTGCTGGGATTCATTATCGCCGCCTGCGTGGCGGGCAGCGTCATCCCCCAGGGAGGGTCTGCCGCCCTGTACACCCAGCGCTACGGCGCCTCCTGGGGCGGCCTGATCTGCTGGCTGCAGCTGGACCGCGTGTTCACCTGCTGGTGGTTTATCGCTCTGGCGGCCCTTCTGTGCCTGAATCTGATCCTGTGCAGCGTGTCCCGCTTCGGCGCCGTCCGGCGGGCCTGGAAATCCGCCGGGGAAAAGACCTGGGGCGTCTGGGGCAGCTGGCTCACCCATCTGGGCCTGCTGCTGATGATCGTGGGCTTCGCCGCCGGCCAGTTTCTGGCCCGGGAGGCGGTGGTCTACGGCATCGCCGGCAGCACCCAGCCCCTGGGCGACACCGGTCTGATGGTGACCATCGACAAATTCGAGGTCGCTCTGCGCCCGGACAACACCGTGGAGCAGTACACCGCCGCGCTGACCATCGCCAACGCCGCTGGAGAGACGCAAAGCGGCGCCGCCTCCGTCAACCACCCCTTTGACGCCTTTGGCTACAGCTTTTATCAGGACAGCATGGGCTGGGCCAACTACGTGGACATCAAAAAGGACGGCCAGCTGGTCAAGACCGATCTGATCTGCGCCGGGGAATACACCTTCCCCGACGACCAGCCCTCCCTGGCCCTGATGTTCAACAAATTCTATCCCGATCTGATCCGGCAGCCGGACGGCTCCTTTGCCACCGCCTCCCCCCAGCTGAATAACCCCTACAGCCTTTACAGCATCTATTTTGACGGCAGCATGGTGGCCATGAACCTGGCGGAGCCCGGCCAGCCCATCCCCGTCCACAACTACGAATTCACCATGTACGATCCGGTGGAATACACCCTGATCGTGGCCAAATCCGATCCCACGGCGTGGCTGGTGGGCGTCGCGTCAGCGGTTTTGCTGGCGGGACTGTTCCTCTCCTTCTACGTCCGCCCCTGGGAGGAAAACAGGAGGAAACAGCATGCAGACGAATCCGCTCCTCAGCTCCCTTGAGAGCGTCGCCTTCATGGCGGCGCTGGTGCTGTATCTCATCTGCGCCGCCCTCTACTTCATCTATGCCGGCACCCGAAAGGAGTGGGCGGGCAAGGCCGCCTGGTGGGTGCTGCTGGCGGGCTTCCTGATCCACACGGTGCGCATCGCGGTCCGCGGGATCAACGCCGGGCGCCTGCCCATGACAAACCAGTACGAGTTCGCCTCCGCCTTCGCCTGGGGCATCGCCCTGTGCTTCCTGATCTTCGTGAAGAAGTTCAAGTTCGACGCTCTGGGCGTGTTCGTGGCGCCGCTGATCTTCCTGGTCATCGGCTACGCCTCCATGCAGAGCCGGGAGATCCACTCCCTGATGCCCGCCCTCCAGAGCACCTGGCTGGGCTTCCACGTCAGCATGGCCATCATCGGCTACGGCGGCTTCGGCGTGGCCTTCGGCGTGTCCCTGGCCTACGTGCTGCGGGGAAAGCTGGGCGGCCTGTCCCATCGCGTTCCCGAGGAAAAGACCCTGGATCTCATCATCTACCGGGCGGTGGCCCTGGGCTTCCTGTTCCTGACCATGTGCATGATCACCGGCGCCATCTGGGCCAAGCGGGCCTGGGGCAGCTACTGGAGCTGGGACCCCAAGGAGACCTGGAGCCTGGTCACCTGGATCATCTACGCCATCTTCCTGCACCTGCGTCTGCGCCGGGGACTCACCGGCAGAAAGGCCGCCGTCTTCGCCATCGTGGGCTTCCTGTGCGTGATCTTCACCTACGTGGGCGTCAACACCCTGCTCAGCGGCCTGCACAGTTACAGGTAAGGAGTATGTCATGGAGGCTATGAAACACCTGGGCGCCGTCCGTCTGGAGACGGAGCGGCTGGTGCTGCGGCCCTTCACAGCCGCGGACGGCGGGGCCATGTACCGCAACTGGGCCAACGACCCGGAGGTCACCCGCTATCTCACCTGGCAGCCCCACGAGAGCCCCGAGGCCAGCCGCCGCCTGGCGGAGCTGTGGGCCCGGGACAGCGCAAAGCCTGACTTCTATCAGTGGGCCATCGTGCTGCGGGAGCTGGACGAGCCCATCGGCAGCATCTCCGTGGTCCACATCGACGAGGCGCTGCGCTCCATGGAGATGGGCTACTGCATCGGCCGGGCCTGGTGGGGTCAGGGACTGACGGCGGAGGCGCTGGCGACTGTGATCCGCTTCCTGGTGCGCGGCGTGGGCGCCAACCGTATCTGCGCCCGCCATGACGCCGCCAACCCCAACTCCGGCCGCGTGATGGCCAAGGCCGGGATGCGCCGCTGCGGCGTGCTCCGGGCCTCCTTCCGGAACAACCGGGGCGAGATCATCGATATGGTCTGGTACGACCTGCTGGCCGGGGAAATATGATCCGGCAAAAAGCGTCCGATATTTGAAGGAGAACGCTGCCATGAAAAGGATTTGTACATTCCTTCTTACCCTTCTCCTGCTCTGCCTGTGCCCGGGGTGCGCCGCCCCGCAGAAGCAGGAAACTATCGTCACGCCCCCCTCCCGGATCGGGGCGGAGACGTATCGCGTCAAAGGGCCCCGGACGGTTTCCTGCCTGGAGGATGCCTACCGCCAGGCAGAAGTCGTG
The DNA here is from genome assembly GCA_017427645.1 of Oscillospiraceae bacterium. Taxonomy (GTDB): domain Bacteria; phylum Bacillota; class Clostridia; order Oscillospirales; family Oscillospiraceae; genus Vescimonas. The sequence continues at coordinate 1,353 of JAFRSI010000048.1, read as the reverse complement.
GCCCACGTCAGGGTGGGCAACTGGCTCGGAGACACCGGGGATTATCCGCGCGGCGATCTGACCTATTTTGAGGCCACCGCCGTTCAGATCTACAAGGGCGATCTGCCGGAGTCCTTCGTCTTCGTGCAGGAGGGCACGGCGAAAAAGACGCGGGAGGGATATCCGCTCTTCACCTGCGGCGACGAACTGCTGGCCTTTCTGTTTCCCTTCGGCCCCTTTGAGAGGGCGAACGATATGCCGTATTGGGAAAACGCGTACGCCAATATCGGCTCGCCGTACAGCGACCTGTACGCGGCATACGACGAGGCCGGAAACGTCTACTATCTGGCCCGCGACCTCCTGTTTGCGGACAGAACGGACATCCCCAACTACCGAAACGAGGACCCCGCACTGTGCGATGAACTGCTGAAAGAACTCACCGCCCGGGATCCGATCTTCACCGAGCTGGATCTCCCCTTCCAGAAAATCTTTGCGGAGGCGGATATGGAGCAGCTGTTCAAGCGCATTGCCGGCTGAAAACGAATGGCAAAAGAGCCTGGGACCGTCGTCCCAGGCTCTTTTTCACTTCTCCGCGCTCTCCCAGTCGTGGAGGAAATACGTGACCCCCAGCAGGTCGGCGCAGCCGCCGGGGGACAGGTTGTTCTCTATGAACCAGCGGTCCAGCGCGGCGATCTCCGCCATATCCGGCATGGGATTCCTGCTCAACAGGTCCCGCACCTTCTCCGCCGCCTCGCGGGCCAGCGCCATGCCGCCCCGATGCACCATATTGGTGTCGGTTCCCCGGGCGATCAGGTGCAGCAGGGCGATGGCCCCGGCGTCGTTGAGGCTCTTGCCCGCCGCCAGGGCGCGGCGAAGGGCGGGAAGCCCCACGTCTGTGACGCCCGGCAGTCCCGCGGCTACCTCGCCCCGGATCCCGGCCAGGCCGAACTGCCGGTACAGCCTCTGCCCCGCCGTCAGCTTTTCCGCCGGCAGGTCCTTCATGGCCGCCCAGTCCGCCGCCACAGCGTCCTTCGTCATGGCGGCGCACTCCCGGGCGATCCGCTCCGGGTCCCGGCAGGGCGCCTCCGCCGTCCACAGGCGGCCTATGGCGCCGCAGACGGCGCCCAGGGTGAAGATCGCGCCCTTGTGGGTGTTGACGCCCCCGGTGGCGGCCAGCATGGTCTGCTCGGCCCGGAGCCCGGCCTCCCGCAGATGCCGGAAGGTCTCCTCCGGCGGTTCCTGCGCCGTTTTCCGGCCCAGGTCGAAACACTCTTTCCAGTAGGGGGCCAAAGCCTCGATGCTGGCGCGGAAGGTGTCGATATCCATGTCCCGGTGGCTGCCGTTGTTGGCCCGGTCCACCAGCCCCGGCTTGGG
>JAFRSI010000047.1 GCA_017427645.1 Oscillospiraceae bacterium | reverse complement strand
TCTTCATGTGGGCCAGACCGATCTTGGTCAGGTCGCCGTCCAGCATGGGCAGCATGTGGTCCAGCGCCTCCACCACGGTGATCTTTGTGCCGAAGGCGGCGTAGGCGCAGGCCAGCTCCAGGCCGATGACGCCGGCGCCGATGACCACCATGGACTTGGGCAGCTTCTCCAGGGACAGAGCGCCGGTGGAGTCGATGCAGTTGGGGTTTTCACGCAGGCCGGGGATCGGGGGGATGGAGTTGACGGAGCCGGTGGCCACGATGATGGCGTCGGCGGTCATCTCCTCCACGGAGCCGTCGGGCTTCTTCACGGAGATCTTGCCGGGAGCCACGAACTTGGCCTCGCCGTCGATCTTCTTGACCTTGTTCATCTTGAACAGGCCGGCGATGCCGCTGGTCAGCTTGTGGCTGATCTCGTTCTTGTGCTTGATCACCTGGGGGAAGTCGACCTCCACGCCGGAGACCTTCACGCCGATGTCGGCGCCCTGCTCCTTGATCTGGCTGATGAGCTCAGCGGAGTGCAGCAGGCACTTGGTGGGGATGCAGCCGATGTTCAGGCAGGTGCCGCCCAGGTGCTCGCGCTCCACCACGGTGACCTTGGCGCCCAGCTGAGCGGCGCGGATGGCAGCCACGTAGCCGCCGGGGCCGCCGCCGATGACGATGATGTTGGTATCGCCGGCGGGCTTCACGGGCGCCGCGGGAGCGGCGGGAACGAAGGGAACGGCGGCGGGAGCGGGCTCGGCGCCGGGAACAGCCTCGCCGGCTGCACCGATCCAGGCCAGGGTGCCCTTGACGGGCACGTCGTCGCCCTCCTGGGCCACGATCTTCAGCATGGTGCCCTCCACCTCGCTGGCGACCTCGTTGGTGAGCTTGTCGGTGGTGATCTCCACCACCACGTCGCCGACCTTGATGGCGTCGCCCTCGTGCTTGATCCACTTGGAGACGGTGCCCTCCTCCATGGTCAGGCCCAGCTGGGGCATTTTCAGTTCATAAGCCATGATGAAACGCCCTCCTTACAGCAGGATGTTCATCGGGCTCTGGAGCAGATCCCGCAGATCCATCTCGAACTTGGCAACCACGGCGCCGTCCAGCAGACGGTGATCCAGGGTGCAGGACAGACGCATGACCTTGCGGACCACCACTTCGCCGTCCCGGAGAGCCAGCTCGTCCTCGATGGCGCAGACGCCCAGGATGGCGGCGTCGGGCTGGTTGATGATGGGGGTGAAGGTCTCAATGCCGAACATGCCCAGGTTGGAGACGGTGAAGGTGGAGCCCTTGTACTCGTCGGCGCCCAGCTTGTTCTCCTTGGCGCGATTGGCCAGATCCTTGGCGGCGGCGGCCAGGGTGTCCAGGCTCATCTTGTCGGCGTCGCGGATCACGGGGACGATCAGGCCGGCATCCAGAGCCACGGCCATACCCAGGTTGACGTGGGCGCGCTGGATGATCTGATTGCCGTCCCAGGTCACCAGCATCTCGGGGTGAGCGCGCAGGCACTTGGCGGTAGCCTTCAGAATGAAATCGTTGACGGAATACTTCTTGCCCGTGGTCTCCAGCAGCATCTTGCGGAAGGCCATCAGCTCGGTGACGTCCACCTTGATGTTCTGGGTGACGGGCGGGATCTCGGTGTGGGAGGCCAGCATACGCTCGGCCACCACCTTGCGCATACCCATCAGCTTGACGACGGTGTCGCCCTCCTGCAGCTCGTGGCTCTCCGGCTTGGGAGCGGGCTTGGCGGCGGGAGCGGCGGCGGGCGCCGGCGCAGCAGCGGGGGCGGGAGCGGGAGCGGCCTTGGGGGCAGCGGCGGCAGCCTG
>JAFRSI010000046.1 GCA_017427645.1 Oscillospiraceae bacterium | reverse complement strand
GTGTTGTACCACTTGCCGTCCTTGGCGGACTTGTACTGCCACTGGTAGGTCAGGCCCGTGCCGGTGGCGGCCACGTGGAAGGTGGCGGTGGCGCCCACGGGGCCGGTGAAGTCGGTGGGCTGGGTGGTGATGGCCAACGGCTCGGCCACGCGGAGGGTGACCACGTTGGTGATCAGCTGCTGGCCAAAGGCGTCGGTGACCTTGCAGCGGAACTGCATGCCGTTGCGGGCTGTGGTGACCTTGATGCTCATGGTGTCGGTGTTGTAGCCCGTGGCGCTGGCGTTGTACCACTTGCCGTCTTTGCTGGACTTGTACTGCCACTGGTAGGTCAGACCGTCGCCGGCGGCCTCCACGTGGAAGGATGCCATGGAATCCAGCGGGCCGGTGAAGTCCGTGGGCTGGGTGATGATCTCCAGATCCGTCCGGTCCACAAACAGGCTCGCCGGATTGGAGATCACCTCATTGCCCAGGGCGTCGGTGATGACGCAGCGGAACAGGGCTTCGTCCAGGTCCGCGGTGATGAGCACCTCCAGGGTGTCGGTATCGCTGTCGGAGAAGTCGATGCCGGAGAGGGCCACGTTGATCCAGTTCCCGTCGACCAGGATCTGCCAGCAGTAGTTCAGATCGGTTCCGCTGGCCTGGACATAGAAGTAGGCGTAGGAGTTCAGCGGGCCGGTGTAGTCCGTGGGCTGCGTCGTGATCTCCAGATCCGGGAGATTCACCGTCAGGGTGGCGACGTTGGAGGTGGCCGTCTTGCCGTCGGAGTCGGTGACGATGCAGCGATACTGGGCGCCGTTGAGGTCCGCCGTGGCGGTAACCTTGAGCTGCTTGGGCACGTAGTAGGCGACGTTGGTCCACTCCGTCTCGCCGGCCTTCTTCTGCTGCCACTGGTAGGTGAGATCCAGGCCCATGGCGTTGGCGGTGAAGGTAGCCGTGGCGCCGGGATCGGCCGTCCTGTCAGCGGGGTGATTCTTGAAGTACGGGCCGGGATTCCAGCTCGCCCAGGTCAACGTGCCGCCGTAATCCTGCTGCTTGGCGTTATCGTTGTCGGTCCAGCCGGTCTCGAACACGGGATAGTACGCATTGGCGACGACGTTTTTGAAGGCGGTGCTGCCGATGGTGCCGGTGGGGCAACCCATGAACCGGATCTCCGTCAGACTCGTGCAATCACCAAAGGTCATATTGGTGATGCCGGTGACGCTGGGCGGCAGTGTGAGCGTCTCCAGGGCCGTGCAGCCCTGGAACGAAGCCAGGGAGAAGGATCTCAAGCCGCTGCCCAGGCCCAGTTCGGTCAGGGCGGTGCAGTACCGGAAGGAGGCGGCGTTGATCTGCGTGACGGTATCGGCCAGGCCGACCTCCTGCAGGTTGGCGCATCGCTCGAAGGCGTAGCTGCCCACGCTGGTGACGCCGTCCTCCACGTACACGGCGGTGATCTGATTGAGGAACGGCGACCAGGGCTTGCCCTCGGCGCCCTGCGGGACGCTCATCATGGGGCCGGTACCGGAGATGGTCATGACGCCGTAGGCGTCCAGGAACCAGGCGACGTCCTCCAGCGCGGTGGTGGCGGATTCATAGCCGCAGTAGCCGAAGTCCAGATAGGCGATCCAGGTCAGGGTGCCGCCGTAATTCTGCCGCTTGCCGGCCGTCCAGGTTGCGTTGCCGGAAGGATAGTACGCATTGGCGGTCACATCGCGGAAAGAATTGCTGTTGATGGTCGGCGCATCGCCCAGGAAGGTGATCTTCTGCAGGCCGGAGCAGTTGTTAAACGCATAGTTCCTGATCTCCACAAGCCGCGCCGGCAGGATGATCTCCTCCAGGGCGGTGCCCCAGAAGGCGTAGTTGCCGATGGTCAGATCGTCCGTGCCGTCGGCGAAGTTCACCTTGCTCAGCTTGGCGCTGCCCTGGAAGGATGCGGTGCCGACCTCGGTGACGGTGCCGGCGAACCAGACCTCCTCCAGGTTGGGCATCGAGCGGAAGCCGGAGTGAGAGACGACGGTGATGCCCTCCTCGATCCGGACGACCCTGATCTGGTCGGCATAGGCGTCCCAGGGCTTGGCCTGACCGTTGTAGCTCTCCATCTCCCCCAGGCCCATGATGGTGAGGGTGTCGTCCTCCACCTTCCACCAGGCGGTCTCGCCGCAGGTCTGGGCGTTGTCGCCGGTGGGAGCGATGACCTCGCGGTCCTCCGCGCCGCACTCCAGACAGGTGCGGACGATGAAGCCGGGATCGGTCTCCGTGGCCTCGGTGATCACGGCCTCGCCCCAGCGATGGCCGCGGGCGCCCTGCACCAGCTCTTCGGCGGTGACGGGGATGGCGCCATCCACGTCGGCATAGAGCTCGCCGCAGCGCGTACACTGGAAGTGGGCCAGCATGCCGTCCTCGGTGCAGGTGGCGGCGGTCACGGCCACGGGAACGATGTCGTGGCCGAGGGCCCTGTACTCCAACGGCAGCTCAATGGGCGCGGTGGTCTCGCCGCAGACGGAACACTCGGAATAGGCGGGATGGCCGTCCTCCGTGCAGGTGGGCGCGATCTCGGGATACTCCACCCAGGTGTGGACATCTTTGGGATGGTACTTCTCCTCGAAGTCGGTCCAGCCGCACTTGTCGCAGGTATGGTACTCGTCCCAGCCGTCGTGGCTGCAGTCGTAATCGCGGGCGGCGTGGGTGGTCAGGCTGTGGGTGGTGGTACCGTTGGAGAACTTGGTGGTGCCGCAGGCGCCGCAGGAGCAGCTGTAATAGTACTGTGCGCCGCTGGTGCAGTCGCCGCTGGCCAGATACTCCGGCTTTGCCGAGCGCTGGTTGTAGGAATGGGACATGGTGAACGTGACGTTCTTGTCATGGCCCGAGGTCTTCACGTAGGCGATATAGTCGTCGATGACCTCGCCGCTGGAATTCTTGATGGTCAGGGTGTGGCCGCCGGTGGTGAGCTGATTCTCGAAGGACAGATTGGCAATCTGCGAGTCGCGCATCAGGTCACCGGAATTGCCGCCGCCGGCGGTTTGGAAATCGATGTCGCCGTTCCGGTAGTAGGCCTTCTTGCCGGTCGCATTCACGGCGAGGCCCACCACGTTGTTAATGAATGTCAGCTTGCCGCTGCCGTCGAGATACATGTCGCCAAGCAGAGACTGGAGGCCAAAATTGAAATAGTATGTATCGTTGCAGGCGGTCAGTGTCAGATTTCCCGGACCGGTTATGGTCAGGTCGTTCCTCACGTAGACAAGAGCCATTAAGCTGTCATTTGTCGAGGTAAGATAGTTGTCGCCCAGCAGCTCCAGGGTCAACTCATCTTTCGAACCGATGATGCTCCGATAAATACTGTTGACCAGGTACAGGCCGGATTCGGAGATGGAGAAGTCCTTCAGGGTCAGGGTCTTGGTGTCCGGGTCGTAGTGCCAGTGATCCCGTTCCAGGACGCCCAGGTTGCGATCCGTCACCGCCTGATGGCCGATGTACACGTCATAGGCTTCGGCTGCGGTGTGGAACTTCTTCTGATAGACGCGGCCGTTGACGCCCTGCTTGTAGTACAGAGTGTAGTCGGTGTCGGGCTCCAGGCCGGACAGGGATTCATACTGGACGAAGTGAATGCCGTCCAGGGAGAGGTTGATACCGGGTACGTTGTTGCCGTCCTCGTCCACCAGATAGACGTAGGCGTCCGTGGTGCCGGGATAGACCTGCAGATCCATGGCGTCCACCGTTTGGATAATGAACGCGTCGGCGTTGTAAAAGTCTCCGGTGATCCGGTCGGCGCCATATGTAAATGTGTAGTTCGTTTTATTCGTCGAGGCGTCAGTTACCGTAGCGATGAAGCTGCCCTCGATCTCAGGCAGGGACAGGATTAGCCCGTCGCGGCCCCAATTGTAAGGCGTGGTGTAGCCGTTGATATATGCCGTGGAGCCGTCGGGATAGTAGGCGTAGACGTTGTGGCTCCTGTCGGTGAAGGTGTCGCCGGAGCTGCCCCGGCTCAGCACCTGCTTGGTCACGGTCTCCGGGATCACGTACTCGGGGAGTCCGTCGCCGTCGTAGTCGAAGCAGACCTCGAAGCTCAGCTTGACGTTCCGGCTGTCGGGCTCGCCGAAAATCTGCGGGATCTCCAGGTAATTCTCCTCGGCGTCGTAGTAGACGAGTCCGGCCGCGTCGCCCTCGGCGCCCACGTAGCGGATGTAGGCGCGGGGATCGCCGCAGTTGAGCAGGTCCTCCACGTAGACGAGCTCTCCCTCCTCGATCAGGTTGAAGCCGTTGAGAGCGTAGACGGGCATGGAGGGCACGCGCTTCTCCACGCCGGGCTGGCCGTAGGGCACCACCGTCAGGCTCTCGGACGCGATGGCCCAGACGCCCTTGCTGGTGATGGCGCTGACGTGGTCCGTCAGCACGCCGTTTACGTAGAGTTCAATGGCATTGGCCTCCGTGGGGAACCAAACCTGCAGGTCGTTGGGCAGGGTCAGCATGATCTGGAAGCCGGTCTGGACGCCGGGCAGGAAAGTCCTGGTCTTCGTCAGATCCAGGTTGCCATAAGTCCACAGGCGCTCCACACCATCCACGTTGATAAAGAGGTCTGCGTTCTCCACGCTCATCACGCTGTCGTCGCCGTTGGTGTAATAGCGGACGTTCTGCAGCCACTCGTCGACGCTCTCGCCCTCCATGACCTGGGTGGGGAAGTCCATGTAGATCTTGTTGATGGTCTGTTCGGCGCCGCCGGAGATGGCCTTGAAGGTGTACTTGAAGACGTGATTGCCGTTGTCGTCCTTGCCGTAGTCCTTGTAATAGTAATGCTGGACGGTGCCGCTGGTCACGTCCACGCTGCCGTCGGCGGTGGTGGCGTTGATGGCGAAGCTGGCGTCCTTGTCGACCCGGTAACCCGCGTCGGGGGCCACCACCACGTAGTAGGTGTAGGCGTGGTAGTTCTGGGCCTTGGTAGAGGCGCTCAGATGGTCCTCACCCCGGTCCATGGTCCAGTAGGTCTCCACCACGTGGTAGTTGGCGTCGAAGGGGAGCAATGTCCCCGCGTCGGGATTGGGCAGGGTCTGGTTGTAGGTGGGGGCCACCATACCCTTGATCTCGAAGTGGTCGATGATATCGTACACCTCGATGGTCTTGCTGACCCTTTCGCCGTCTGGGCCGGTGACGGAGATCGTGGCGGTGCCGATGTCGCCGGGGAAGTACAGATAGCCGTCCTCGCCCAGATAGGCCACGTTCCGATTGGTGGTGGTGGCGGTCTCATAGCCCCGGACGATGGAGGCGTCCTTGGGGTAGGGCGTGAAGGGCCGGAGCTTGCCGTTCTGGCTGCCGTCCGCCACATCGCTGAGGAGATAGATGGAATTGACCTTGGGCGTCAGCTGGAAGCCGATGTTCTCCACCGCGAAGGCGATCTTCTCCTTCGGCGTGGTGCAGTAGTGATAGACGGCCGAGCCGCCGCCGGTCTTGGCGGTGTACACCGTTGCGCTGATCTCATACTCCTTGTTCGACATGCAGCGGTTCGCGTCGGAAGCCTCATCGAAGAAGTCATTGGGGAACTTCACCGTGGGGATCTGGGAGGCGCTGGTGGCGTGGAGCCCCTTCTTCTCCAATTTAGAGCCGTAGAAGTAATAGGATACGCGGGTGACGTACTCGCCCTCCTCCAGATTCTGCAGGTCGGAAATTGCGACGGTGGCCGGCTTGGTGGTGCTGGCGTAGGTGACGCCGCTGGCCGGCGTCACGGACACCTCGGCCTGCAGGACCTTGGGCTCCTCCAGATGGATGACGTGAGACCAATAGACCTGCTGCTGGTCGAAGTTCTTGGGCCACTGCAGGTTCTCCACGATGGCCTTGACGCGGATGTTCTTCCCCGCCATGCTTGCCGGGATCCAGCACTTGTCGTAGTTGGTGAACCACACGTTGTTGTTGCTCAGGTGCAGGTTGCCGCTGTACAGCTTCATCTCCGGCCGCGACTGGCACATCTCGTAGGTGTACATGTGGATGTCCTCGGCCTTCCACTGGGACCTGTCAGTCGGCAGCGCTAAGGTGTTGGCGTAGATGTAGCCGTCGTTCCCGGGGTCGAAATGGACGGGCGTGTGCAGCGATCGGTCTGCGTCGGGATCACGGAGCACGTTGTCCGTTCCGGCGAAGAGGCGCAGGCTGCCGTCGGCATTCTCGATGGGATCGCCGTTGTCGTCCACCTCGTACCACTGATAGTAGATATCGAAGATCTTGTCGCCACGGAAATCCACCTGGCCGGCCTTGGCATTCACCAGCTGCACGCAGGCCCAGGCGCCGGCCTGAGGCTCGTTGTACCACTGGAGGGCGGTGTAGTCGGGCGTGAAGCCGCCCACGCCGCCGCCGGTCAGCTCCTTGATGCTGACGCAGCGGAAGCACACGCTGGTCACGGTCTTGGCCCTGGGCAGGGTGCTGGCAAACTGGCCGCTGCCGATGTAATCGAAGGCGTAGTACTCCTCCACCTCCAGCACGATGCGGTACATCTCGCCCTGCTTGTAGCCGTCCCATTCGATACCGTTCTGCTTGGCCTGGATCTGGATCTGGGTGGCCATGCCCATCAGAGGCAGCTTGCACTTGAGCGAGTCATGACTGGCGCCGTACTTCACGGTGGCCAGCGGCACGTCCGTGCCGTAGCCTTTCTCGCTGATGCTCTCGCGGGTCAGGGGATCCACCCGGTAGATCTTGTAGGTGAGCCACTGCATGTCCTGGGCCAGGGAGTCGTACTCCGTCTTGTACCACTTTTCGACCCAGCCAAAATGATTGACGCGTTCCTTCCAGGTCTTGGAGTTGTGGTTGGTCCATGTATACCAGTTTTCCTCTCTGTCGTAGTGGTCGTACAGGCCGTGGTAGGGCGTGCCGGGCTGGCCGTAGTTGTTAGTTGTGTTATTAGGCGCCGTCCACAGTACGTCGCCGTAGGCCGGGGCCTGGACCATGTTGCCATCGTAGTCCAGGGGCGTGTTGTAGTACCACACCTCGCTGGCGTTGAGCTTATCGCCGTACACGTCCGTGTCGGTGAGATGGGGCATGACGTAGTAGGTGGACGTGAGGTCGGGATCGTCGATGGGGAAGGTGAAAAATTCCTCCGTGTTGGCGAATACCGCCTCGCGGATGTTCTCCTCGTCGCTGCCCCAGGCGTTGCTCAGCACATCCTGAGCCTGGGAGCCGAAGAAGGTCTGCAGCTGGAAGGAGTAGGAGGAGTTGAGGGAGCCATTGTTGGGAAAGACCTCCAGATACTGCTTGTAGCGCAGCTCCGTGTCGCCGCAGAAGAGGCGGTAATGGTACGCGCCGTCGTTGGAGCTGTGGCCGTCCTCCACCCGGTCGTCCAGCAGCACCAGCGGGCCGTCGCCGTACTTGTCGCTGATCTGGATGCGGCCGTCGCGGATCAGATCCTCGCCGTAGGACTCGATGCCCAGGTTCATGGAGCCGGAGGTGCCGGGGAATTTGGTGAAGTGCCCGTCGTTGTTCTCGCCCTTCAGGGCCACCATCATAAGCTCGTAGTAGTTGCGGAAGGTGCCGCCCCGGATCACCACGTTCCGGGTGCTCACGGGGATGGGTTCCACCACCGGATAGGTGTCCTCCTCGTCCGGGTGCTCGCGGATATACTTGGCGTAGGCCGCGTACTGCGCCTCATTGTCGTAGAAGAGCTGGCGGTAGCCCATGGTCTCCTGGTCGCTGAGGATCACCGTCTTGGGGGTGACGACGCCGGTGGTGCTCTTCTCGTACTGGACCACCTCCATGTTGTACACGCCGCGGACCATGTTGAAGATGTTGGCGCCGCAGTAGCCCTCAAAGGTGCCGCCGTAGACGTATACCTGACCGCCGTTGTACTTTCCCTCCACGTTGGGGTGGGCCGTATCCTGCTTGGTGACCTCGATGACGGCGTTGCGGGTGTTGGGCGTGGAGCCGTAGCCCTTGAAATAGCCGTCGTACACCACCAGGGTGCCGGTGTTGCCCACGTGGGCCACGGTGCCCTGGATGCAGTTGGTCACGCGGGAGCGCTCGTTCGAGCCGATCATGCCCACGATACCGTCTACCAGGTCGAAGGCGCCGTCCACCATGGAGCTGATCTTGTCCTTGTTGACGATGGAGTCAACGACCTTCTTCTCGGCCTCGGCGATCTTGGTGTTCTTGTCGTTCTTGCCGGTCTTCTTGTCGTTGGCCTTGTTCTCGCCCTCCGACGTGCCCTGGCGCTTGCCGTCGGCGATCTCCTGGTTCTTGCTCTCCTTGCCCTCGGAGATGGTCTCGGCGCGGCCGGTGCCGGAGTTCTTGCCGCCGACCTGCTTGGGCGTGTCCTTGGTGGTCACGTCCGTGCCGCCGGCGCCGGTCTGCTTGACCGTGGAGGTATGGACGTCGTCCTTGCCGCCGTTGTCGCCGCTGGGGATATCCTCCGTCAGGAAGGACTCGTTCAGGTCGTCCAGCGCTGCGCTGGCCGAGCTGATGCCCGTGGCGTACTCCGCCACGCTGACGCCCAGAGACACCGCCGTACCGATGACGGACTTGAGCCTGGACCAGGAGAAGTTCTTCTTCAGCTGATCCTTCTGGCGGCCGGCCTGGAAATCGCCGCCGTAGATCACCAGCGTGCCGTTCACGTTGAACAGGTCGCGCGTGGTATAGAAGCTGATGTCCTCCTCGTGGCAGTCCACCATGTAGGCGGTGAACTTGATGCTGCCTCTCTTGTTGCTGGGCTGCTTCGGGTAATAGACGCCGTCAAGGTAGTAGCCTTCGTAGTCCGAGAGGTTTCCGCCGCAATACTTCCGCTCGACCCCGAAGCGGGCAGAGTCGATGATGGTCAGGGTCGCGCCCTTCTTGATCTCGAACATCACGGCCTTGTGGTACGGGGCGTGGGTGGTCTGGCCGTCGCTGGAGTTCTTCTTGTTGGAGTTGTAGGCCATATCGATCGTGTGGCCGTTCAGGTCAAGCACCTTGTCCGTGCTGATCTCGATGGTCTTCCACACGGTGTTGCCCGAGTAATTGCAGTAGTCGTCCTGGTCCAGCACGATGTACTTGTGCATCTCGTCCGTGGACTCCAGATAGTACCGCAGCGTGCCCACTTTGTTGACGGCAACCGTCAAGCCGGTATTCACGTGGTTCCACTTGTAATGATTCTCCGTAGAGGTCCGGTACGAGCCGCTGACGTAGCCGGAGTTCTTCTCGCTGTCCTGGCCCAGCTTGGCCAGGGCGTCCTCCGCCGTGCTGATTTTGTTGACGTCGGCGTACCAGAAGTCGATGGTCAGGTCGGTGTCCTGGCCTGTCAGGCTCGTGCCGTCCACGACGGTAGCGCCCGGTTCGGCGATGATCGCCTCCGGGTCGATCTCCGATCCTTCTGCCAGCTCGGGCTCCGTCGCCTCTGCGACGGTCTCCTGCGCCGGCTCCTTCGCCGCGGCAAAGGCCGTGACGATCATGTCGGCGGGCAGCATGGTGACGATCATCAGCGTCACCAGCAGCATACTCAGTGCGCGTTTCAGATGTTTCATGGCGTCCTCCTTTTGTCATCCGGGGGTGTGCTGCTTCGTGGAACAAGTGGTTTCGCGTGCCAAATACATTGTATACTATTACAATTTTATGATACCCCCTTTGTGTCCGCTTTGTCAAGAATTACGGCAGGTTCCCGGGTTACTTTTTTGCAGTAAATTGATGCGGTTCTGTGCGATAAAGCGCGGGTCCCGGCCCGGTCGGGCGGTGCATGCGGGGCATCGGGGCGTCCCCCCTCCCCTGTCATCTTGAGCGGAGTGAACGGAGGTGAACGCAGTCGAAAGATCCTGCGTTATTGCACGTCGGTAAGGGGTGGTGAGGATCCTTCGACTCGCTGCGCTCGCTCAGGATGACAAGGAAAAAAACAGCTCAGGATGACAGGGAAAAAACCGCTCAGGATGACAAGGAAAAAGCAGCTCAGGATGACAAGGAAATAAGGTCATAATGAAGGACCGGGGGAGACGATGGTCTCTCCCGGTCCTTCATTTCTTTTGCGCTTTTGCGCGCGTCCTTATTGGACGTGCAGGGCGGCCGCGTTGGACGTGACCGTGTCGCCGGAGGCATCGGTGACGATGCAGCGGAACTCCATGCCGTTACGGGCGTTGGTGACGCCGATGCTCATGGTGGCGGTGTTGTACCCCGTGGTGCTGGTGTTGTACCACTTGCCGTCCTTCAGGGACTTGTACTGCCACTGGTAGGTCAGGCCGGTGCCGGTGGCCACCACCGTGAAGGTGGCGGTGGCGCCCACGGGTCCGGTGAAGTCCGCGGGCTGGCCGGTGATGGC
>JAFRSI010000045.1 GCA_017427645.1 Oscillospiraceae bacterium | reverse complement strand
GTCTTGCCCACGCCGGGCTCGCCGATGAGACAGGGATTGTTCTTCTGGCGGCGGTTCAGGATCTGGACCACCCGCTCGATCTCCTCCTCCCGGCCGATGACGGCGTCCAGCTTGTGCTGGCGGGCCCGCTGGCTCAGGTTGATGCAGTAGCTGTCCAGGAACTTGTGCTTCTTCTCGCCCTTCTTGGCGTCTTTCTTGGTGCTCTCGCTCCGGCCGGTCCCGCCGTTCTCCTGGGGGGCGGGCGCGCCGCCGCCGAAGAGGCGGTTCAGGAACGGAAACGTGGCCGTCTTGCCGGAATCGTCTTCGTCCTCGTCGTTCTCGGGCAGGTCGCCGTCCGGCTCCTCGATCTCCTCGGCGCCGCCGAAGGCCTGGAGCATCTCGCTGTTGAGATTCTCCAGATCGTCGGGGGTGATCCCCATTCGCTTCATCATATCCTCCACCTGGGGCAGCCCCAGTTTGGCGGCACAGCTCAGGCAGAGGCCCTCGTTGACCATCTCGTTCTTCTCGTTCATACGGGAGATGAAGACGACGGCCACGTTCTTTTTGCACTTGGAACAAATCGTCGGTTGCATGGTTGATCCTCCAACACTCTTGGGATATGGCTTACAGCCCCGTCAACAGGCTCAGGGGACTGCGATTGACAAAAAACGGAAGGAACATGGACTCCTCCATCAGCTGCGGCGTGATCAGCAGCTGCAGCTTACGCAGGATCCACACGGCGCAGAACACCAGCAGCACGCCCTTGATGAGGCCCAGCAGGCCGCCGCCCAGGGCGTTGAGCGTCCGCAGGCCAGGCAGCTTGGTGGCCAGCTCCAGGGGCTTGATCAGCAGCGTCAAAACCACCAGCAGCACCAGAAAGCTGACCAGGAACACGCCGGCGTAGGAGATGGAGTGGACCACGCTGCCCACCACGGTCTCCAGTACGGAGCGCCCCGTTTCCACCACCTGGGCCGTCACGCTCTCCACCAGCCGGGAGAGCGCCTGGCCGCTGAAGCCGAAGATGGACAGCATATCGCCGGCGGAGGCCGAGGCCGCGCCGCGGCTCTGGATCTGGGCAGTCAGCTTCTGGGTCAGCATGGGCTGGAGCCAGGCAGCCACGGGGTCGGCCAGCACCTTGGCCGCCAGCGAGGCGCCCAGGCCGGAGGCCACCACCACGATCACCCCGGCCAGAGACTGCAGCAGCCCGGAGCGGGCACCCAGATAGACCGCCAGCAGGATGGCGGCTGCAATGACGATGTCGACGATCACAGGCATGGGGCTTCCCTCCTTATCAGGGCAGGTACAGGCTGGCGGCGGTGAGGCCGGCCAGCACGGCGGAGCCGTCGCTGCGCATCATCACCTGGCGCACGGAGCTCACGTCGTCCAGGGTGGCGCACTCGTTCAGCAGCTTGTCGTATATGGTCATATGGTCGCTGAAAAGGGCGACTATGTAGCGCCCGGATACGGACAAATCCAGCACGTCGCTGTTCACCTCCAGAGAGGCCAGCTCCTCCCCGCTGTCGTCCACCGTGACCAGCCGGCACTGGCTGCCGGACTTGTAGTGGCCCAGCAGGACGACGGCAAAGCCGTCCCCGTCCAGGCTGCAGCGGCGCAGGCCGTCGCCGCGGAAGGAGTAGTTCGCCGTAAGGCTGCCGGAGGCGGAGAGGAAATACAGGCCGTCCTCCGCCACGGCACAGGAGCCGCGGCCCAGGGCGCTCACGTCGTAAACGGCGCCGCCGGAGAGATTCTCCGTGTGGCTGGGCTCGGTGCTGGTCAGCTTATAGGTCACCAGATCGCTGGCAAAGACGCCGGAGGACTCGCCCAGCGCCACCGCCGTCACGTAGCGGCTGTCCCGGGAGACGGCGGCCGTCATGATGAAGCGGTCGGCGGAATGGAAGTCGAAGGCGGGCTGGCCCTGATCGTCGTAGACGTTGACGGTGGCCTTGTAGCCGCTCCCGTTGACGGTGACCGCCATGTAGCCCTTCTCGTTGAGGGTCACGGACAGGATCTGCCCGTCTGCCGTCATGTGGCGGACCAGGCCGTGGCTGTCCAGCACGTAGATATCGGTGCCGCCGATGTCGAATACGGCTGCCAGGCCGCCCTTCTGGGCCACGCCGCAGCTCTGGAAGCGGATGCTCTCCTCGTAGCGGACGGCGCCGTTCTCCGTCACCAGGCGGATCTGGTTCGCCGAGGTGATCAGCAGGCTGCCGTCCAGGCTGGCAAAGCGGCTGGTGCGGTCACCGCTGTAGTCGTAGAGCCGGGCGCAGCCGTGTTCGTCCTTCTCCGCCCGGGCGTAGATGATGCTGCGCCGCAGGCCGTCAAAGCTGTTGGCATCCCACAGCACCGCGGCCAGGACCCCCAGCAGCACCACCGCCGCCAGTACGATCAGCAGCCACGTCCGCTTCTTCTTCGGCTTCTTTTCAATGCGCTTGGGCGCCTCCTCCTGGGGATTGCCCAGAGAAAAATCCATCTTATCCATTCAGTCGTTCATCCTCATACCAAACATGTGTCAGATACAGGCCGCCCGGCGGCGCCGTGGGGCCTGCCAGCGTCCGGTTGCCGCTGTCCAGGATGCCGGGGATATCCTCGGGACACAGCTTGCCCTCCGCTGCGTATACCACCGTGCCCGTTATGGCACGTACCATATTATACAAAAAACCGTTGGCGCATACCTTCAGCTCCAGCAGCTCGCCCTTCCGCTCCACCCGGCAGTAGTAGACGGTGCGGACGGTGCTCTTGACGTTGGTGCCCACGCTGCGCACGGCGGCGAAGTCGTGGGTGCCCTCGAACATCCGGGCCGCCCGGTCCATCACCGCCTCGTCCAGCGGCTTGGGATAGAACCAAGCCCTGTTGACGTAGAAGGGGTTTTTGAAGCGGGAGTTGTAGATCCGGTAGGTGTATTCCTTGCGCAGGCACGAGCCGATGGCGTTGAAATCGTCATCCACCTGGAACGCCGCCTTGACGGCGATATCCTCCGGGATGTGGGTGTTGACGGCAAAGGGGATCCGATCCACCGGGATGCGGGACTCCGTGCGGAAATTGGCCACGTAGTGCTGGGCGTGGACCCCGGCGTCGGTGCGGCCGCAGCCCACCACCCGGATCCTCTCGCCGCAGACCATGGACAGGCCCCTCTCCAGGGTCTCCGCCACAGAGATTTCCGTTTTCTGCACCTGCCAGCCGTGATAGCCGGTGCCGTTATACATCAGGATCAGCGCGATGTTGCGCATAGGCAGCTCCTTCTCATTCGTCCGAAACAGTCGGAGCCCGGGCGAGATTTCTACAGGCCGAAGCGGCGCAGGACGATGACGGCGATCACCAGCAGCACGAACAGCGCCAGCGCCGCGAAGTCCCGCCGGGCGTATCGCAGTACGTGGAGCGCGGTGCGCCCTTCCCCGCCGTGATAGCAGCGGCACTCCATGGCCGTGGCCAGCTCGTCGGCCCGGCGGAAGGCACTGACGAACAGGGGCACCAGAATGGGCACCAGCGCCCGGGCCCGCCGCAGGATATTGCCGCTCTCAAAATCGGCGCCGCGGGCCTTCTGTGCCGACATGATCTTGTCCGTCTCCTCGATCAGCGTGGGGATGAACCGCAGGGCCAGGGACATCATCAGCGTCAGCTCGTGGATTGGCACATGGAGCTTCTTCAGCGGAGAAAAGAGGCTGTCCAGCGCGTCCGTCAGGGAGATGGGGCTGGTGGTGTACGTCAGCAGGAAGGTGCCCATGATCAGCATGATGATCCGCAGCACCATGAAGACGGCGGCGTAGATACCGGCCTGGGAGATATGCCGCAGGATCGGCAGGTCGGCGACAGGCTCGCCGCCGGTGAAAAACAGGTTCATCACAGCGGTGAAGGCCACGATGATATACACCGTTTTCAGTCCCTTGGTCATGGTTTTCAGCTTGACCCGGGAGATGCGGATACAGGTGATCAGCACGGCGGCCACCAGGCCGTAGGATACAAACCACTTGGCGCAGAACAGCGCCACGATATAGAGGACCACGCACAGCAGCTTGGTCCGGGGATCCAGGCGGTGGATCAGGGTGTTTCCCGGAAAGTACTGGCCCAGGGTGATGTCCTTCAGCATCCGCCGCCGCCCCCTTTCAGCGCCAGCAGCTGCCGCTGCAGCTCCTCCACGGTGTAGACGGAGCCGTCCACCGGTATCCCCCGCTGGCGCAGGGCGTGGGCCACCTTGGTGACCTGGGGCACGTCCAGCCCGATGTCAGTCAGCTCCTTCGCCCGGGCAAATACCTGGGCGGGCGTACCGTCCATATAAATGTGCGCCCTGTGGAGCACGGCGATCCGGTCCACGTTCCGGGCGATCTCCTCCATGCTGTGGCTCACCAGGATCACCGTGTTGCCCTTGGCCCGGTGATAGGCCCGGATCTGGCCCAGGATCTTCTCCCGGCCGTTGGGGTCCAGGCCGGCGGTGGGCTCGTCCAGGATCAGCACCTCCGGCTCCATGGCGATCACGCCGGCAATGGCCACCCGGCGCTTCTGTCCGCCGGAGAGCTCAAAGGGCGAGCGGTGGAGCTGGTCCTCCTCCAGGCCCACGAAGGCCGCCGCCGAGCGCACCCGCTGGTCGATCTCCTTCTCGTCCAGGCCCATGTTCCTGGGGCCGAAGGCGATGTCCTCAAAGGCGGTCTCCTCAAAGAGCTGATACTCGGGGTACTGGAACACCAGTCCCACCCGGAAGCGCACCCGGCGGATCTCCCGGGGGCGGGCCCATATGTCCTCGCCGGCCAGATACACGCGGCCCGACGTGGGCTTCAGCAGCCCGTTGAGATGCTGGATCAGCGTGGACTTGCCGGAGCCGGTGTGGCCGATGATCCCAAGGAATTCCCCCGGCATCACCGACAGGCTCATGTCCTCCACCGCGTTGCGCTCAAAGGGCGTGCCCTCACTGTACGTATGCGTCAGATGGTCGACGCGCAAGATCGGTTCCAAATGCTTACTCCTCCTGCCGCAGCGCCATGGCAATGGCGTCGGCACAGTCTTCTACGGTAATGGCGTCCAACGGCACCTCCATGCCGCTGCGCTGCAGGGCGCTGAGCAGCTCCACCGTGTCCGGCGAGGCCAGACCCAGGCGGTGCAGCTCGTCCACGCGGCTGAAAACCTCACGGGGCGTCCCGTCCATCACCACGGTCCCGTCGTTCATCACCACGCAGCGGTCCGCGTCCACCGCCTCGTCCATATGGTGGGTGATGAGGATCACGGTGATGCCCCGCTCCCGGTTCAGCCGGTGAACGGCGCACAGCACGTCCCGTCGGCCCACCGGGTCCAGCATGGCAGTCGCCTCGTCCAGCACGATGGTCTCCGGCTCCATGGCGATGACGCCGGCAATGGCCACCCGCTGCTTCTGTCCGCCGGAGAGCAGATGGGGCGCGTGGCGGGGAAACTCCTCCATGCCCACGGCGGCCAGCGCGTCGTCCACCCGGCGGCGGATCTCCTCCGTGGGCACGCCCAGGTTCTCCGGGGCGAAGGCCACGTCCTCTTCCACCACGTTTGCCACGATCTGGTTGTCCGGGTTCTGGAACACCATGCCCACCCGGCGGCGGATCTCCAGCAGCAGGGCCTCGTCCTTCGTGTCCATCCCGTCCACCCATACGCTGCCGCCGGAGGGCAGCAGCACGGCGTTGAAGTGCTTGGCCAGGGTGGATTTGCCGGAGCCGTT
>JAFRSI010000005.1 GCA_017427645.1 Oscillospiraceae bacterium | reverse complement strand
GTCCCCCTGGGTCTTCGCCCTGGTTTTCCTCCTGATCACCGGGAGCCTCACCCTTTTGAACGACGTCACCTCCGGCGCCTGGATCACCTCTCTGCGGCGAATGGACCCGGACTTCCCCGTCCCGGCCTTTCTGGAGCGCGCCGCCTCAATCCCGCCGCTGGCCGCCACCTTCATCGGCGTCATCGTGCCGCTGATCAACGCCGTGCTGAACGCCGGCGGGGCCCTCTACCACCTGGGGATCCGCCGCGGCCGGGAGATGCCCCTGTCCACCCTGTTCGACGGCTTCGCCCAGGCGGGGCGGGTGATCGTGCTGTCCCTGCTGCAGACCGTTTTCATCATGCTCTGGTCATTCCTCTTCATCATCCCCGGCCTTATCGCCGCCTACCGCTACCGCTTCGCCCTGTATAACCTCCTGGAGATCCCGGAGCTGAGCCCCCTGGAGGCCCTGCGCATGAGCAGCGCCCAGACCTACGGATACAAGACGGACCTCTTTCTTATGGACCTGAGCTTTATCGGCTGGTTCCTGCTCGGTCTCCTGACGCTGAATCTGGCCTTTATCTGGGTCACACCCTACCATACGCAGACCCTGGTGGGATATTTCCAGACCATCAAGCGCGCCAAGGGCATCGGCTATCTGCCGGAGGAGGAGCGTCGCCGCCCCTTTGACGGGCCGGATCCCTTCGGTCCCTCGGCGTGAGGACGGGGGAGGAGCGGCGTCCTCCCGGAATCATATACCGCTTCTCCCGGCGAAAAGATTTCGCCGGGAGTTTTTTCAGCTTTTCTCACTTCTCTCTGTCTTTAAGCGGCGGCGGCTTTCCGCAAGTATTTATATAAGGTGTCTTCTTTCGTCCATTTTCGCCCGGTCTGTGGACCGGCGGCGGCGAAAATCCTGTCTCGCTCTCGCTCATTGTCTATTTTGCACAGTTTGTTTGTTAACAATTTGGCAATATTTTTATGTCGCCCATCTTGCATTTTCCAAACTTTGTTATAAAATAAACACATGTCTGTTTTATATTTCACAAGGCCGCTTTGCGCCCTGCCGTGGGAGAAAAACCGATAAATAAAAGAGGAGAGTGAGCAAACACATGTTCAAAAAGTTCACCAATGGCTGCGTTCGCGTAGTCAACCGCTGGCTGCCCGATGCGTTCCTGTTCGCCGTCATTCTGACCATCGTGGTCTTCATCGGCGCCCTGATCGCTACCGGTCTGCCCGTCTTTTCCACCGCCAAGACCGCGGAGGGCAAGCCCGTTCTCGACCTGATCACCGCCTGGGGCGGCAACTCCACCTTCTGGAGCCTGCTGTCCTTCGCCATGCAGATGGCCCTGGTGCTGGTGCTGGGCTCCGCCTGCGCCTCCGCCAAGCCCTTCAAGGCTCTGCTGCGCACCCTGGCCGGTATGTGCCACAACAACATGCAGGCCATCGTGATGACCACCTTCGTGTCCACCATCTGCTGCTGGCTGAACTGGGGCTTCGGTCTGGTCATCGGCGCCCTGCTGGCCAAGGAAGTGGTCCGCCGCGTGCCCACCGTCGACTACCCCCTGCTGATCGCCTCCGCCTACTCCGGCTTCGTGGTCTGGCACGCCGGTCTGTCCGGCTCCATCCCCCTGGACCTGGTGACCGGCAAGCAGTTCCCCGGCATTGAGACGGTGTATCAGGCTCCCATCAGCGCCACCATCCTGCACCCCATGAACCTCATCATGTGCGGTGTCATCCTGGTTGCCATGCCCTTCGTGAACTACGCCATGCATCCCGACAAGGAGCATGCCGTCACCATCGACCCCGCTCTGCTGAAGGACGAGGCCGAGATCGAGTACAAGAAGGACACCCCCGCTGACAAGATCGAGCACTCCAAGATCCTGTGGGTCATCCTGGTGGTCATGGGCATCGCCTACATCATCCACTACTTCTTCATCGAGAAGGGCTCCCTGGGTCTGAACATCGTTAACTTCATCTTCCTGTTCCTGGGCATCCTGCTCCACGGCGACCTGCGCCGCTACGTGGACGCCATTGCCGAGGCCGCTGCCGGCGCCGCTGGCGTGCTGCTGCAGTTCCCCTTCTACGCCGGTATCATGGGCCTGATGGTGGCCCGGAACGCCGAGGGCGTCTGCCTGGCCGGCGTCATCTCCGAGTTCTTCGTCAGCATCTCCAACCACGTGACCTTCCCCATGTGGTCCTTCCTGGCTGCCGGTATCGTCAACTTCTTCGTTCCCTCCGGCGGCGGTCAGTGGACCGTCCAGGGTCCCATCATGATGCCCGGCGGCGAAGCTCTGGGTATCGAGGCCGGCCGTACCGCCATGGCCGTGGCTTGGGGCGACCAGTGGACCAACATGATCCAGCCGTTCTGGGCTCTGCCTGCTCTGGGTATTGCCAAGCTGTCTGCCCGCGACGTCATGGGTTATCTGGTCGTGGTGCTGCTGTTCACCGGCGTGGTTGCCATTCTGGGCTTCCTGGCCTGGGGTCTGTGGTTCTAAGCAAATCATCCCAGTCTCTCAATCGGAGAGCGGCTCTGCCGCTCTCCGATTTCTTTTTTGCGCCCGTCTTTCCGCCCGGGCGTCTTTTTTTGCCGCCGCAGACGAATAAAAAGGCGCTTTACGCACCGGCTTCTTTGTGCTATAATATGCTATTATTATAATCCCGTATTATTTTCATCGAAAGGAGGCGAATACGCAGTGAAGTTCCAGCAGTGGTCTCTGGCCCCTATGCGCCGTGAGGCGGTGGACCGTCTGACCGACGCGGGCTTCCCCTATCTGGTGTCCTGCGTGCTGGCCTCCCGCGGGATCGAATCGCCGGAGGACGCCTCCGAATTCCTGCTGTGCGACCACCGACTGCGCCATTCGCCTCTGCTGATGGCCGGCATGGAGGACGCCGTGGAACGGATCGGCCGGGCCATCGCCGACGGGGAGAAGATCGCCGTCTACGGCGACTACGACGTGGACGGCATCACCGCCACGGTGATCCTGGTGGACTATCTGAAGAGCCGGGGCGCCGACGTGCTCCACTATATCCCCCGCCGCATCGAGGACGGCTACGGTCTGAACACCGAGGCCATCGCGCTCCTGCGCCAGCAGGGCGTCAGCCTGATGATCACCGTGGACTGCGGCATCACCGGCGCCCGGGAGGTGGACTTCGCCGCCTCGCTGGGCATGGACACCGTGGTCACCGACCACCACGAGTGCAAGGACGATCTGCCCCGGGCAGCCGCCGTGGTGAATCCCCACCGGCCGGACTGCCCCTACCCCTTCAAGCACCTGGCCGGCTGCGGCGTGGCGCTGAAGCTGGTGCTGGCCCTGGGCGGACCGGACAGGGAGGAGGCCCTCTTCTCCCGCTACTGCACCCTGGCCGCCATCGGAACGGTGGCCGACGTGATGCTGATGGCCGACGAGAACCGCACCATTGTGTCCCGGGGCCTGGCCACCATCGACCACTCCGATTTCATCGGGCTCCACGCCCTGCTCCACGAGGCGGGGCTGGACGACAAGCCCGTCACCTCCGTACAGATCGGCTTCGTGCTCTCGCCCCGGATCAACGCCGCCGGGCGGATGGGCGCGGCCAATATGGCCGCCGATCTGCTGCTGTGCGACGATCCCGACCGGGCGGCCCAGCTGGCCCGGGAGCTGTGCGAGCTGAACCGGGAGCGCCAGCAGGTGGAGCAGCTGATCTACTCCCAGGCCCTGGAGATGATCGACGCGCTGCCCGAGGACGAGCGCAGCGCCCTTGTCCTGGCCGACGACACCTGGCATCAGGGCGTGGTGGGCATCGTGGCCTCCCGCCTCAGTGAAAAATTCTCCTGCCCCAGCTTTATGATCCACCTGAACGGCAGCGTGGGCAAGGGCTCCTGCCGCAGCTGGGGCGGCTTCAATCTGTTCGCCGCGCTGGAGTCCTGCTCCGACCTGCTGCTGGGCTTCGGCGGACACGAGCTGGCCGCCGGCTTTACCATCGAGGCGGACAAGATCCCCGCCTTCCGCAAGCGGATCAACCAATATGCCCGGGAGTTCCGGGGCGGGGAGGCGCCCGTATCCAGCCTGGAGGTGGACGTGTCCCTGACGCAGCCCGCCCGCGTCACCCTGGAAGAGGTGGAGGCTCTGGACGCCCTGGAGCCCTACGGCGCCGGCAACGTTCGGCCCGTGTTCTGCCTGTGCGGGGCCACCCTGGAGCGAGTCCAGAACGTGGGGCAGAACCGCCACCTGAAGCTGCGCCTGTCCAAGGGCGCCGCCCAGTTCGACGGCATCTTCTTCTCCGCCACCGCGGAGAGCTGCGGCTGTACCCCCGGCAGTCGGGTGGACGCCGCCTTCTATCTCCAGATCAACGAATTCCGCGGCAGCCGCGCCATCCAGCTGCAGCTTGTGGATCTGCGCCCCTCCCGGTCCCCCAGCGGGCGGGAGGAGGAGGCCCTGCGCCTGGTGGAGCGCTGCCTGTCCGGGGAGAGTCTGCCGGCAAAGGAGGCCCTGCGTCTGAGCCCCGGCCGGGAGCAGTGCGTCCGCCTGTGGCGGGCGCTGCAGAAGACCGTCCCGCCGGACGGGCTGACGGCGGCGTATCTGCCGCTGCTGCGCTCGCTGGCCGCCGCCATGGGCGGCGCCGATCCCTTCCCCCGCGCCGCCCTCTGCCTGGAGGTGTTCTCCGAACGCCGCCTGCTGGCATGCGAGCGCCGGGAGGATCAGATCAGCATCCGGCTGTGCGGCGAGGGGAAAAAGGTGGATCTGCAGGAGTCGGCCTATCTGCGGCGGCTCCGGGCAGTCCTGGAGGGATCCGGCAAGGGAGGTGACCGCGTATGACATTGGAAGAGTCCTATCAGCGCCTGGAGGATACGGTGCGCTCCTATAATCCCGGCGCCAACTTCCAGCAGATCCGCGCGGCCTTCGACTACGCCCGGTCCTCTCACGCCGGGCAGCTGCGCAAGGACGGCTCGCCCTTCGTCACCCACCCCCTGGCTGTGGCCCAGATCGTGGCCGAGGAGCTGCATCTGGACAGCGAATCCATCGTGGCCGCCCTGCTCCACGACACCGTGGAGGACACCGGCACCTCTCACGCCGACATCGCCCGGCTCTTCTCGCCCACCATCGCAGATCTGGTGGAGGGCGTCACCAAGCTGACCCGCGTCCAGTACACCTCCAAGGAGCAGGAGCAGATGGAGAATCTGCGCAAGATGCTCATGGCCATGGCCAAGGACATCCGGGTGATCCTCATCAAGATCGCCGACCGGCTCCACAACATGCGCACCATGGAGTATCAGACGCCGGAGAAGCAGAAGCAGAAGTCCTACGAGACCATGGAGATCTACGCGCCCATCGCCCACCGGCTGGGCATGCAGAAGATGAAGTGGGAGCTGGAGGACCTGAGCCTGAAGTATCTGGACCCGGTGGGCTACCGGGATATCACCCAGGCCCTGGATGAGAAGACCGCCGAATACGAGGGCTTTATGGACGGCATCCGCCGCCAGATCGAGGCCCGGCTGACGGCCTCCGGCATCGACGGCACCGTCTACGGCCGGCTCAAGCACCCCTACAGCATCTACCGCAAGATGTATACCCAGAACAAGAGCATGACCGACGTGTTCGATCTGATCGCCTTCCGCGTCATCGTGGACACGGTGGCCGACTGCTACAACGTGCTGGGCATCATCCACGACCTGTACCACCCGATCCTGGGCCGGTTCAAGGACTATATCGGCACCCCCAAGCCCAACATGTACCAGAGCCTCCACACCACCGTCATCAGCCAGGTGGGCATTCCCTTCGAGGTGCAGATCCGCACCCGGGAGATGCACGAGGTGGCCGAATACGGCGTGGCCGCCCACTGGAAGTACAAGCAGGGGGGCCAGGGCAGCGGCGACGAGAAGAACTACGAGTGGGTCCGCCGCCTGCTGGAGAACCAGGAGGGCGCCGACGCCGAGGACTTCATCCACTCTTTGAAGGTGGATATGTTCGCCGACGAGGTGTTCGTGTTCACCCCCGCCGGCGACGTCATCAATCTGCCCGCCGGCGCCACCCCCATCGACTTCGCCTACACCATCCACTCCCAGGTGGGCAACCATATGGTGGCCGCCAAGGTCAACGGCCGCATCGTCCAGTTCGACTACAAGCTGAGCAACGGCGACGTGGTGGAGGTGGAGACCTCCCAGAGCGCCCACGGCCCCAGCCGGGACTGGATCAAGATCGCCAAGTCCAGCAATGCTCGCAGCAAGATCCGCCAGTGGTTCAAGAAGGAGCGCCGGGAGGAGAACATCGTCAACGGCAAGGCCTCCTTTGAGTCCGAGATCAAGCGCACCGGCGTCACCCTCAAGGAGCTGACCAGCGACGAGAACCTCCCCGCCGTGCTCAGCAAGCTGAGCTACAACTCCCTGGACGACATGTACGCCGCCATCGGCTACGGCGGCGTCACCGCTCTGAAGCTGGTGGGCCGGCTGCGGGAGGAGATCAACCACATCCTCCGCCAGCACCAGACCGCCCCGCCGGAGGAGACGCCGGCCGAGCAGCCCAAGACGCCGCAGCACCGCCCCGTCCACGGGGAGCAGGGCGTCATTGTGGAGGGCATGGACAACTGCCTGGTGAAATTTGCCAAGTGCTGCACCCCCGTGCCCGGCGACGGCATCGTGGGCTTCATCACCCGGGGCTACGGCGTGTCCGTCCACCGCAGCGACTGCCCCAACGCCCTCCGCTCCATGGCCGATCCCTCTGACGCAGGGCGCTGGATCCGCGTCAGCTGGGGGGAGAAGACGGGCTCCAACTATCAGACCACCCTGGAGGTGCTGGCCAAGGACCGGCCGGCCCTGATGGTGGATATCTCCACCATCATCTCCTCCACCAAGACGCAGTTCCGCGGGCTCAACGCCCGCCTCACCGGCGACGGCTGCGTCCTGTTCACCATGGACGTGTCCGTGTCCGGCGCCGAGCAGATGCGCACCGTCATGCGGCGGCTGGAGCAGATCTCCGGCGTGATCCGGGTCAGCCGACCGGTGAAATGAGTTCACGCCCCGCGCGGCGCGGGCTCTGCGGAGATCTTTCAATCATCCAAAAGGAGTATTATCTATGCGAGCTGTATTGACCCGGGTGAGCCGGGCCTCCGTCTCCATCGGCGGGGAAGTGGTGGGCAAAATCGGCACCGGCTTCCTTATCCTGCTGGGCGTGGGCCAGAACGACACCGAGGCCCAGTGCGTCAAGCTGGCCGACAAGCTGACCGGCCTGCGGATCTTTGACGACGAGAACGACAAGATGAACTGGAGCCTCACCGACGTGGGCGGCGAGATCCTGGTGATCTCCCAGTTCACCCTGTACGGCAACTGCCGGAAGGGCCGCCGGCCGGAGTATCTGGCGGCGGCGCGGCCCGAAATCGCCATCCCCCTGTACGAGAAATTCGTGGCGCTGTGCCGGGACAAGGGCTTCCACGTGGAGACCGGCGTCTTCGGCGCCGACATGCAGGTGGAGTCGGTGAACAACGGGCCGGTGACCCTGGTGGTGGACACCGACCAACTATAAGGAGAGTCACGCTATGAAGATCTACAACCTGCAGGTTGGGCCCATCATGACCAACTGCTATCTGCTGTGCGACGAGGAGGCGAAGGTCTGCGCCCTCATCGACCCCGGCGACGACGCCGACCGCGTGGAGCGCATGGTGGCCGCCTCCGGCTGTGCGCTGCAGAGCATCCTGCTGACCCACGGCCACTTCGACCACTGCAGCGCCGTGCGGGAGCTGGTGGCCCTTCACCCGGACGTGCCGGTCTACATCAACCGGACGGATACGGTGGACGGCGGCACGTATCACGACCTGAAGTTCTCCCGTCTGGCCGATCACAATCAACGCTACTACGCTGAGGGCGACACCGTCGCCGTGGGCAGCCTGTCCCTGACCGTGTGGGAGACGCCGGGGCACTCCCGGGGCTCCGTCTGCCTGATTGGCGACGGCTTCCTCTTCTCCGGCGACACCCTGTTCCGGGGCTCCTGCGGCCGCACGGATTTCCCAGACGGCAACTATGCCGATATCCTGCAGTCCCTGGCCCGGCTGGGCCGGCTGGAGGGCAACTACGCAGTCTATCCCGGCCACGACCGCGCCACCGATCTGGACGGCGAACGGACCTTCAACCCCTATCTTCGTCAGGCGCTGCGCCTGTAATACCACCGGGCCGATGAAAATCGGCCCTGTTTTCACGAGGAACAACCGCCATGAAGCTGATTTTTTACGGGCACGACGAGCGCTACGCGGTGGAGCAGAGCCTGCTGGCCTTCTTCCCCCAGGAGCGGCCCGTCTACGATCCCGACGCGCCGGAGACGTCCCAGGCGGTGGTCCGCCTGTCCGTCGGGCCGGTCTATACCACCGCCGTCACCGCCATCACCGCGGACGGCCGCACCACCCGGGGCCTCTCCCGGGTGAGCATCCCCGCGGATCTGGACCCCTACGAGGCGGAGCGGCGGCGGCAGAAAGCGGTGAAGCTGAGCTTTTTCAAAGCGGCCCGCGCCCTCACCGGCGTCACGCCCTCCTGGGGCGCCCTGACGGGCATCCGCCCCGGCAAGCTGGCCGAGCGGCTGCTGCTGGAGGGACGGACCCCCCGGCAGGCGGACCGGGTGCTGCGGGACGTCTATTTTGTCGCCCCGGAGCGGCGGCAATTGGCCATCGAGACGGCCCGGGCCGGCCTGCGGGCCAAGGCGGATCTGCACCCGGAGGATATCTCCCTCTATGTGGGCATCCCGTTCTGCCCCACCCGCTGCGCCTACTGCAGCTTCGTCTCCGCGTCGGTGGAGAAGTCCTTCCACATGGTGGAGCCCTATCTGGAGGTGCTGCACCGGGAGATCACCGAGGCGGCGCAGATGGTGGCCGAGACGGGTCTGCGCATCAAATCCTTCTACATGGGCGGCGGTACCCCCACCACCCTGACGGCGGCGCAGATGGACCGGCTGCTGGACCACCTGAACCGCTCCTTTGACATGAGCGGCTGCGTGGAGTACTGCGTGGAGGCCGGAAGGCCCGACACCATCACCCGGGACAAGCTGCAGGTGCTGCTGGACCGGGGCGTGGACCGCATCAGCGTCAATCCCCAGTCCCTGGAGGAGGACGTGCTCTCCGCCATCGGCCGCCGCCACAGCGCCGAAGACGTGGAAAAAGCCATGTCCCTGGCCACGGCCATGGGCTTCCCTCACGTGAACATGGATCTCATCGCCGGGCTGCCGGCGGACACGCCGGAGGGCTTCCGCCGCACCCTGGACAAGTGCCTCTCCTACGGGGCCGACAACATCACCGTCCACACCCTGGCGCTGAAGAAGGGCAGCCGCATCCTGCTGGAGGGCCTGCCCATCCCCTCGGCGGAGGACGTGGGCCGGATGCTGGACTACGCCAATCCCACTCTGCGGGCCCACGGCTTCGCCCCCTATTATCTCTACCGCCAGAAGTACATGTCCGGCAGCTTTGAGAACGTGGGCTGGTGCATACCCGGGGCCGAGGGCCTGTATAATATCTACATCATGGAGGAGCTCCACAGCATCCTGTCCCTGGGCGCGGGCGGCTCCACCAAGATGGTGGACCCGGTGGGCAACCGCATCAGCCGGGTGTTTCACGCCAAATACCCCAACGAGTACATCACCCGGCCGGAGAAGCTGCGGGAAAACCTGGACGCCTTCCGGCAGTTCCACCAGGAGCTGCTGGGCCGGGCAGGGAAGTGACCGCGCCGGAGGACGGACCCACCAAGCGCAGAAGGAGGTGAGCAGATGCAGCAACGACGGCAGAGCTTTCTGGACGGTGCCATGGTCCTGACGGCCACCATCGCCGTCACCAAGGTCATCGGCGCCCTGTACAAGATCCCCCTGGGAAATCTGCTGGACAGCGAGGGCATGGCCCATTTCTACGCCGCCTACAACATCTATCGCCTGCTGCTGACGCTGTCCACCGCCGGACTGCCTCTGGCCATGAGCCGCCTGGTCTCGGAGGCCGAGGCCCTGGGCCTGGAGAACCAGAAGCGCCGGATCCTCCGGGTGTCGCTGTATCTGTTCTCCATCCTGGGCGCGGTCAGCAGCGCCGCCATGTTCGCCCTGGCCGGACCCCTGAGCAGCCTGCTCCACGATCCCCTGGCCAAGACCGCCGTGCAGCTCCTGTCGCCGGCGGTGCTCTTCGTGTGTCTCATGGCCCCCATCCGGGGCTATACCCAGGGCCAGGGGAATATGCGGCCCACCGCCGCCAGCGAGCTGATCGAATCCCTCAGCAAGGCCGTGATCGGCTATTTCCTGGCCTGGTGGCTGCTGCGGCGGGGCCTTCCCCGCTATCTGGCCGCCGCCGGAGCCATCGGCGGCGTCACCGCGGCCACCATGCTGGCCTTCGCCGCCCTGCTGGCGTACCTGCTGAGCCGCCGGGGCTTCCGCCCCTCCCGGGACGTGCCCGCCGGCCGCGGCGTCATCCTGCGGCGCCTGCTGCGCATCGGCGTCCCCATCACCGCCGGGGCCTGCGGCATGAGCCTCATCACCGTGCTGGACACCTCGCTGGTCCTGGGCACCCTGCAGCGCTCCCTGGGCTATTCCCCCGAGGCCGCTGCCGCCCTGTACGGCGAGTACACCTACGGGCTTAATCTCTTCACCCTGCCCGCCTCCTTTATCGCCCCGGTGTCCATCAGCCTTATCCCGTCCATCAGCGCCGCCCGGGCGCGGCGTGACGCCGCCTCGGCCCGTCACACCGCCGCCGCTGCCTTCCGCTTCACCGTTCTGCTGGCCCTGCCCCTGGGCGTGGGCCTCAGCGTGCTGGCCCATCCGCTGCTGGACCTGCTCTATCCCGATATCCCCCCGCCGGCGGCGGCCGCCGCCGTCCACCTGCGGGTGCTGGGCTTTGCCAGCGTCTGCGTGTGCCTCATGAGCCTGTGCAGCGGCCTCCTCCAGGCCTACGGCCGGGAGGATATCCCCCTGTGGACGCTGCTGCTGGGCGGAGGGGCCAAGATCGTCTCCAACTACCTGCTGGTGAGCGACCCCGCCATCGGCATCCGGGGCGCGGCCTACAGCACCCTGCTGTGCTACGGGCTCATCGCGGCGCTGAATCTCATCGCCGTGGCCCGGGTGATCCCGGAGCGGCCCAACTATCTCGCCGTCTTCATCCGGCCTGCCCTGGCCACCGCCGTCATGGCTGCTGCGGCCCGGGCCGCCTTCGGTCTCCTCAGCCGCGTGGGGGGACCCCGATCGGCTGCGGCGCTGGCCGTCCTGGCCGCCGCCGCCGTGTACGCCACCCTGGTCCTTGCCCTGGGGATCGTCCGGCGGGAAGACCTGCTCTCTCTGCCCAAGGGCGGAAAGATCGCGGATTTTCTGCACATCAGGTGAACTTTTTCCGGTTTTCATCGGAAAAGCTCTTGCAATGGAGGGACAAATATGGTAGATTTTGAGAGAAAATCTCGCTATGGCTATGAGGACCTGCTGGAGATCGTCCGGGTCCTCCGCTCCGATCAGGGCTGTCCCTGGGACAGGGTGCAGACCCATCGCTCCATCCGGCGGGATCTGCTGGAGGAGGCCTGTGAGGTGGCCGAGGCCATTGACCGCGAGGACCCCCATCTGCTGTGCGAGGAGCTGGGGGATCTCCTTTTGCAGGTGGTTTTTCACGCCGACCTGTCTTCCGACGAGGGGCAGTTCACCATGGAGGACGTGTGCGACGGCATCGTCCGCAAGCTGATCTACCGCCACCCCCACGTGTTCGGCACCGCCCACGAGGACACGCCGGAGGGCGTGCTGGTCAGCTGGGACAAGCTCAAGCGGGCCGAAAAGGGCCAGCGCACCGCCGCCCAGGCCATGGACGCCGTGGCCCGGACCCTGCCGGGTCTGTGGCGGGCGGAAAAGCTGCAGAAGAAGGCCGCCGGCGCCGGCTTTGACTGGCCCGATATCCACGGCGCCCTGGACAAGCTGGACGAGGAAACGGCGGAACTGCGCCGGGCCGCCGAGAGCGGGCAGGGCGTGGCCGACGAGCTGGGCGACGTGCTGTTTGCCGCCGTGAAGGTGGGCCGCTTCGCCGGCGTGGATCCGGAGGAGGCCATCGCCGCCACCTGTGAGAAATTCATCCGCCGCTTCCGGGCGGTGGAGGAGGAAGCCGCACGCAGCGGCCGCGCCGTGGGGGATCTGTCCCCGGCGGAGATGACGGAGCTGTGGGAGGCCGCCAAACGTTCTTAAGGCGGGATTTCCGCTTAAGATATTGCCGAACCTGGCATACTACAAATGATTGAAATATTTGAGGAGGAAGAAACATGAACAAGACCGAACTGATCGCCGCCGTCGCAGAGAAGACCGGCATGTCCAAGAAGGATATCGAGGCGGTCATCACCGCCGCGCTCAATACCGTTACCGCTGCCATGGCCGACGAGGAGAAGGTGCAGCTGGTGGGCTTTGGCTCCTTCGAGGTGAAGAAGAGAGCCGCCCGCACCGGCCTGAATCCCCGCACCAAGGAGCCTGTGAAGATCGCCGCCACCAAGGTGCCCGTCTTCAAGGCCGGCAAGGCCCTCAAGGACGCCGTCGCCAAGTAAAAATACCGGTAGACTGCGGCGCCGGCGGGAGGTCCCGCCGGCGCTTTCTTTCGGAGGAGCTGCTATGCGTCTGGATAAGTATCTGAAGGTCTCCCGCCTGATCAAGCGGCGGACCGTGGCCAACGAGGCCTGCGACAACGAGCGGGTGTCCGTCAACGGGCGGGTCCAGCGGGCCTCCTACGACGTGAAGGTGGGCGACCGGATCACCCTGCGCTTCGGGGCGCGCGTCCTGAGCGTGGAGGTCCTCAGCGTCCAGGAAAACGCCGGGAAGGCCGAGGCCGCCGCCATGTACCGGGAAATCCCGGCGGAGGAACAGGCATAAACCCGCTTCGCCTCTCATACAGTTGCAGCAGGCAACGCGTATGGGAGGCGATTTTTTATGGCATACGAGGTGGGTACCCCTGCGCCCATGCACCATCGGCTGCAGCTGGAGGGGCGCGAGAGCCTGACGGTGTCCGGCGTGGAGGACGTGGTGCGCTTTGACGAGGGCTGCATCGTCATGACCACCTGCGCCGGCAGCATGGTGGTAACGGGGACGGATCTGCACATCGGCAAGCTGACGCTGGACGGGGGAGAGCTCCATGTGGACGGGCATATCGACGCCGTGACCTACGAGGATCTGCGCCCGGAGCGGGGCTCCTTCCTCTCCCGTCTCTTCGGCTGAGGGTGGAGAATCACGTGCCGGCCCAGCTGCAGCTGCTGGGCGCGTCGCTCCTGCTGGGCGCGGCCTCCGCCGCGGTGTACGATCTGCTGCGTGCCCTGCGGCAGCGCCGCCCCTCCCGGCTGCTGACCCATCTGCTGGACGCCCTGTTCGTCCTCTTCTTCTCTCTGGCCCTGGTCCTCTTCGGCCGCCGGCTGTGGGGCGGGGAGGTGCGCCTCTACGCCCTGCTCCACATGGCCCTGGGCGCCGTCCTCTACTTCCTGCTGGCCTCGCCCCTGCTGCGCCCTCTGTGGCAGTTCTGGGCCGACGCAGCCGCCCAACTGCTCCGCCTGGCGCTGCTGCCGATCCGATTTCTGTTAACCGCCGTAAAAAAATTTGCAAAAAATGCAAAAAAGGTCTTTTCTTTTCTCCATCGGTGCGTTACAATACTTAAATATAAGTGGGAGTTTTACCTGGCCCGGCGAAAAGCCGGGGGCAAAGGAGGTCGCGTCCATGGCGAAGAACGCAAACAAGGCAAAACGGGGTCCCAGCTTCATCACCGCCCTGGTGCTGGTGGTGCTGGTGGCCGTAATGGGCATCGAGCTGGTGCAGATGTCCTCCCGTCTCCGGAGCGCCCGAAGCGAAGAGGCCGCCATCGCCGCCCAGGTACAGCAGCGCCGCCAGGAGAATGAGGCTCTCAAGTCCGACCTGTCCAAGGCCAACGACGTGGAGTTCATCAAGGATCTGGCCCGCAGCCAGCTGGGACTGGCCGAGGAGGGCGAGCGCATCTTCTACGACGTCAACGATTGACGGATCCCGCCTGAATCGGAAGGAGTACAGCAGCAAGCATGGAAGTGGAAGTAGGGAGCATCGTGTCCGGTCGGGTGACCGGCATCACCAAATTCGGCGCCTTCGTGGCCCTGGAGGGCGGCAAATCCGGCCTGGTCCACATCTCCGAGGTGTCCCGCAGCTTCGTCAACGATATTCACGACTTTCTCACGGAGGGGCAGGAGGTCCAGGTAAAGGTCCTGTCCGTCTCCCCGGAGGGGAAAATCAACCTGTCCATCAAGCAGACCCAGGAGGTGCCCGCCCTCCGTCCGCGGCCCCAGCGCCCGGCCTTCCGGGCTCCCGCCGCGCCGGTCCCGGCGGCCCCCAGCGCGCCCGTCCCGCCCCAGGAGCCCTCCTTTGAGGACAAGCTCAAGCAGTTCATGACCATCTCGGACAGCAAGCAGTCCGAGTTCAACCGCCACATGGCCGGCAAGCGGGGCGGCCGCCGCAGAAAATAACGTACTTGCATATTTGCGGCTCTGCCGTTACAATAGCAGGTGATCGAGAGGATCACCTGCTATTTGATTTGTTACGGAGGACACTATGGAAAAGATCGCTCTTGTCACCGGTTCGTCCCGGGGCATCGGCCGGGCCGTGGCCGCTCAGCTGGCCCGGGACGGCTGGGCCGTGTGCATCAACTACCGGGTCCGGCAGGACTGCGCCGAGGATCTGGCCGCCCGGCTCGCCGCCCAGGGCTGCCGCTGTATGGTCCGGCAGGCCGACGTGTCGGACCGCGCCCAGGTCAACGATATGGTACACGCCCTGGAGGACACCTTCGGCCCCGCGTCGCTGCTGGTGAACAACGCCGGCGTGGCGGGCCAGGCCCTGTTCCAGGATATCACCGACGAGCTGTGGCACCGCTATTTCTCTGTCAACGTGGACGGGGCCTTTCACGCCATCCAGGCGGTGCTGCCCCCCATGCTCCACGCCCACGAGGGCTGCATCGTCAACATCTCCTCCATCTGGGGCCAGCGGGGCGCCAGCTGCGAGGTGACCTATTCCGCCACCAAGGCGGCGCTGATCGGCCTCACCCGGTCCCTGGCCGCCGAGCTGGCCCCCACCCACATCCGGGTCAACTGCGTGGCCCCCGGCGTGATCCGCACGGACATGCTGGACGCCCTGCCGCCGGAGGTCCTGCCCCAGCTGGCTCAGGAGACCCCCTGGAGCCGCCTGGGCACCCCGGAGGACGTGGCCCGGGCCGTGGCCTTCCTGGCCGGGGACCAGGCCGACTTCATCACCGGCCAGGTGCTCACCGTGGACGGCGGCTTCATCCTGTAGCGTCGTGATCGTACAGATAATATAATAGGAGAGAGCCGACGGTCCGTCGGCTCTCTCCTTGTTTCCGTTCTTGTTTCGTCCGGTCAGTCGTCTGTCCGCTCCTCCAGACGGCGG
Source organism: Oscillospiraceae bacterium (assembly GCA_017427645.1). Classification (GTDB taxonomy): domain Bacteria; phylum Bacillota; class Clostridia; order Oscillospirales; family Oscillospiraceae; genus Vescimonas. The sequence continues at coordinate 9,696 of JAFRSI010000005.1, read as the reverse complement.
CTCATCTCCTCGTTCAGGTGGATGGCGCCGTAGAGGTTCTTGGCGCTGCAGCCGGCCCGTCCGCCGCCGGCACAGGCGCAGGCGCAGGCACAGGCGCAGCTGCTGGCGCAGGCGCAGTGGCTGCCGCCGCCGAAGCCGCCGCCGCCAAAGCCGCCTCCGCCGTGCTTTCCGCCGCCGAAGCCGCTGCCGCCGAACAGTCCGCCGGAGTGGCTGGAGCTGCTAGAGGCCGGCGGCTTGGGCTTGTGGGCCAGGCCGGTGCTGCCGGGCTTGGGCTTGCCGTCCGCCCCGGCGGGATACCAGAGGTTGTTGACGAACACGTAGTGGGTGCCGAAGCCGCCGGCGTAGTGATCCCGCCGGGAGGCCGCCTTGATGACCAGGATGAAGACGATGATCATCACCAGGATGAAGTAGAACATCACCCGCCCGGAGTCGTCCTCATAGTCGGGATAATCGGGATAGTAGGGATCGGGGTCCGGGATATTGGAGCTGCCGTGCGCCGGGTCCAGGGCTGTGGGCCAGTCGGGATAGGTGACCTCCAGGCGGACCTGGGCCCCGTGGGGCAGCTTCGTACCGGTGACCGTGTTGCCGGCGGCGGACCACAGACTGCCGTCGTCGGCAGACCAGTTCTTGACGGCGCCCACGCCCGCCGGGTCCTCCCAGGTGACGCTCATGCGGTCCACCTTGGCCTCGTCAAACCAGCCGGGGGTGTAGGCGTAGGACACGGAGCCGTCGTCCCCCAGAGAGTACATGTACTCCTGGGTCCAGGAGTAGGCGAAATGGAACGTCTCGCCCGTGCCGTACCCCTGGGTCAGATAGACGTACATATAGCTGTTGTCGTATTCCAGCCGCTCGATGTTGTCCGTCAGAGCCCTGGCGTCCCGGATGGAGCCGTTGGGCACGCCGATCTTCAGCTCCTGGCCGTAGGGCAGCTTTTCCAGGGCCTTCCAGTCGAAGGCCATGGTGATGTTCAGACTGCCGTCGTCCACGTTGGGCTGCACCGTGATATCGTAATTGACGATCTCGTCGTAGTCCTTGGCGTAGGCCGTGGAGGTCAGCGCCGGGACCAGCAGCACGCAGAGCAGCAGGCTCAGCAGGAGGGAGGCGATTCTCTTCTTCATGTCAGCACCCTCCCTTGTTTCCCTGCCGCAGCTGGCAGATATGCTCCATCTTCGCGCTCTCCGCCCGGATCTCCCGGCATTTGTCGCCGTTCCAGATGCGCTCCCAGGGGTCGGCCAGGATGTCGCCCAGGGTCACGCCGCCCAGCCAGCTCTGGCAGGGCACCACCGTGCCGTCCGGCGCCACCGCCATATTGGAAAGGCAGGCGCCGCAGCTGGGGATCAGCGTCAGGCCCAGGCTCTGCAGCGTGGCCTCGTCCAGCCAGCCGGGGGAGGTGAAGTCCAGCTCCATCTCCTTGTCCCAGGCGGTGGCCGCGGCTCTGCGCAGAATCTCCGTCAGTTCCTCCGCCGTCAGCGCGGTGGCGCGGCTCTCGGCCCCCTGGGCGGCGCCGGAGGGGATCAGGCCCGAGCAGGTGGCGTAGCGCACGCCCAGGTCGGCGGCAAAGGACAGCGTGGCCGCGTAGTCGGTATTCAGCGAGCAAAGCGGCGTGTTGATGGACACGATCAGCCCCGCCTCCACGGCATTGCGGATGCCCTGCACCGTGCGCGCAAACCCGTCGGCCCCCACCAGGGCGTTGTGAACGGCGGGGTCGGCGGAATAGAGGGTCACCTGCACGCTGTCCAGGCTGGCCTCGTACAGCTTGCGGCACAGCTCCGGCGTCAGCAGCTGGCCGTTGGTGTTCAGCCGGGTGACGAACCACTGGGCCGCCTCCACCAGCTCCGCCAGGTCGCTGCGCAGGGTGGGCTCGCCGCCGGTGAAGGTCACCTGGGGCACCCGGGCCGCCCGCAGCCGGTCCAGGATCTCCACCCACTCCGCCGTGTTCAGCTCCACGCTCTCGCCCAGGGGCTGGCCGGCGGCGTAGCAGTGGAGACACTTCTGGTTGCAGTGCCAGGCGCCGTTCTTCGTCATGGCGCTGACCATCAGATCCATCCGGTGGGGCGCGGTCATCTTGTCGGCGTACTCGCCCAGGCTCAGGGCCGCGATCTCCACGGGGGGCTCGCCGCCCCGGGCGATGGTCACCAGGCTGTCCAGCATCAGCTCCAGATCCGCCGCCAGCACCGCTTTTTTGGTGCCGGGGTAGGTGCGGCGGGTGACGGACACCGCCCGCTTCTCCATGGTCTCCCAGTCCTCCGGGCCGATCTCCCGGCCGGCGTAGGGCTCCAGCTCGTCCATGAAGTTGGCCAGCAGCACGGCCCAGCTCAGATTCAGCGGCACCAGCTGGGCGCCGTTGAGCAGCAGCAGGAAGGGGTCGGAGGGGTCCTCCGTCCCCGGCGGGATCAGATGCATCCGCACCACGCCCGGGCCCCGGGGATCCAGGGTGGTATGGCGCACGCAGTCCAGGTGGGCGCGCCGGTAGCGGCGCTCCAGAAAGGTCATCTTGTTCATGGCGACCTCCTTACTTCTCTCTCTTACCGCCAGTATAGCAAGTTTTTTCCGCCTGCGCAAGAGCGGCGGAGCCTTCCGGCGCATAAAAAGGAGCCGCTCTGTCATCAGAGCGGCCCAAGCGGGTGGGATATTGGAAAGCTTCCGAGGATAGGATACCGCATCGGCGGCCCCTTGTAAATAGGAGGTTTTGCCGCAGGGCGTCTACTTTTGCCGAAGGCCGTCGAGGCCCTCCAAATCTTACAAATGAATTAATTTTGCGCAAATCTCCGTTGCTCTCTTTTCAACGGCCCGGGTCTGTGCTATAATCCATATAAGGAAAAGGGGATATCCCTCCCTGACCCTTGCACCCATCGACGAAAGGAGCCAACAACATGAAGTTCACATTTACCTGCAAGAAGGTCCCCCTGAATGATTCCATCAAGGAATACGCGGAGAAGAAGATCAGCAAGCTGGATCGCTTCTTCACGAAGGAGGCAGAAGCATTTGTGACCTTCGCCGTAGAAAAGAAGAACCGCTGCACCGTTGAGGTAACCATCAAAGCGGCCAACGGAACGCTGTTCCGGGCCCAGGAGCAGGATACCGACGGCGATATGCGCGGCGCCATCGACGCCGCCGTGGCCTTTATCGACCGCCGCATCCGCAAGAACAAGACCCGTCTGGCCAAGAACCTGCGCACCGAGGCCCTGACCCCCGACGTCCCCGCCGAGTTCGACGTGGCCGAGGACGTGGAGTTCAACGTGGTCCGCACCAAGCGCTTCGCCCTGGAGCCCATGACCATCGACGAGGCCATTCTGCAGATGAACCTGCTGGATCACCCCTTCTACATGTTCCGCAACGCGGACACCCAGGAGATCTGCGTGGTCTATCAGCGCAAGAACGGCGGCTACGGCCTGATCGTTCCCGAGGCATAACTCTGATAAAAAATCCAGGGAGCCGGACGTCTGTCCGGCTCCTTTTTTGCCCCTTTTCGGCCCCTTGTCCACCCTCCGCGGACGGTTTTTCGCCCCGCCGCTCCCTGTTCTTTATGGAAACGAAACGATTATCTGCAGTTTTTTCACCTTTTCTCCGTTGACATAACGCATGTGGAAAACTCTGTGGAAAGTGTGCAAAACCATGTGGTTACAAGGTTTGTAACCGGTTGATGCCGCTGTTATTTTTTGCGTAAACCCCGCATTATTTTTCCTCTTGCGGCACTTTTTGTCAATCCCGCGGGTGTCTGCCAGAACACCACTTGCCAGATGGGAAAAAATAAGATAAAATATGTATTTGTGAAAATGTACGTATTCGGAGGATGGGCAAAGCGATATGGCAAAGAAGAAAGCATACGACAACGAGAGCATCTCCAGCCTGAAGGGCGCGGACCGGGTCCGCAAGCGGCCCGGCGTCATCTTCGGCTCCGACGGGCTGGAGGGCTGCGAGCACGCGGTGTTTGAGATCCTCTCCAACTCCATCGACGAGGCCCGGGGCGGCTACGGCAAGCTGATCACCGTGACCCGGTTCCAGGACCGCTCCATCCAGGTGGAGGACCAGGGCCGGGGCTGCCCGGTGGACTGGAACGAGAAGGAGGGGCGCTACAACTGGGAGCTGGTGTTCTGCGAGCTGTACGCCGGCGGCAAGTACGAGGAGGGCGGCGAGAACTACGAGTTCTCCCTGGGCCTCAACGGTCTGGGCTCCTGCGCCACCCAGTACGCCTCCCGCTATATGGACGTGACCGTCTGGCGCGACGGCATGGAGTACCGCCTCCGCTTCGAGCGGGGTGAGATCGCGGGCAAGCTGGAGAAAACCGAGCTGACCGCGGGCAAAAAGCGCACCGGCACCACCATCCGCTGGCTGCCGGATCTGGAGGTCTTCACCGATATCGACATCCCTCTGGACTACTATCAGGACGTGATGCGCCGCCAGGCCGTGGTCAACGCCGGCGTCACCTTCCGCCTGCGCAACGAGGTGTCCCCCGGCAAGTTCGAGACCGAGGACTTCCTGTATGAAAACGGCATCCGGGACTATATCGCCGAGCTGGTGGGGGACAACGCCCTCACCGAGCCGGTGGTGTGGAACGCCGAGCGCCGCTGCCGGGACCGGGCGGACCAGCCGGAGTACAAGGTGCAGTTCAGCGTGGCCTGCTGCTTCTCCAACCGGGTGGCTCTGTGCGAGCACTACCACAACTCCAGCTTTCTGCGGGAGGGCGGCGCCCCGGAGAGAGCCACCCGCCTGGCCTTTACCGCCGCCGTCGAAAAATATCTGCGGGACAACAACAAGTACCAGAAGGGCGAGGCCAAGATCACCTTTGCCGACGTGCAGGACTGCCTGGTGCTCATCAGCAACAACTTCTCCACCCGGGCCAGCTACGCCAACCAGACCAAGTTCGCCATCACCAACAAGGGCATCCAGGACGCCATGAGCGAGTTCCTGCGGGATCGCCTGCAGATCTATTTCATTGAGAACCGGGAGGCGGCGGAGAAGATCGCCGCCCAGGTGCTGATCAACAAGCGCAGCCGGGAGACGGCGGAGCGCACCCGCATCAACCAGAAAAAGAAGCTCACCGAGAAGATCGACATCGCCAACCGGGTGCAGAAGTTCGTGGACTGCCGCACCAAGGACGTGGACCGGCGGGAGATCTACATCGTGGAGGGCGACAGCGCCCTGGGCGCCTGCAAGCAGAGCCGGGACGCGGAGTTCCAGGGGCTCATGCCCGTCCGGGGCAAGATCCTCAACTGCCTGAAGGCCGACTATCCCCGCATCTTCAAGAGCGAGATCATCACCGATCTCATGAAGGTGCTGGGCTGCGGCGTGGAGGTGTCCGGCAAGGCGGTCAAGGAGCTCAACCAGTTCGACATCAACAACCTGCGCTGGAGCAAGGTGGTCATCTGCACCGACGGCGACGTGGACGGCTTCCAGATCCGCACCCTGATCCTCACCATGCTCTACCGCCTGTGCCCCACCCTGATCGCCGAGGGCTACGTCTACATCGCCGAGACGCCCCTGTTCGAGATCACCTGCAAGGACAAGACCTGGTTCGCCTACTCCGAGAAGGAGAAGGCGGACGTCACCCGGTCCCTGGAGGGGAAGAAATTCACCGTCCAGCGCAGCAAGGGCCTGGGCGAGAACGACCCGGAGATGATGTGGCTCACCACCATGAATCCGGCCACCCGCCGCCTGATCCGCGTCATGCCCGACCAGGCGGAGGAGACCGCCCGGGTCTTCGACCTGCTGCTGGGGGACAATCTGGCCGGCCGCAAGGACTATATCGCCGAGAACGGCTACAAGTATATGGACATGATCGACGTAAGCTGAGGAGGCTGCTATGGACTATCGGATCATCCCCCTGGCGGACTGCCCGGAGCGAAAGGAGCAGATGGCCGCCTGGTTCCATGAAAAGTGGGGCGTGCCCCTGGCGGCCTATCAGGAGAGCATGGACGCCGCCCTGGCCGGTCCCGGCCCCGTTCCCATGTGGTACGCCGCCTGGGAGGGGGATCGGATCGTCGGCGGCCTGGGCGTCATCGACAACGATTTCCACGACCGGAAGGACCTGGCCCCCAACGTCTGCGCCGTGTACGTGGAGCCGGACTGCCGCTGCCGCGGCGTGGCCGGCGCCCTGCTGCGCTTCGTCTGCGCCGACATGAAGGCCAGGGGCCTGGACACCCTCTATCTGCTGACCGACCATACCTCCTTCTACGAGCGCTACGGCTGGGAGTACTTCTGCCCGGCCCGGGGCGACGGCGAGGCCGAGCCCTCCCGGCTCTATATCCACCGGGAGCCGTAAGCGCCGCCCATCACATTTCCAGGAAAGGACACCGTTCCTATGGCAAAGAAGAAACAGACCGAAGACCAGGCCGCGCGGCACGTCGACAACCCCAACGTGATGGGGCTCCGGGGCGCCGTGGTGGACCAGCCCATCACTGAGACGCTGGACACCAACTTCATGCCCTACGCCATGAGCGTCATCGTCAGCCGGGCCATTCCGGAGATCGACGGCTTCAAGCCCTCCCACCGGAAGCTGCTCTACACCATGTATAAGATGGGCCTGCTGACCGGCTCCCGGACCAAGTCCGCCAACATCGTGGGCCAGACCATGCGCCTGAACCCCCACGGCGACGCCGCCATTTACGAGACCATGGTGCGCCTGAGCCGGGGCAACGAGGCCCTGCTGCACCCCTTTGTGGACAGCAAGGGCAACTTCGGCAAGGTCTACTCCCGGGATATGGCCTACGCCGCCAGCCGCTACACCGAGGCCAAGCTCTCCCCCATCTGCGGCGAGCTCTTCCGGGATCTGGACAGCGACGCCGTGGACTTCATGCCCAACTACGACAACTCCACCACCGAGCCCACCCTGCTGCCCACCACCTTCCCCAACGTGCTGGTCAGCGCCAACCTGGGCATCGCCGTGGGCATGGCCAGCCAGATCTGCGGCTTCAACCTGGCCGAGGTCTGCGACACCACCATCGCTCTGCTGAAAAACCCCCGGCACGACGTGGCCTCCACGCTGCTGGCCCCCGATTTTCCCACCGGCGGCCAGCTGATCCTGGAGGAGCGGGAGCTGCGCCAGATCTATGAGACCGGCCGGGGCAGCGTCCGCGTCCGGGCCCGGTACCGCTACGACAAGCGGGAAAACCTCATCGAGATCTACGAGATCCCCTACTCCACCTCCATCGAGGCCATTCTGGACAAGGTGGCCGAGCTGGTGAAGGCGGGCAAGATCCGCGAGATCAACGACATGCGGGACGAGAGCGATCTCAGCGGTCTGAAGCTGACCATCGACCTGAAGCGGGGCACGGACCCGGAGAAGCTGATGGCCAAGCTCTTCAAGCTGACGCCGCTGGAGGACGCCTACAGCTGCAACTTCAACATCCTCATCGCCGGCAACCCCCGGGTCATGGGCGTGGCGGAGATCCTTGACGAGTGGATCGCCTGGCGCACCGACTGCGTCCGGCGCCGGATCTACTATGTCATGAGCCGCAAAAAGGAGAAGCTGCATCTGCTCCAGGGCCTCAAGCGCATCCTGCTGGACATCGACAAGGCCATCGCCATCATCCGCCAGACGGAGGAGGAGGCCGAGGTCATCCCCAACCTGATGATCGGCTTCGGCATCGACCAGGTCCAGGCGGAGTTCGTGGCGGAGATCAAGCTCCGCAACATCAACAAGGAGTACATCCTCAAGCGGGTAGCCGAGGTGGACGCCCTCCGGGCTGAGATCGCCGATCTGGAGGACACCCTGGCCAAGCCCGCCCGGGTCAAAAAGATCATCATCGACGAGCTCACCGCCGTGCGGAAAAAGTACGGCGCGCCCCGCCGGACCGAGATCGTCTACGGTGACCAGGTGGAGACCTACGAGGAGACGGAGACGGTGGAGGATTATCCCGTCAATCTGTTCCTCAGCCGGGAGGGATACTTCAAGAAGATCACGCCCCAGTCTCTGCGCATGTCCGGCGAGCAGAAGTACAAGGAGGGCGACGGCCCCCGCCAGAGCTTCGAGGCCTCCAACGCCGCTGAGCTCATGTTCTTCACCGACCGCCAGCAGGTCTACAAGGTCCGGGCCGCCGATTTCGGCGACACCAAGGCCTCCGCCCTGGGCGACTATCTGCCCGGCAAGCTGGGCATGGACGAGGGGGAAAACGTGATCTTCCTGTGCCTGCCAGGGGATTACAGCGGCAATCTGCTGTTCCTCTTCCAGAACGGCAAGGGCGCCAAGGTGCCCCTGGAGTCCTTCCGGACCACCTCCAACCGCCGCAAGCTCACCGGCGCCTACAGCGACAGGTTCCCCCTGGCCGCCATCGTCCACCTGCCCCAGGACACGGAGCTGGCCCTCTATACCAGCGAGCCCCGGGCCCTGCTGTTCCACACATCGCTGCTGCTGCCCAAGGCCACCCGCACCACCCAGGGCGTGGCCGTCATGACCATCAAGCCCAAGTACCGGCTGGAGCGGGCCGTGCCGGCCAGCGAAACCGGCATCGTCAATCAGAGCCGCTACCGCTCCCGCTCCCTGCCCGCCGCCGGCGCGCTGGTGAAGCCGGAGGACGCCGACGAAAAGCAGCTCCAGCTGCTATGACCGGCGGACCGCCAAAACAGGAGGGATCTCCCATGAAAAAGCGTCTTCTGCTCCCGCTGCTCCTCTGCGCCCTGCTGCTCACCGGCTGCAGCTCCTTCCTCAACCGGGAATACAGCGACAGCGAGCCCCACAGCGCCACCTATTTCGGCGGCGACGACCGCTCCGTGCTGCGGGTGGAGAGCTATCAGGACCTGGTCAGCGGCCTGCTGCTGCTGATCGACCACCGGGCCGACGAGGCCACGGTGTGGCTCTATCCCAGCTCCGACACCCCCGATCCCGCCGAGGCCATGAGCCGCGCCTGCAGCGAGGTCCGCCAGGAGACCCCGCTGGGGGCCTACACCGTCAGCTACCTGACCTATACCATCGGCGACACCGCCCACAACTACACCGTCTTCCGCGTGACCATCGGCTACCGCCGCAGCGCCGAGCAGGTAGCCGCCATCGTCCACACCACCGATGTCAGCGCCCTGTACGATCTGCTGCCCGCCGCCGCCCAGAGCGGTCAGAGCGAGGTGGTGATCCGGGCCAGCTATTTCGACCAGACCCGGGAGGAGATCTGCGCCTCGGTGGCGGAGCTGCAGCTCCAGCTGTACCGGGAGGAGTCCGCGGAGAACGAAAACCAGGAGCCGGAGGAGCCCCAGGAGCCCTCGGAGGGCGACAACCAGGAACCGGAGGAGCCCCAGGAGCCGGAGGAGCCCGACGCCCCCACTCTGCCGGAGGGCGTACAGCCCTGGCAGGTGAACTTCTATCCCGCCCAGGGCGAAGAGGGGATCGTGGAGGTCCTGCTCACTTATAAAGAAAATTAAAAAGCAGGGTTGACAAACCGTTTTCGGCGCGCTATAATACACCTTGCTTTCGCGGGCGTAGCTCATCTGGTAGAGCGCGACCTTGCCAAGGTCGAGGTAGCGAGTTCGAGCCTCGTCGCCCGCTCCAAAAACAAAAGGCACCCACCCGGGTGCCTTTTGTTTTTGGTCTTTGCGGGCCGAGGCTCGAAACGAGCTCTGAAGGTGCCGAGCGTCAGCGAAGGCAGCTTCAGCAGCAAACAGTCCGGTGGACTGTTTGCTCAGCGAGAATCGAGCCTCGCGGCGCGCGGTGGCTGCGCCAGCGCGTACCGGTGGGGTTTCCCCGCTGATCGGAAGCCGCCGGGTGCG
>JAFRSI010000044.1 GCA_017427645.1 Oscillospiraceae bacterium | reverse complement strand
TGCGTATGACCGGCGGCACCTTCAAGGACGCCAAGGAGCGCACGGAAAAGGCCCGCCAGGTGTCTCTGGGCGAGCATAGCTTCGCCCCCATCCCCTGGGACGATTACCGCGGCTTCCCCGTGGGCGTGGATATCCGCAAGGTGGTCGGGCTCAACATCCTGCCCATCAGCCACGGCGGCAGCGCCCTGAAAACCGGCGGTCAGGCCGGCGCGGGCGCGGCAGAGCTGCCGGTGGAGGTATTTAAAAAAGCCGTCGTCGGCATGGTCGAGGACGTGAAAAGACGGGAGGGCGAAGCGGAATGATCTTTACGAAAATCGAGCGGGATCGGTACATCGACTCTCTGGAGACTCTGTCCGAGACCGCGATCTTAAACGAGCAGCCCGGCATCGAGACCGGCTATGTGGGCATGGCCACCCAGGTGTTCAAGGAGGTCATCGAGGAGATCGGCCTAAGTACCCCGGAGATCGCCGCCTGCACCGAGGCGGATTACGTGCTGGTAGCCTCCGCCGAGAGCGAAGAGGCGTTTGAAAAGGCCGTAGAGACCGTGTGGGCCGAGAGCGCGCCCACGGATGACGCGGAAAAGCCGGAGAGTTATTTGAGCTCCGCTGCCGCCAAGGAGGCCGAACCGAGAGCCAATCTCTGCCAGATCTCCGTCCCCGGCGAATATGCCCTGGAAGAGGTCAAAAAGGCGCTCAACGCCGGGATGCACTGCTGCGTGTTCTCCAACAACGTGCCGCTGGAGCAGGAGCGGGAGATGAAGGAGCTGGCCCGGGAGAAGGGACTTCTCTGCATGGGCCCGGACTGCGGCGTGGCCAACATCAACGGCGCAGCCCTGGTGCTCTCCAGCATCAACAACCGCGGACCCTTCGGCATCGTGGGCGCTTCCGGCACCGGCATCCAGCACGTGGCGGCCATCCTCCACGAGGCTGGCAGCGGCGTCAGCCAGACCATCGGCACGGGCGGCAACGACCTGAAAGAGCCGGTGGGCGGCATTACCATGCTCATGGGCATCGACGCTCTGGAGGCCGACCCCGAGACCAAGTATATCATCCTCATTTCCCGCAAGCCTGCGGACAGCGTTCTGAACAAGCTCCTCTCCCGCATCCGCCAGATGCGCAAGCCTCGGGTGGTGTTCTTCATGGGCTGTGACAGAGAGACCATTGAGGAGACCGGTTCCGTCTGGGCGGGGAATCTGGACGACTGCGCCCTGCGGGCCCTGGAACTGATCCATAACGATTACTCCCTCGGGAGCCTCAGCGAGCTGAAAGAGATCGCCGGAGAGGCCGTGAAGGGCATGGCGCCCGAGCAGAAATACGTGCGCGGGGCTTACACCGGCGGCACCTATCTGGACGAGGGCATGCGCGCCATGTGGGAGGCCACCGGCGGCCTCTGGTCCAACGCCCCCATGAGCCCGGAATGGAAGCTGCCGGAAGGAGCGGCCAGCCGGGAACACACCGCCATTGACTACGGCGAGGAGGAATACACTCTGGGCCGTCCGCACCCGGCCATCGACGCATCCATCCGCCGCCCGGCGATCCTGAAAGAAGCGGCTGACCCGAACGTGGCCGTGATCGTGCTGGACTTCATCCTCACCCCGCCGGGACATATGGATCCCTGCGGCTATGTGGTGCCGGATATCCTCAAGGCGCAGAAGCTGGCAAAGAGCCGGGGCGGCAAGCTGGTGTTCATCGCCTCCGTGCTTGGCACCACCGCAGACTGGCAGGACATCCGCAAACAGGAGCAAGAACTCCGGGACGCGGGCGTGCTGGTCTGCCACACCAATTACCGCGCCGCGCTGCTGGCGTCTGAGATCATCAAACTCAGGAGGGATGCGTAATGGCTGATACAAGTAAGATGCTGAGCCTGTTCCGTTCGGAGCTGGTGGTGGTCAACGTGGGTCCCAAGTCCTTTGCGGACGTGCTGGAAAAGCAGGGCTACACGGCGCTGCAGGTGGATTGGAAGCCGGCGGCCGGCGGGGACAAGCAGATGCAGGAGATGCTCCAGTATCTGGGAGGCTACTGATGAAGATCCTTGTCT
>JAFRSI010000043.1 GCA_017427645.1 Oscillospiraceae bacterium | reverse complement strand
GGACCTCCGTCTCCCCCCGGCGGGCGTCGGCGGTGAGGACGGCGGGTTCCCCGGCGCGCACGGAGCAGTGCAGGGTCAGCGGATGCAGGCGGTGCTCGCCGTTTTCGTACGTCCGGCGGGCGTCGGCAAACAGCTCCTCCGGCCAGCGGGCGTTCTCCGGACGGGTGCCCAGCATCCGGGGACCCTTGCGGCCCATATAGTAGCCGTCGGTAAAGCCGCTGCGGCTGAAGGCGGCCTCCAGCTGGGCGGACTCCTCCCCGGTGGGGAGGCGCTTTTCGTCCAGCAGACGGCGATAGATGGAGGTGACCACCGCCACGTACTCCGGCCGCTTCATGCGGCCCTCCACCTTCAGGCAGGCCACGCCCAGGGCGTCCAGCTCCTGCAGACAGCGCGAGAGGTTGGCGTCCTTGAGACTCAGGGGGTGATCGCCGCGGCAGGGGCCGTTGACCCCATAGGGCAGGCGGCAGGGCTGGGCGCAGGTGCCCCGGTTGCCGCTGCGCTGGCCGATCAGGGCGCTCATGGCGCACTGGCCGGAGTAGCACATGCACAGGGCCCCGTGGACGAAGACCTCCACCTCCGCGCTGCAGCCGGCACAGATGGCGCCGATCTCATCCCGGGACAGCTCCCGGGCCAGGACCACCCGCTCCATGCCCAGTCGGGCGGCCGTCTGCGCGCCGCCCAGGGTGAAGAGGCTCATCTGGGTGCTGGCGTGCAGGGGCAGATCCGGCGCCACGCGGCGGGCCAGGGACAGCACGCCCCAATCCTGCACCAGCACGGCGTCCACGCCCATGTCGCTGGCGCGGCGCAGAGCGTCCGCGGCGGCGGGCAGCTCCCGGTCCGTCAGCAGCGTGTTTAGGGTGAGATAGACCTTCACGCCCCGCAGATGGCAGTAGGCCACGGCCCGGGCGTATTCCTCATCGGTGAAATTCTGAGCGTTCCGGCGGGCATTGAAGCTGCCGAAGCCCATATAGACCGCGTCGGCGCCGCTCTGCACGGCGGCAACCATGGAATCCCAGGAGCCGGCGGGGGACAGAAGCTCCGCCATTACTTGCGGTTCTGGGCCTTGAACAGCTGGCGCTTGAGCTCAGAGACCTCGTTCTTGGCCTGGGCGGCCTCATCCAGATAGGTCTTGAGCTGGCGGCGCAGGTTCTCGGCGCTCTCCTGGGATTTCAGCAGCTCGTCGGCGATATTGATGGCGGCCAGGATCGCCGCGTCCGTGCGGCTGGCATTGGAGTTCTCCATGATCTGAGAGAGCTGCGCGTTGACCAGGCTGCCGACCCGCTCCATGTAAGAGGGGCTCTCCTCTGCGATCAGCGTGTAATCCTGCCCGCAGATGTTCATCGTGACGCGATTTGCCATAGTAAGTACCCATCCTTTCTACGATATCCCACGTTCTTTTTGTGTAGGGCATAGCAACACTTATACAGAATGAATTATACCACAATCCGCCATAGGCGTAAAGCGTCGACAGGAAATTTTTGAAAAAGGAGGGGAATATCTTTACGAAAAAGGAGTTTTATTGTAAAATAAAACAGCTATGAGAAGGGAGGCGTGCAGATGGCGGGCTATATTCTCCACGACCGGGAGCAGGACGTGTCCCTGCCGGTCCAGCGGCTGGACAAGCTCATCGCCCGGGGCGACGGCGACGCGGCCCTGCTGTATCTGTTCTTGACCCGCGCCTCCGGCGGCGTGACGCCCCAGGAGGTGCAGACGCGGCTGAACTGGAGCGAGCTGCGCTTCTGCGCGGCGGAGAATACGCTGCAGCAGCTGGGCCTGCTGGAGGGCGGCGCCGCAGCGCCGCCGGAGCCGGCGGAGGAGCGCTCCGCCTGTTCCACGGAGGACGTGGCCGCCCTGCTGGAGGGCAACCGGGCCTTTGCCGACCTGGTGAAGCAGACCGAGGAGCGGCTGGGGAAAAAGCTGAAAACGGCGGACCTCCAGGTCCTGGCGGGACTCTATGACGACCTGGGCCTGCCGCCGGACGTGATCTATCTGCTGGTGAACCACTGCATCCACCGGATCGAGCGGCGCTTCGGGGAGGGGCGGCGCCCCACGGTGCGGCAGATCGAGAAGGAGGGCTACTACTGGGCGCGGGAGGGCTTGTTCAGCCAGGAGGCGGCGTCGGAATACCTGGCGGCCTACGCCGCCCGGCAGGAGCAGATGGGCGCCTATCTCCGGGCCCTGCAGATCTCCGGACGCAAGCCGGTGGAGAGCGAGGAGAAATACATCGCCAAATGGATCGAGAAGGGGGTCTCCCCGGAGCTGGTGGCGCTGGCCTACGACCAGACCGTGCTCTATAAGAAGGAGCTGAACTGGCGGTATCTCAACGCCATTCTCCACCGCTGGGAGGAGAACGGCTGGCGCACGCCGGAGGATGTGGAGCAGGGGAACCGCCAGCGGACCGCCGGACCAAAGAGCGGCAGCCGGGCCGATCGGGCCGCCAGCGAGCGGGACGAGTGGCTGAAGCAATTGATCAAAAGGTAGGGGGGACGAGGACATGGCATACGATGAAAAGATCCTGCAGATCAGTCTGGAGCAGTTTCGCGCCGACAAGGAGCGGCGGGAAGCGGCATTTGAGCGGAAGCAGGAGGAGATCTTTCGCCGGATCCCCCGGCTGCGGGAGATCGACCGGGAGCTGCGCAGCACCATGGCCCAAATCGTGACGTCGGCCCTGCGCCGGGGCACCGACCCCATGCCGGCCCTGCGGGTGATCCGGGACCGGAACCTGGATCTGCAGCGGGAGCGCGCCGCGCTGTTGATGGAGAAGGGCTACGAGCCGGACGAGCTGGAGGAGAAGCCTCAGTGCGTCCTGTGCGGCGACGAGGGCTTCGTCAACGGCGCCATGTGCCGCTGCCTGAAGACGTACTACACCCAGACCCAGATCCGGGAGCTCTCCAGCATGCTGGACATGGGCTCGGCCAGCTTCGAGAACTTCAGCTTCGACTGGTACGATCGGACGCCGTGGAAAGACTATGGCACCTCGCCCTACGAGAACATGGAGCGGGTATACGACACCTGTCAGGACTACGCCAGGCAGTTCAGCCCGGCCAGCGGCAGCCTGCTGCTGACAGGGGAGCCCGGCCTGGGAAAGACTTTCCTGTCTGCCTGCATCGCCCGGGTGGTCAGCGAGCGGGGCTTTTCCGTGGTGTACGACACAGCAAGCAGCGTGTTTACCCAATTCGAGAGGGCCAAGTTCCACCGGGAGGATTTCCCGGAGGCGCAAGAATACGTGGATCGCTGTACCAACTGCGATCTGCTGATCATAGACGACTTGGGCACGGAGATGACCACCTCTTTCGTGCAGAGCGCTCTGTATCAGATCGTCAATGGACGGCTGTTGGCCGGAAAACAGACAATCATCAGCACAAATTTGACCGCATCTGACATCGGGAAGCGCTACTCCGAGCAGATCCGCTCCCGGCTGGAGGGCGAATATCAGGGCCTGCCCTTCTTCGGTGAGGATATCCGCGTGAAGAGGCGCCGGATGTCATCATAATATACGGAACCCCACGCCGCCCGGCAGAAGCTCTGCCGGGCGGTTTTTATGATTTCCCGACGGGAAGCGACAGTTTTCTCGCGCCGCGGCGGATAAGATGGGGAGGAGAGGAGGGGACAGCCATGAGAGATCCCCAGCGGAGAGACTTTTTATCCTCCCGGGTCCAGTACCTGCCGGCGGAGCAGATCCGCCCCAACCCCCGGCAGCCCCGAAGGGAGTTCGATCAGGCGGGCCTGCGGGAGCTGGCGGACAGCATCCGGGCCTTCGGGATCCTCCAGCCGCTGACCGTGCGGCGGACGGGCCGGGAATACGAATTGGTGGCCGGCGAGCGGCGCCTGCGGGCGGCCCGCCTGGCGGGGCTGCGTCAGGTGCCCTGTCTGATCGCCCAGGTGGGGGAGGAGGACTCCGCCCTGCTGGCTCTCATTGAGAATCTGCAGCGCCGGGACCTGGACTGCTGGGAGGAGGCGGAGGCCATTGCCCGGCTGATCCGGCAATACGGGCTGAGCCAGGAGGCGGCGGCGGAGAAGCTGGGAAAATCCCAGTCGGGGATCGCCAACAAGCTGCGGCTGCTGCGTCTGCCGGAGGGCGTGCGCCAGCTGATCCGCCAGAACGGGCTGACGGAGCGCCACGCCCGGGCGCTGCTGCGCCTGCCGGACCAGGAGGCCCAGCGCCGCGCGGTGGCCGCCATCGTGCGGGGTGGCTGGAACGTGGCCCAGACGGAGGCGTACGTGGAACGGCAGCTCCGGGAGATCCGGACCACGCCGCCCGGCCGCCGCACCACGTACATCATCAAGGACGTGCGGCTGTTCCTCAACAGCGTGGACCGGGGCGTGCAGATGATGCGGCAGGCCGGGGTGGACGCCCGCTGGGAGCGGCAGGACGGCGAGGAGGGTATGACGCTGATCATCCGGATCCCCGCGCCAGGGCGGAAAAAGGGACAGTCGGTTGTTACAGAAATGTAATGCTTTTTCCCTCGAAAGCGCTTATAATGATACTATGTTAACTATGCGCACAGATAAGACGGCGCAGAAGGAGGGACTGTGATGGACGAGAGACGTACGCCTCTCTCCGCCCAGAGCCTGGGCGACGAGCCGGAAATCCGGACGCAGACGGGGGAGGTCCCCGTGGGCGAAGGCACGCCGGGCCCGGAAACGGTTAAAACGAACAAAAAATATGATCTGAGCGACGCCTACGCGGAGTTCGACAACGGTTACGAGGAGAACGACGCGGAGGATGAGCCGGAAGAGGAAGACGCTCCGGACGAGCCGGCGGAGGACGAGCCGGAGGAGGATCTCTACGACGAGGAGCCGGACGAGTACGACGAATGGGAACCCGTGCCCCGGCGGGCGGGGAAGATCGCCCTGATCGTGGTCGGCGCGCTGATCGTGGCCCTGGTGGGCGCCTACATGGTGATGTGCGCGCTGGCGGCCAACCGCACCACGGCCCTCAACGGCACCCGGGTCATGGGCGTGGACGTCAGCGGCCTGACCCGCCAGCAGGTGGAGGAGATGTGGGAGAAGGAGAGCGACCGGATCTGCGGCGAGATGAAGATCCCCCTGATGGCCGGCGGAAAGATGCTGGACGAGGTCTCCGTGTCCGATCTGGGAGTGTCCATCACGGCCAAGGATGCGGCGGACTGCGCCATGCAGGCCGGGCGGACGGACAACTTCCTGATCGGCGGCTGGAATCTGATCCGCAGCTTTTTCGGATCCACGGATTCCACCGTCCGGCTGACGGTGGACGACCGGAAGCTGGACAGCGCGGTGGACCGCCTCTGCGCCAAGCTGGGCGGCACCGTGGTGGAGGGCGCCTATCGCCTGGACGAGGAGAAGTGCGAGGGCGTGTACGTCACCAAGCCCCGGGACGGCGTGACCGTGGACCGGGACGCCCTGTGCGTGGATATCCGCAAGGCGATCTCCACCGGCGAGCTAAGCAAGGTGAACTGCTCGGTGAAAACCGTGGCTGCCCAGCCCTTCGATCTGGCAGCTATCTATGAGGAGATCCACGGCGAGATGGCCAATGCCGGCTACGACAAGGCCACCGGCGGCTTGACCGACGAGCGGATCGGCGTGGAATTCAACCTGGAGGAGGCGCTGGCCATGCTGGCCAACGCAGAGCCGGGCACGGAGTTCCTGGTGCCCGGCACGGTGGAATTCCCCGTGGTCAGCAAGGAGGAGCTGAAGGACGTGCTGTTCCGGGATTGCCTGGGATCTTACAGCACGGTGGCCAACGGCACCCAGAACCGCCAGAACAACGTGCGCAAGGCGGCCGGCAAGGTCAACGGCACCATTCTGAACAGCGGCGAGAATTTCTCCTTCAATAAGGTGGTGGGAGACCCCTCCCAGGCAAACGGTTTCTATCCCGCCCCCGCCTACGTGGGCGGCAAGACGGTGGATGTGTATGGCGGCGGCGTGTGCCAGGTGGCCTCCACCCTGTACTACGCCACGCTGCTGAGCAATCTGAAGATCGTGGATCGCTCGGCCCACCAGTACGCCCCGTCCTACATCACCTTCGGCTGTGACGCCACCACATTCTATCCCTATACGGACTACGTATTCCAGAACAACACCAACTACCCCATCCGCATCGAGACCTCTTATACCAACAACAATACGGTGACCATCAAGATCTACGGCACCAAGCTGGACGACACCTACGTGCGCATGGTCAGCAGCACCCTGTCCTCTACGCCCTCCACCGAGGAGTTCATCGAGGACAAGACCCTGTCCCCCGGCAAGAAGGTGGTGGAGCAGACCGGCTACACCGGCTATTACGTGAAGACGTATCGCAACGTGTACGCCGGGGACGGCACCCTGATCTCCAGTGAATTTGAGGCCGTCAGCAACTACCAGATGCGGCCCACCATCTACCGGGTCGGTCCCAAGGCGCCGGAACCCGAGCCGGAGCCTGAACCTCAGCCCGAACCGGAGCCTGAACCTCAG
>JAFRSI010000042.1 GCA_017427645.1 Oscillospiraceae bacterium | reverse complement strand
GTGGAGCCGCCGGTCCACCCCTCGCCGTAGATAATGGCCTGGGGATTGATGGCGTGGAGGGCGGTCTCGATGGCCTGCATGGTGTCCACATCGTGGAGGGCCATCAGGTCAAAGCGGAAGCCGTCCACATGGTACTCGCTGGCCCAATAGCACACGCTGTCCACCATGTACTTGCGGAACATGGCCCGGTCGGAGGCGGTCTCGTTGCCGCAGCCGCTGCCGTTGGAGGCGGCGCCGGAGGAGTCAAAGCGGTAATAGTAGTAGGGGACGATGCGGTTGAGGTTGGAGTTCAGGTCGTAGGTGTGGTTATACACCACGTCCATGATGACGCCCAGGCCGTTTTGGTGGAGGCTCTGGACCATCTGCTTGAACTCGTTGATCCGCACCTCGCCGTGGTAGGGATCGGTGGAATAGCTGCCCTCGGGGGCGTTGTAGTTCTTGGGATCGTAGCCCCAGTTGAACTGGGGGGCGTCGGAGCTCTCGTCCACAGTGGCGAAGTCATAGACCGGCTGGAGGTGGACGTGGGTCACGCCCAGATCCTTCACGTAGTCCACGCCCACGGGGAGACCGCTGCCGTTGGTGAGGCCGGTCTCGGTGAAGGCCAGATACTTGCCGGGATACTTGGCGCCGGCAATGGTGTTGGAAAAGTCGCGGACGTGGACCTCCCAGATGGCGGCGTCCCGATAGGAGGCCAGGCCGCTGTAGAAGCGGTCGCCGGCAAAGCCCGCCGGGTCGGTCTGATCCAGGTCCACCACCATGCCCCGGTCGCCGTTGACGCCCACAGCTCTGGCATAGGGGTCCACGGCCTCCTGGGTGCCCACGGAGGTGGTGACGGTGTAGGTGTAGTAGGTGCCGTGGCCGCATGGAGCGGCGGCATACCATACGCCCTTGTCCTGGCGCTCCATGGGGATCGTCTTGTAGGCGTCGCAGTCGTTGCCGGCCTCAAAGAGATTCAGCACCACGGCGCTGGCGGTGGGGGCCCAGACCTTGAAGGCGGTCTGATCGCCGCTGATCACGGCGCCCAGGTCGTCGCCCTCGTAGACATACTGCTGGACGAAGGCGGGGCTGTCAAAGAGGCCCGTGGGAACGGCCGTCAGACGGCCATAGCCCTCGATCTCCACCGTGTAGGTGCGGGACAGATCCAGATCCTCGGACAGGGTGATGGTGCCGACCACCACCTCGTTGTTCAGACTGGAGAGGGAGGCCACCTCCAGCTCCCGGTCGCCGTCGCGGACCTTCACCTGATCCAGGCTCTCGATGCGCATGGCGGGGCTGATATGGTAACGGATTTCGTTGGGGGCGGTGATGCCCGCCTGGGAGAACAAACGGATCTGGGTCAAGGTCTTTCCTCCGTCCTGACTGTCATATTGGCCGCCGTCACCGGTTTTCAGGTAGATCCTGGTGTCCGGCCCGGTCATCACGGCATAGCGGTCGTCTTCAAAGTCCTTGGTGGCCTCGCCCCAGCTGGCGCCGCCGGGATCGCTGCAGTTGCTGCGGACGATGAAGCCCACCTCAGTCACAGACTCCGGCACGTTGACCACGCACTTGACGCCGTAGTCGCAGGGGTGAAACAGTTCGCCGTGGCCGTCCCGACCGTCCCACCAGATCCACACGTCACACTTGTCGTAATCGGCGCTGGGAGAAGACCAGTACAGCGTCAGCTGGTTGCAGCCATTCTCGGTCGGGAGCGTATATTCCTCCGTCTCCGGCGGCGTGGGCGTGTTTTCCGGCCGTGTCGGTCCGGGAGGCTCTGTGCCGCAGGCGCTGAGGAGCGAGAGCAGCATAGCCAGAACCAGACAGAGAGAAAGCGTTTTTTTGAATTTCATAAAACCGTCTCCCTTCAAAGAAATAGGAATTCAACTGCGTCCATATTACCATTTTTCGGCAGAGAAGTCAATCGCGGCGGGAAAGGCCGATCCGCCGTTGACTTTTCCGCGCCGGCTTGATAAACTGAGGCTGATCCCGGAAACGGGACGAAATTATAGAAAAAGAGAGCGGGAGATATATGCGAAAGAGCGGCGTTCTGATGGCGATGAGTTCCCTGCCTTCCCCCTACGGGATCGGCACCATGGGCAAAAGCGCTTACGAGTTTGTGGATTTCCTGCGTGCGGCGGGCCAGAGCTATTGGCAGTTGCTGCCGCTGGGTCCCACCAGCTATGGGGACAGCCCCTATTCCTCCTTCTCCACCTTTGCGGGCAATCCCTACTACATCGACCTGGATCTGCTGGTCAGCCGGGGACTGCTGGAGCGCGAGGAGCTTCGGGGGATCGACTGGGGCGGCGATCCGCAGCGGGTGGACTACGGCAGGATCTACGAGCATCGCTTCTCCGTGCTGCGCCGGGCCTTTGCGCGCAGCGCAGGACTGGCGGAGGAGATCGCCGCCTTCCGCCGGGAAAATAGCGCCTGGCTGGAAGATTACGCCCTGTTTATGGCGGTAAAGAGCCACTTCGGCATGGTGGGCTGGACGGAGTGGCCGGAGGAGGGGATCCGTCTCCACCGCCCCAGGGCCGTGGAGAAGTATCGAAAGACGCTGGGCGGCGAGGTGGATTTCTGGGTGTTTCTCCAGTATCTCTTCTTCCGCCAGTGGAACGATCTGCGCAGCTATGCCCGGGACAAGGGCATCCAGTTCATCGGCGACGTGCCCATCTACGTGGCCCTGGATTCGGCGGACGTCTGGAGTGCGCCGCAGCTCTTCCAG
>JAFRSI010000041.1 GCA_017427645.1 Oscillospiraceae bacterium | reverse complement strand
GGCGGATCGGTCAAGGGCGGCGCCGCCCGGATCAACGGCAAGTACGACAGCAGCGGCAGCGTGACCATCGAGACGATACCCGCCGCCGACCTGCAGGTCTATCCCGGCGCCACCCAGGTGAACGTCAACCTGCCGGACAGCAGCGGCATCGATCACGCCGCTACCATCCAGATCTCCGTGGACGGCAAACACTTCATCAACTACAGCACCATCGACGGCCTGACCCCCGACACGGACTATACCCTGTACTACCGCCAGGGCCCCGAGGGCAGGATCTACGTGAAGTACTTCCACACCGCCACCGAGGAGTACGGCGTGACCATCGGCCACCAGCCGGTGACCGATCAGAACCTGGGCGTCCTGGAGCGGGATCACTGGCACTACGACCCGGCCACCGCCACCCTGACCCTGCAGGATCTGAACCTGGTGGATACCGGCACGGACGTGGCCCAGGCTCTCCTGGCCGGCGTCATCGTCGCCCGGAACGACATCACCGTTGAGCTGCTGGGCGACAACTACGTCGAGTATCCCGATTCCCGCGCATTACAGGTGGGTCTGTTCCTGGGCATAAAGGACCTGACCATCACCGGCCCCGGCAATCTGACCATGAAGGGCAGTCTGCTCTCCGGAATCAGCAACAACGGATACGGCCTGTACAGCAACGGCGGGGACATCTATCTGAACGGCTCCGGCAAGCTCACCTTCATTGAGACCTGTTCCGGCGTCTATGCGCCGACCAACCACAAGGTCTACTACAGCAACGGCAATATCGACTTCCGGGCGGGCAGCGGCAGAAATGCCAACGATCTCATCGGAAACAGCTATATTGACCGCTTCTCCTTCGACAATCTGCTCACCGCCGGCAGCCACAGCCTGACCATCAAGAACGGCAGCGGGACCACCGTCCCCGTCAGCGACTTCGCCGATTACATCGGGACCTCGGGCCATAACAAGAACCTCACCTTCACCATGGCCCACTCCTATACGGCGAAGAAATCCACGCTGCCCTACCTGGCCAGCGGCGACTGCGTCAGCGGCGCCCAGTACTACTACAGCTGCGCCTGCGGCGCCAGGGGCACCAGCAAGTACAGCGTGTCCGCCGGGTCCCACAGCCTGGTAAGTCACGCCGCCCATCCCTACGACTGCGCCCACCCCGGCTGGGACGCCTACCAGACCTGCACCAAGTGCGGCTATTCCACCTTCGAGTCCCACTTCCACGAGGCCAACGGCCACACCTGGGTGGAGTACGACGCCGTGGAGCCCACCTGCACCGCCGACGGCTGCCCCGACTACGCAGTCTGCTCGGTCTGCGGGGCCAGCACCCTGCCCGCGGTGCTGCCCGACCGGTACTGTGCCCTGGGCCACCTGGTGGTGCCCGTGGAAGTGACTCCCGCCACCTGCACCCAGGACGGCGTCATGGCCCACTACGCCTGCAGCCGCTGCGGCGCCCTGTTTGCCGACGCGGCGGGCAATATCCCCACCACCGCCGCGGCCCTGGCCCAGAGCGCCCACGGCCACAGCTGGGGCGAGCCGGAGATCATCGGCACCGAGAGCGGCGGTGCCATCGTCCGCACCTGCATCGACTGCGGCGCGGTGGACACCCAGCCCATCGGCGACGCTCAGCCCTGCGGCGAGACCGCCTACTGGCGCGTGGAGGGCGACACCCTCACCGTCTTCGGCTTCGGCGCCATGCAGAGCTACGGCGGCCTCACAGCCCCCTGGGCGGCCCAGGCCGCGGACATCAAGGTCCTCCGCGTGGAGGAGGGCGTCACCGTCATCGGCAACAGTGCGTTCCTCAATATGTCCGGCCTGGAGGAGGTCTATATCCCCGCCAGCGTCACCACCGTCGACGTCAGCGCCTTCCGCGGCTGCGCCGCCCTGCGCAAGGTGGAGTTCGAGGGCGGCCCGGACGATCTGGCCATCCAGACCTACGCCTTTATGAACTGCACGGCCCTGGAGGAGATCGTCCTCCCGGCCAACCTCACCACGCTGAACAACCACGTCTTCCGCGGCTGCACGGCCCTGCGGAAGGTCACCTTCCTGGGAGGCGCCCCCGCCGGCATGAGCTCCTCCACTTTCTACAACGTCACCGCCGACGTCCTCTATCCCCAGGGCGAGAGCTCCTGGACCGCCTCCGTGCGGCAGAACTACGGCGGCACGCTGACCTGGATCGGCTATCTGGGCATGGGCTATTGCGGCTATGAAGACGACACACACGCCCCGGAGGACGTCACCTGGTTCCTGGATGAGAACGGCGTCATGACCATCTCCGGCACCGGCGCCATGAAGAACTGCAGCTCCAACGACGGCGGCAAGCCCTGGGCAGATTATCTGACGCAGATCACGGCCCTCCGCGTGGAGGAGGGCGTCACCAACATCGGCAGCTTTGCCTTCAGCGGCGCTGCCAACCTACAGGAGATCACTTTCGCCCAGACGGTTGTCAGCATCAACAGCGCCGCGTTCTACGGCTGCACGTCGCTGACCTCCGTGACCTTCCCGCACAGGATCAGCGGCATCAGCAGCTACGCCTTCCGCAACTGCACG
>JAFRSI010000040.1 GCA_017427645.1 Oscillospiraceae bacterium | reverse complement strand
TACCGGCCGTCCAGCGGGAAGGAGGGGTCGTCGGTCCAGAGCCAGTTGCCCTCGTCGTCCCGGTGGAAGCGGAGCAGGCGGTTGCCGTCGCTGCAGTACAGAGCCGTGATGTCGAAGGAGGGGAGCGGCTCGTCCGGCTCCGGCGGAGGCGTGGGCGCGGGCGAGGGGGCGGCCTGTCCGCAGGCACACAGCAG
Source organism: Oscillospiraceae bacterium (assembly GCA_017427645.1). Taxonomy (GTDB): domain Bacteria; phylum Bacillota; class Clostridia; order Oscillospirales; family Oscillospiraceae; genus Vescimonas. The sequence continues at coordinate 7,907 of JAFRSI010000040.1, read as the reverse complement.
CGCCGCCGCCAGCGCGGCGGCCAGCAGGATCCGAAGCAGCTTCACGGACGTCCCTCCTCTCCACGGAACTCTTTTTATCAGTATAACAAGGGAAAGAGGAAAAGAAAAGGGGAAAATACGCCGTCGGAAAAACTTGTGGCGGCGGCCCGGATGTGGTAAGATGAAAAAAACTGCGAGGAGGGGATCCCATGCCCACGCTGCTGACGTTCAATCTGGCGCCTCAGAAGCGCGCCGCCCTGCAGGTCGTCGCCCTGCGCTGCGGCTGCCGGATACAGGCCGTGCCGCCCGAGCGGTTCGGCGCCACCCTGGCCCAGCTCCTGTCCGGGCAGGAGGGGCAGACGGCGCCGGAGGAGCCCTTCGGCGAAGAGCTGCTGGTGATGGACGGGCTGGATCAGCGGCGGCTGGGCGCCGTGCTCTCCGAGCTGCGGCGCCGGAAGATCCATATCCCGCTGAAGGCGGTGGTGACGCCCACCAACGCGCTCTGGACGCCCGGGGAGCTGTACGCAGAGCTCTGCCGGGAGCGGGAGGCCATCGCCCGGGGCAGGCCGATCCATGAATAGGAAATGCGGAAAAAACCGGGAGCCGTTCCCTCGGAACGGCTCCCGGTTTTCGTCTGTGTTACAGCGCTGCGGCGCCGATGATGCCGGCCTCGTTGCCCAGCTTGGCTGCGGCGATCAGGGGGATGGCCCCCTCCCGCTGGCCGAAGCAGTGGGTGGCCACGTATTCCCGGATGGGACCCAGCAGCCGCTCGCCCTGGCGGCTGATGCCGCCGCCCAGTAGGATCCGCTCCGGGGCCAGGGCGTTCACCAGGTCGGTGAGTCCGGCTGCCACGTATTCGCAGTACCGGTCCACCACGGCCTGGGCCGCGGCGTCGCCCCTGTCGGCGGCGTCAAAGGCGGTGCGGCCGTTGATCTCCCCGGCGGGGACGGCGGCCAGCAGGGACTCCGGGTGGGCCAGGGCGGCCTGCCCGGTCTGGCGGATCAGGGCGGTGGCGGAGGCGTAGGCCTCCCAGCAGCCGCGGCGGCCGCAGGTGCAGGGCTCGCCGTCCAGCACCAGCACGGTGTGGCCCAGCTCGGCTCCCGCCGAGCGCATGCCGGCGTAGATTTTGCCGTCGATGATGATGCCGCCGCCCACGCCGGTGCCCAGGGTGATGAGCACCATGTTCCGGCAGCCCACGCCGGCGCCGGCCACGTACTCGGCCAGGGCGGCGCAGTTGGCGTCGTTGCTGAGGCGGGCGGGGATGCCGAAGCGCTCCGTGAGCATCCGGCACACGGGCACCTCGTGCCAGCCCAGGTTGTAGGCCCGGACCACCACGCCCCGCTCCGAGTCGCAGGTGCCGGGGGAGCCCACGCCGATGGAGGCGCACTGATCGGCGGTCAGTCCCGCCTGGTCCAGCGCCGCCTGCACCGCGCCGCCCATGTCGGCGATCACCGCCTCATAGCCGCGGTAGGCCAGGGTGGGCACGCTGGTGTGGGAGACGATCTCATAGTTGTCGTTGACGACGCCCACGGCGATGTTGGTGCCGCCCAGGTCGATGCCGATACGGTACATGTTGGTTTTCCCCTTCCGAAGCGTTTTATTGCAGATGGCTGATGTAGGAGTGGTTCACGTCCACCGTCCGCCCCTCGTCGGAGGACTGGATGCAGGCGAAGATGGCCCGCATGACGGACAGGGCCTCCTGGCCGGAGACCTCCGGCTCCCGGCCGCTCTCCAGGGCGTCCACGAACTCGTCGATGACGCCGGAGGGACCCTCCTCCGGGGGGATGGTGTAGGAGGTGGAGCTGCCGTCGGTCTGGCGCAGGATGATGGGATACATGTCGTCGTGATACAGCAGGAGGTTGCCCTTGGTGCCGTAGAAGCAGGTGGAATTGCTGTGGTGGGCGTAGATGGTCCAGCTGGCGATCATGGTGCCCATGGCGCCGCCGGACATACGGAGGATGCACAGGGCGTTGTCGTCCACGCCGATGGGGCGGCCGCTGTCGTCCTTCTTGTTCAGGGTCATCACCTTGGCGGTGGCCTCGATGACGGTCTGGCCGGTGAGATACTGCAGGGTGTCGATCTTGTGGATGCCCAGGTCGGACAGGGCGCCCATGGCGGCCTTGTTCTTGTCGAAGTACCAGGTGTCCTCCTGGTGGCTGTCCAGGGAGCGGCCCTCCGGTCCGGCGTTGCCGATGACGGTGCGGAAGGTGATGACGTCGCCGATCAGCCCCTGGTCCAGCATGGCCTTGGCCCGGCGGTACACCGGGTCGAAGCGCAGGTTGTGGTCCACCATCAGGCGGCGGTGGTTGTGTTCGGCGGCGGCCACCATGGATTCGCACTCGGCCAGGGTCACGGCCATGGGCTTTTCGCACAGCACGTGCTTGCCGGCGTACAGGGCCGCCGTGGCGATCTCCGCGTGGGCGCGGTTCTCCACGCAAATGGAGACGGCGTCGATCTCCGGGTCCTTCAGCAGATCGAAATAGCTGTCGTAGATGGTGCCGCCGTACTTGGCGGCCACCTCCCGGGCGCGCGCCTCGTTGACGTCATAGTATCCCGTCAGCTTCACCCGGGGATTGGCGGCGTATTCCGGCAGATGCCGCACCTGGGCGATCTTTCCGCAGCCGATGATGCCGATATTGACCATAACTCACTCCTCCGATCCGTTCTGGGCGCCCTGCGCAACGGTCAGGGCGCAGCCGAATTGTTCCGTGTAGATTACCGTGACGTTCTCCGGCAGGGCCAGCTTGCTCAGACGCAGCAGCGGGCCGTGTCCGGTCAGCTTGAAAACGGCCTCCTTGGCCGTCCACAATTCCCAGAAGCGGCGCTGGGCGTCGCCTCCCCGCAGGGCGTAGGCCAGCTCGTCCTCGCTGCAGACCCGGCGCATGAACTTCTCGTCCACGTCCCGGATGGTCTCCACATCCACGCCGATGGGGGCGCGGTCCACGGCGCAGACCGCGTAGGCGCCGGAGTGGCTGATGCTGAGATACCAGCCGGTGCCGGGGGCCTCGGGCTTGCCGTTGTCGTCCCAGCGGAGGGGGACCTCCTCGGCCCTGCAGCCCAGGCGCTCGGCCAGCATCCGGCGGGCCAGGATCTCTCCTCCCGCGGTGCGCAGCCGGTCGGCCTCGAGCCGCATGGCCTCTGCCCGCTGCCGCCGCTGGGGGTTCAGATAATCCAGTGAGGGCCGTCCGTCCTCCTGCAGAATGTCATACCAGCGCACTTCCATGCCCCGCTACCTCCGTGTAGATCTTGATGTAAACAAGTATAGCACAGCTCCCGGGGTGTGCGCTACTGCTTTTTGCAATTCTTCCGCAGAAAATGCGGCGGGGCTTGCTTTTTTCCGGAGAAAGCGATACACTTGACCGTGTATGTCAGGAGGAGGTCGATCCTATGGTTTCCATCGTGGAAGTGACGAGCAAGGCGCAGCTGCGCCGCTTTGTGGACTACCCCAATCAGCTCTATCGGGACGTGCCCCAGTTCGTGCCCGCCACCTTTGACGACGATATGTCCGACTGGGACCCCAAAAAGAACCCCGCCTTCGCCTACTGTGACGCCCGCTGCTGGCTGGCCTGCCGGGACGGGGAGATCGTGGGCCGCATCGGCGCCATCCTCAGCCGCAAGGCCAACGAGAAGTGGGGCACCCGGCGGATGCGCTTCACCCAGGTGGACTTTATCGACGATCCCGAGGTGTCGGCAGCCCTGTTCGGCACCGTGGAGAAGTGGGCGGCGGAAAAGGGCTGCAACGAGGTCCACGGCCCCCTGGGCTTCACGGATCTGGACCGGGAGGGCATGCTGGTGGAGGGCTTTGACCGCCGCAGCTGCTTCTTCACCTACTACAACCACCCCTACTATATCGACCACCTGACCGCCCTGGGCTATACCAAGGACGTGGACTGGGTGGAAAACTACATCACCGTCCCCACCGACGAAAAGACCCTGACTCGCTGGCAGCGGCTCAGCGATTTCGTGCTGCGGCGCTACAACCTCCATCTGTTCAACGCCAGGACCCGCCTGGACTACTTCAAGCTGTTCGACCGCTTCTTCGCCCTGGTCAACACCGCCTACGCCCCCCTGTACGGCACGGTGGAGCTGTCCGAGGCCCAGATCAAGCGGTACGCCGGCAAGTTCGGCCCCCTGCTGAATCCCAAGCTGACCTGCTTCGTCATGGACGAGAAGGAGAACATCGTAGCCCTGGGCGTGGGCGCCCCCTCCATCGCCGCCGCCCTGCAGAAGAGCCGGGGCCGCTATCTGCCCTTCGGCTGGGTGGGCCTGCTGAAGGCGTTTCTCAAGAACGACACCATCGACCTGCTGCTGATCGCCGTGGACCCCAAGTACCAGAGCAAGGGCGTCAACGCCGCCGTCATCAACAAGGTGCTCCGGGGCTGCATCGCCATGGGCATCACCCACGCCGAGACCGGGCCCATGCTGGAGACCAACGAGAAGGTACAGGACCAGTGGAAGGGCACGGAGCTGGAGCAGCACAAGCGGCGGCGCTGCTTCATCAAGCGCATCGCCGAGTAAGAACACGACGGGGCGGGCAGATGGCCCGCCCCGTTCCGCGCGGGCCGCACAGCGGCGGGAGGACCCCATGAAACAGAACTACAAGCTCACCGTGGCCTACGACGGCACCCGGTTTTTCGGCTGGGAGCGTCAGCCGGACGCGGACACCATCCAGGGCAAGCTGGAGAGCGTGCTCTCGGAGCTGACCGGGGCGCCGGTGGAGGTGATCGGCGCCGGACGCACCGACGCAGGCGTCCACGCCCGGGCCATGACGGCCAGCGCCGTGCTGGACACGGACCGCTCCCCGGAGGAGATCCGGGACTATATGAACCGCTACCTGCCCGACGCCATCGCCGTCCGGGAGGTAAAGCCCTGCGCCCAGCGGTTCCACGCCCGGTACAACGCCCTGGGCAAGACCTACCGCTACACCTGCTTCGACGGGCCCGTCAAGCCGGTGTTCGACCGGCGGTACGTGACCGTGCTGGACTACCGGCCCGACGTGGAGCGGATGCGCCGGGCGGCAGCCTATCTGGAGGGAGAGCACGACTTTGCCAGCTTCTGCGGCAATCCCCGCATGAAAAAGTCCACCGTCCGGACGGTGGACGCCATCCGCATCCAGCGGCAGCGGGATCGGGTGATCTTCACCTTCCACGGCAGCGGCTTTCTGCAGAACATGGTGCGCATCCTGGTGGGCACCCTGCTGGAGGTGGGCCGGGGCTACTGGGAGCCGGAGCACGTACAGGAGATCCTGGCGGCCCGGGACCGGAAGCAGGCGGGTCCCACCGCGCCGCCGGAGGGCCTGTGCCTGATGAAGGTGGACTACTGATAACAGAGAAAAAGGCTGCTGTCCTGCGGGACAGCAGCCTTTTGAGATTGTCAAAACAGTTCCGAAGACGTTGGATGACGGAAAGGAAGAAAGACTGAAAGAAACCCATCAGGGGTGTCTTTCAGCTTTTTTATCCCCGTTTTCCGAACTTTTTGAGAGTTCGGAAAACGCCTTATCTTGTCAAAAGAGCGGCAAGGCCGCTCGTTTGACAAGATAAGGCTGCTGTCCCGCGGGACAGCAGCCTTTTTTGCGCTACATGTTCTTGATGTCGTCCAGCAGATCGTCGATGGACATCCAGCTGATATCGTCTACCGGGTCGACCGGCTCTTCCGCCGCCGGGCCGTTTTCCACAGCCGGAGCAGCGTCTTCAGCGGGCTGGGCTTCTTCGCCGGGCGCAGCTTCCTCGACGGATACGGGCTCCGGCTCGGGCTCCGGCTCGGACTCCCGGACGGGCTCCGGCTCGGACGCGGGCTCTTCGGCTGGCGCGGGCTCTTCGGCTGCGGCAATTTCTTCAACGGGAACGACCTCCTCGATGGGCACGTTTTCCCCGGCAGGGGCGTTTTCCTCGGTGGGAGCGGACTCCTCGGCGGGGGCAGCTTCCTCGACGGGAGCGGCTTCCTCAACGGGAACGGTCTCCTCGACGGGAGCAGCTTCCTCGGCGGACGCGGCGTTCTCGGACGCCTCCGTTCCGGCTGCGGCGGCGGCAGCCACGGCCTCCACGGGGAAGTCGTCGGCCGGGGTCCCGGCTGCGGCGGCCTCCAAGGCAGCCCGCTCCTCCGCCTGCTCCTCCTCCTCCAGATCCTCCTGCTCCTCCCGCAGGCGGCGCAGGGTGCGGTGCCGTCCCACCAGGCGGCCGATCAGCGTACCGATCAGATAGGCCAGCAGGAGCAGCAGCACGCCGGCGGCAATGGCCCAGGTCTTCAGGGTCAGGGGCCCGGTCACGTCGCTGATATAGGGGACGGAGAGCTTTTCCTGCAGGATGGCGGTCAGCTTCTCCCATAGGGTCGGCTCCGGCACCGGCGGGATCTTCTTCAGCCCGGCAACGGCGTCCGTCACGGCCTTGGCCATGGCGTCCACGTCCGCCTGTTTGTCGGCGGGCAGGTCCCGGACCACGGAGCGGACGGCCTTCTGCAGGGCGGCCACCGTCTCGTCGGTGTAGCCGTTGAGGACCAGGGGGACCTTGGCCAGAGCCTCTTCCACGGCGGTGTAGTCGGCGGTGGCGGAATCGGCGATCTTGGGCAGGACGCCGGCGAAGGCGGGCATCCGGTAAAAATGAACAGTATAGACGGCCTGGGTGGCGTTGTCCTCCGCCGTGCAGACCACCCGGAGAGTGTTATCGCCCGGCTCCAGATCCGCCGAGCCGCCGGTCACGGACCGGGCCCGGCCGTCCTGGGCCACGCCGTCCACCTCCGCAGAGGTCACCTCAAAGGGCACATAGACCACGTAGTCCTTCACGTCAGGGGCGAAGGAGGGGCTCAGGCGGCCGACGCTGACAGTCAGATCCCGGAGCAGGGCGTTGCTGCTGGGCACGTAGTTGGGATCCTGCTGGCGGGTCACATAGATGACGTACTTTTTCGTGGCGCCGTTGGGAGCGGTCACGGTGATGGTGACGGCATTGGAGCCCACGCTCAGGCTGTTGCCGGACACGGAGACCCTGGCGCCGCTCTCCTGGGCCTTGTAAGAAAGGGACAGGGAGCTCACCGAGTAGGGCACCGTGGCGGAATAGCTGGTGGTGTCGGGGGAGAAGGCGGGGGACAGGGAGGCGTTGGAGCAGCTGAGGCTGCTGAGTTTGGCGTTGCCGCTCAGCGGCGCGGCGATGGTGGCGCTCCAGGAGGCGGAATCAGCATAATAGTCGGTTCGCCCGTCGGAAGCACTGATGTTGGTAACCTTGGCGGACACCTTAGTGCCGGGAGCCACATTATCTTTTACTCGAAAAGTTACGGAGAATACATTTCCACCACTAAAGGGAGCGGACTGAGAAGAATCTTCGAACAGAATAGTCGTTGTTCCATCGCTCTTGGGCCAATTACTTATCAGATCGGTTCGGCCAATGTATTCTAGATTACTGTCATATTCAAGTTTCGCACGTATAGAAAATAGGTTCTTTGCACCACTGACAGAAAAGGTTACAGTGACACTATTTCCTGCGCGAACGCTATTACTACCAGAAAAAGAGGCACCCATTCCAGCTGCTTCGGCACGTAAAGGAAGTGCAGATAACAGGGTAGTAAGCAATATTACGACTGAAAGGCAAAGACAAAGAATCTTTTTCATAGAGCACACTCCTCTGTTCAGCGGGGCGTAATGTCACTGCGTCCCAGCATGTAGGAGCGCAATTGCACCATATCGGTCAGTGTGAGATCCTTGTCGCCGTTGAGGTCGGCGGCCTGGGCGTAGGCGTCCTTGAGGGTGCTGCGTCCCAGCAGATGGGCGCGGATCTGGACCATATCGGTCAGGGTCACGGCGCCGTCGCCGTTGACGTCGCCGGTGACCACGATGACGGCGCTCTGGATCAGCTTGCCGTCCACGGTGAAGTCCACGGTCATGCCGGTGCCCACCACGCCGGTGACCGGCTTGCCGTTCTGGTGGACGGCGATGTACTCGT
>JAFRSI010000039.1 GCA_017427645.1 Oscillospiraceae bacterium | reverse complement strand
GGCAACAGCTGCACCACCAGCGGCCAGATCGCCACGTGGAAGAACAGCCGCTACAACAACTTGGGCGACGGGAGTCTGGTGGGCGCCACCACCTACAGCTACACCTACGACGGCAGGGGCAATATCACCGCCATCTCTGACGGGACCAACACTACTGCCTACGAATACGACGCCAAAAGTCAACTGACCCGTGAGAACAACCAGGCGGCCAACAAGACCTGGGTCTACGCCTACGACAACGGCGGCAACATCACCAGCAAGACGGAGTACGCCTACACCACGGCGACCAATCCAAGCTCGCCTACGAGCACGAAGACCTACACCTACGGCGATACCTCCTGGAAGGACCTGCTGACCGGCTACGACGGCGCCACGCTGACCTACGACGCCGTCGGCAACCTGACCGGCGACGGCACGTGGACCTATACCTGGCAGCACGGGCGGCAGCTGGCAAGCGCGGGCAACGGCACGAAGAGCCTGACCTACGCCTACAACGCAGACGGCCAGCGGATCTCGAAGACGGTGGTGAACAGCGGGAACACCACCGAGACGAAGTACTACTACGCCGGGGACAAGCTGACGAAGCTCACGCGGGGCGACGTGACACTGACGTTCAGCTACGACAGCCTGGGACCCCGTTCGGTGACCTACAACGGCTCCAACTATTACTATCTCCGCAACGCCCAGGGGGATATCCTGGGGATCGTCAGCGCCTACGGCGCGGTGATCGCCTCGTACACCTACGACGCCTGGGGCAATATCGTAGCCACCTCCGGCAGCATGATCAACACCCTGGGCAGTTACAACCCCTTCCGCTACCGGGGCTACGTGTACGACAACGAGAACAAGCTGTACTATCTCAACACGCGGTACTACAACCCCGCCGTTGGCAGATTCATCAGCGCGGATATCTTCGTCAGCACCGGCCAGGGCGTCCTGGGCAGCAATATGTACGCGTATTGCGGGAACAACCCGGTGAACATGGCGGACCCGAATGGAGAACTCTTCTTTACGCTGCTCGGGGCGGCAACCGGATTTATCGGCAGTGCCGTAGTATCGCTTCTCCAAGGAAACGACATTAGCAAAGCAGTTAATGATGGTGTTTGTGGGGCAGTTGGCGGGGCAATTGCTGGATTCGGTGTCGATGCAGCACTGGTTACTGTTGGCACTGGAGGTGCTGCTGCTCCATTTGCTGCTTTTGGAATTGCATACGTTTTCGGTGGAGCCGGAAATGTCATAACTACAGAAATGATATCTGATGGTAAAGCATCTACGGATGAATATATAGCCTCTTTTATAATTGGTGGTACTTTCAATGCAATCTCTCTTGGGACCAGCTGGGACTGTGCTGCCAAAACCTTTAAGGGTGTTGCAATTAAAGCCGCGCTCAACACAACGGAGAATGAAATAGTGGGAACCTGTACAGCTTTGGCGGCGGGTGTTGCAACGCATATAGGGACAACAATTGCAAGGGAATGCAATCGGGTCCAAGTTGGTGCGGTGAGGAGGGCGGTACAATGAAGAGGAAGCGGATAACAACCTTCAGTTTGAAGCATTATATCGCATATGATCCTCGCTCTCTTGCTCGAGGTATTCTCTATCTCACACTTGAAATAGTTGCAATTCCCGTGATATTTATTCTTGGCGGTTTGGATTTTTTTCACAGTGGTTTCATTTTTCCTTGGATTCTAATAATATCTATTTTGTTCGTATGGCTGATAACTGTTACACAGATTATAACAATTGATGCAATTGGGATCACCTATCATGCGCCTTTTCAAAAGCGGAAAGAAATACAGTGGGATAGTATCTGCTGCTGTGGAGCTTTTTATCATTACACATATATTAACACGAAGAAGCGCTTTTTCTATTTCAGCACGAAACCGCTCCATGGCAGAGTTAATTTCTTGAAGCTTCGAGATATGCCCAGGCCCACAGATACATTTCTATATGTGGCAGAACAGCGAGATGTGGAAGAGGTAATCAAGCATTTTTATCCCAAATTCAAGGCCTAAAGAGTAAGCTGAGAGACAAGGGGACGGTTAAAGCGAAAGAAGAACGGTTGACGCCCCCCAATAAGCGTAGCAAAGCAGCCCCGTCCAAGCGAGGCAATCTATTGCATCACGGGGCGGGAGGTGGCCCTCCCGCCCCGTCATCCCCGCCTGTCATTCCGAGGAGTGAAGCGACGTGGTAATCCGTTTCTCTCGTTTTCGGGGGCGGATTGCCACGGGCCTGCGGCCCTCGCAATGACATTCCTACACCTATGACGCCCTGGGCCGGATGACCGGCAGCGCCACCGGACGCACCGCCCATGGAGGGAGCCCGCGGTTTGCGCAGGCGTTTTATCAGGGCGGGCGCGTCTGACAAAAAGAAAGGAACAATCCGATATGGAGTTTCGCTATCCGCTGATGGAGGTCCATCTGAAGGCCATGGAAAACAACGCCAGGGTCCTGTGCGGCGTTTGCGCGCGCAGCGGGATCTCCGTGGCGGGGATCGTCAAGTTCTCCGACGGATGCGTCCCCATCGCCCGGAGCTATGCCGCCAGCGGATGCGCCCAGATCGGCGTGTCCCGGGCCGTTCACCTGCGGGAGCTGCGGTCCGCGCTGCCCGGTACGGAGCTGATGCTGACGCGGGCGCCGGGGCCCGGCGACGTGCAGGATGCGGCGCAGTTTGCCGATTGGATCCTCCACAGCAGCGCGGACGGCCTTCGTGCCCTGGATCGGGCGGCGGCCTCGGCGGGAACGCGTCCCGGCGTTTTGCTGATGCTGGACGTGGGAGATCTGAGGGAGGGCGTCGACAGCGTAGAGAAGCTCTGCAGGCTGGCGGCGCTGGTGGAAAAGGAGCTGCCGCATCTTCGCCTTCGCGGCGTGGGTACGGCGCTGGCCTGCCTCAACGGCGTCCTCCCGACGCCGGAGAACCTGACCGTTCTGGCGGACGCCGCCGGGGCGGTGGAGCAGGAGATCGGAAGGGAATTGGAGGCGGTCTCCGGAGGAAGCTCCATCGATCTGCTCCTGCTGAAGGACGGAGTCAGCCGGATCCCCTCCCGGATCAACCATCTGCGGCTGGGCGGCAGCATTGCCAGCCCCCGCAATATTCGTCTCAATCGGGGCGTCACCTTCCCGGGGCTGCGGGAAGATACCGTATGCATCCGGGCTGAGATCATCGAGATCGAGGAAAAGGACTCCCTGCCCAAAGGAGAGACGACGTTCAACTGGGCGGGCGCCGGCGTCAGCAGGGAGGATCGCGGGCGCCGCTTGCGGGCCGTCCTGGCGCTGGGGAGCCAGGATATCGGCGAGGGCGGAAGTCTGACGCCGCTGGAGAGAGGCGTGGAGGTGGTGGGCTGCAGCAGCGACCATACGGTTGTGGACGTGACGGACTATGACGGGACGCTGGCCTATGGGGACACGCTGCGCTTTGCCATGAGTTATTCCCCCATGCTGCACGCCTTCAGCGGGAGACACGTTTCCGTGCGCTGTATGGAGGACTGACGCCGGATCTGCCGCCGGGAAATCATTGAAAAAACGCCTGATTTCGGAGGAAATCAGGCGTTTTTTGACGCATTTTGAGCGCGTATCGCGGCATACGACCCCCGAAACGAGGCCGCCGCTTTCGCGTCAGGCTTCGGCGCAGACGCCGAAAAAGGCGGAGTCCGCCGTCATTGGCAGCATCCGGGAGAGGACCGGGACCACCGGCGAGCCGACCCTGCGGCTGAGACAGATGGTGCGGTCGGGATCCATGCGGATCGGCGTTTCCGAGAAATTCTCCGGGTAGCTGTCTGAGGCAGGCGTCACGTCGTGGGAATAGGTCATATTGGGCAGGGCTGCCAGCTCCACGCAGATCCCCTTGCCGACGTCGCTCTCCAGCATGCCGCCCACCCAGCAGCCGATCCCGGCCTGGCGACAGATCTCGTGGATATCCAGGGCATTCTGCAGCCCGCCTACGCGGGCCGGCTTGATGTTGATATAGCGGCAGGCCCGCATCTCTGCGGCGATTTCCGCCTGCCAGGGCTCCGTGATGGCCTCATCCAGGCACAGAGGCGTCTCGATCCGGGCCTGGAGCTTCGCGTGATGCAAAAGGTCTCCCGCCTGGAAGGGCTGCTCGATCATGGCCAGATGAAAACGGTCCAGCCGCCGGAACAGATCCGCGTGTTCGGCGTAGGAGTAGGCGGAATTCCCGTCCACGTGGATGGTCTGATCGGGGAAGACCGAGCGGACGGCGGCAAGCATCTCCTCATCCCACCCGGGCGCGATCTTCAGCTTGACGCGCCGAAAGCCCTGATCGAAGCTCTTTCCGATATTGGCGATCAGCTGGTCCACGCTGTCGGCGATCCCCCAGGCGTCGCCCACCTCGATCCGGTCCCTTTCCGCTCCCAGGATCTGCCCCAGCGTCCTGCCGCAGACGTCCGCGTACAGAGTCCACCAGGCCATCTCCAGAGCGGCCTTGGCGAAGGGATTCCCCTTCACGTGGGAGAGCAGGGCGTTCAGCTCCCGCGCGGAGCCGATCTCCCGCCCCACCAGGACGGGGGCGAGAAAGTCTCTGGCCACCAGAAAAGCGCCGCGCCCGTACTCATAGCTGTAGTTGGGACCGGGCAGGGGACTGGATTCGCTCCACCCCTCGTGCGCCCCGGAGACCATCCGGGCAATCACCACGCTGTTGCAGTCGTCGGAGCCGTAGGCAGTGCGCCACGGCTTGTAAAACCGGTTGTTTACCAGATAGAGCGCGATCCCGTCGATCCGCATGGCGGCCTCCTATCCCCTGTTGGCGTATGCGTCCCAGATCCTGCCGGACAGGCGCGCAAGGATCCTGTCGCCGGCGTCCGACCAGGACGTTCCGTTGTATTCCTCTTCGGAAGCGAGATTGCCGTTGTAGAACAGCGCCAGGGCGTAGTCGCCCCGGTGGGAGAATACGATCCCCGCGTCGTTTGCCACGTGGTCCACAGAACCCGTCTTGTGGGCCGTCTTTGTCCCGGCGGGCAGGTGAGCGGGGATGCGGGCGGTGGATCGGCACCTGGTCATGACGTCCAGAATGGCCCGGTCCGTGGCCGGATCGATCAGTTTTCCGTCGTGAAGCAGGCACAGCAGCTTCAGCAGATCCCGGGGCGAGGTCTGTACGTTTCGCTCCGTGCGGCAGGCAAAGTAGTCGCCGTCGCGGCAGAAGAACCGCCCGCCGCTGTCGCAGATCCGGCGGTAGGTGTCCACATCCACACCGTAGTACGTGGGCAGGATGCCCTCCTCCAGATCGATTTTCGTCTCCCGGAGACCCAGCGGCTCCAGGATATCCCGGCGGATGCGCTCCCGGGTGACCAGATCCGTCAGGATCCCGGCGGAGGTATTGTCTGAAATCGCTATCATCAATGCGGCCAGATCGGCCAGAGAGAACACGGCGCCTTCCCCCACGAGCTCCAGAACACCGCTGCCGGGGCGCTTTTCCCGCTCCAGCAGGACGTGCCGGTCCTCCAGGGAGAGAAGCCCCTCCTTCTGCTGGCGGAACAGCTCGCACAGAGTGAAGATCTTGTAGACGCTGGCCATGGGGAACGGCCGGTCCCCGTTGTGGAGGACGGTCTCGCCGGTGGTAAAGTCGTGGAACGCAAGCCCCAGGGGCCCGGTCCCTGCTGCGGCAGCCTCCCGGAGGGCCGCCCGGATCGCCTCCTGCACAGGAATCACCTCCGCTCCATGGCCCGGATCTGCTCCACCACGTACTCCGCCACCCGGAACCGGGAGGCGGGGTAATCATGGGAGTCGTCCAGCTCCAGGTAGTCCACCGAAGCGCCCTTTCGGCGCAGAGCCTGTGCCAGCGGGAGGATATGCCTGTCCGGCGGCGTGGACTCGTCCCGCGTGCCGCCGATAAAGCGGTAAGGCACCGACAGATCCAGCTTTTCCGCGGCGGAGAGAAAGCGCCATTCCCCGGCGTGGGTGTGCAGCTCCCGCTCAAAGATATCCTCGCTCTCCAGATGGAAGTAACCGCTCCGGGAGAGACTGTTCAGGCTTTGGAATCGTTCCCGGTCGCGCAGATATACCTCTCCGAAGTCGCAGGGAGACAGGAGAAAGACGCCTTTTGTCCGCAGTCCGGCGGCCATGGCGTTGACAAGAGCAAAGCCGCCCATGCTGTGGCCGAACACGTACAGCCGTTCCGTGTCCACCCGCATGGAGCGGGGGAGGCCGCGGATACAGGCGGCGGCGGCCAGCGTATCTTCGACGAGGTGGGACAGAGAATAGAACCCGTGGCTGCCCCAGACGCCCCGGTAGGAGAAGCAGACCGCGGCAAATCCCGCCATGCGGAACAGCTGGGCAAGATCGTAGTTCTTCTCATTGCCGGGGAATCCGTGGGTCATCAGGATCACGGGGCAGCGTTCCGTCTCTTCAGCCAGGGCGGGGAGGAGGATGCGGCCGAACATCCGCTCGCCGCTGCTGTCGATAAAAAGGGTGTCGTTGGACGGGAGCACCGCGGAGTCCCGGGGGGCGTCCCGAAACAGTTCATTGCCCATAATAAGCCCCTCCGTCAAACAGATTCAGGGTGGGTCACCAGTCCGCTTCGTTGAGGAACAGAAGCGCTCTGGCGTAGATGCGCATGGCGCGGATCAAGCGGTCAACGCAGACCAGCTCGTCCAGCCCGTGGGCGCCGCCCCGGCCGGCGGGATAACCGTCCGGCACCTTGCAGCCGTCCATGCCGAACACCAGGGCGTTGGGCAGATCGTGTGCGTAGGTGCCGCCGCCCAGCGTATAGGGGGGCTTGTTGTCGCCGGTGATGCTGTTGGCAATGTCAGCCAGCGCGGTGATCAAGGGGTTGGCGGGGTCCAGCAGGTAGGGCTCCATGGGCCTCTCTGCGGAAACGATGCCGACGCCGCATGCCGCCGCTGCCTTTTCAATGCGGGACAGGGCCTCCTCCGCTGTCAGCTCGATGGGATAGCGGATATTGACCCGCATGGTGGGGCGGCCGTCCTCCGTGACGATCTGCTTGCAGAAGACGGTGGTGGGCGTCATATGTTCAGAGGGAACGTTGATGCCGAAGCCGTCGCCGTGGACGTCCAGGGAGGTGCGCCGGAAGAAATCCAGAACGGGACGGTCGGCGTCGCTGACATCCGGCTCGGCCAGCAGGCGCTCCATCAGACGGGTGATCATGTTGCCATTGGGGTCGGGATGAGCCCCATGCCGAAGGGGGGATCTGGTCTCAAGGATGCGCCCTCCAATCACGGCCTCCGCCTTGCCGGGATCGTCGTCCAGACCGGCTGTGATGACAAGACCGCGGAGGGGCTCCCTGCTCTGCAGAGCGATGTTCAGCGCGCCCTTGCCGCCGTACCCCACGGGGAAGCTGGCGTCCGGCACCAGAGAGAGCCGGGGCGGTGTGCAGACCTTGCAGAATCCGCCGGCATCCGGATTCCCCGCCACGCCTGTGAGATCGTGCTTGCCGTTCTCCTCGTCGCTGCCCACGTACAGGGCAAGATTGTAGCGGAGAGGAATGTCCATTTTTTTAAAAATTTTCAGCAGATTGTAGATGGCGGAGAGCTGCCCCTTGTTGTCAGTGGCGCCCCGGCCGATGATGCAGCCCTGATAGCGGGTGGCGCGGTAAGGGGGGTGTTCCCAGCCGGTGCCCTCGGGCACCACGTCGCCGTGGAGCCAGATGCCCAGATCCGGCTGGCCCTCCTTGAGTGACATGCTGACCACGCCCACACCGTAATCCCTGGTGTGGAAGCCGGCCTCTGCGCCCATCCGCAGCGCCTCGTCCAGCATGGCCCGGGGCCCGGGTCCAAAGGGAGCTCCGGGCAGAGGAGCCCCCTTGACGCTCCGGATGGCGATCATGCGGATGGTATCCGCCTCCAGCTGTTCTCTGCTGGCCTCGATTTCCCGGTCGATACGCTCCGTCAGGAGCTGCAGATCCTGTTGATCCATAGCGTTCCTCTCTTTCTGGCGTCAGTTCATGGCCTGCCAGGGGCGCAGCAGCAGAAAAGCGTAGCGTCCGAACAGGGAGTCAATGAACCGCTCCATTTCGGCTCCCTGCAGGGTTTGCGTCTCTCCGCCGCTTTCAAAGACGCCCAGCAGACTGTTCCCGGTGAACAGACAGGCGTAGGCTCCGATCCCGTAGGGATCGTCGCTGCACCAGATCACGTCGCCGCTTTCCAGGTCCCGGAGGCGCAGCTGCGTGGTACGGACGTGTTCGCTGTAGGCCATCTCCGGGGTGATGACTCCGGAGCCGCCGAACATCCCATAGACGGCCAGATCCTGCCGCGGATTCTGGGGCAGACGGGCCAGAACGCAGCCGGCCACCGCGTCAAACTGGTGAAAACAGGTGAGAGCGTATTGCTGTTCCCTGGGCTCCATGGCGACGCCGCAGCCGCGGAAGACCTCTGCCACCGCGCTCATAACGCCGGTGCCGCCGCGGACAGCATCCGCCGCCCGGCGGATCAGGGCTTCCTTTTCCGGAGTCGAACCGGCGCAGCGCAGCAGGACGCGGGGGGCAAAGATCTGCATGCCGTTGACCCGGACCTCCGGGCCGTCCAAACAGATCCGGTCCGCCGCGCCCACCCGTACCGCTGCCTGCATCGTCAGCGTTTTGCCGGGCGGTATCGACCCGTCTGCATCGATGCCGGAGAGAAGAACCGTGCCGGCAGGGGCTTTGAAAAGGATCTTGGCCTCCTGCGTCTCCTCTGTGAGATTGTCCACCCGGACCGTATAGTGGACCGTGTCGCCCGGACAGGCCTGGCGACCGCCGGGATGGGAGGTGGTGACGGCGCAGCGCAGGCCGGCGCAGCCCTTCAGACGCAGCAGAGCCTCCTCTGTGGGCTCGCCGAAACACTCCAGGGGCCGGGAGATGGCAAAACGCTTGACCCGGCTGGAGAACAGGAAGTTCCGCTCCCGCCCGTCCGGCAGAGGACCGAACAGGTCCTCCAGGGAGTCGATCCACATGAAGCCCCTGTTGATATGGCGGTTGCACCGTTTTGAGTAGTCGTAGCTTCCCAGATGGCCGTGCTGGGAGCAGTGGATCATCTGATGATCATTGAGGACCATCATCGTGTGGCCGTTGCCGAGATGCAGCTCGTAGGTGATCACGTCGCCCGGCCGCAGAAGAAGACGGATCTTCTCCGCCAGCTCCCGCAGTTCGTCCTCCGTCTCTTCATGGGTGAGCTGACAGTAGAGGATCCGGGGCTTGACGTGGTCGATCATATGCCAGGTCAGGGTGGCGGGGATCGTTTTGCCGAAGGTGTTGTAGTAGGCCGCATGGATAAAGCCGGAGCAGTCGAGATACAGGGTGTTCTGCTCCGTGCCCGCCTCAGGCGGCTGATAGATCCGTCTTCTGGGGGTGAGCTGCAGCACCCGATCCATGCTGTACTGATCGTACTGCACGTTGGCGCCCCGGTCGTAATAGGCCCGGGCGCAGGCCAGAAGTGCCGCTGTTTTGATATCAGTCATGGCGAGATACCTCACTCAGGCGATCATGCTGTCCGATGTGGGGGTATGGGTTCCTTGCAGCAGGTGATGAAGTTGCTGCTGCGGGTGGTGGTGGCAGGAGGCGCGGGATCCAGCCTGCGGTCGGCGATGCCAAGGATGTCCTCAGGGCGGATCCAGGGCTTCCCCTGGATGGCGGAGGTCTCCTCATGGGTCAGCCAGCCCTTGTAGCAGGTGAGGCTGCGGCGGATGAAGCCGTCCCGGACGCAGGCCTCCTCCAGCCCGTTGTTCAGGAGATTCAGCAGCAGGGGCAGCGTCTCCGCGGCCAGGGATACGGAGGTGGAGTGGGCCACTGCGCCGGGGATGTTGCTGACGCAGTAGTGGACCACGCCGTTGACCACGTAGCGGGGATTGTTGTGATGGGTCTCGTGGCTGGACTCGATGGCGCCGGGATCGTCGTTGGAAATATCCACCAGCACGCTGCCCGGCTCCATGGTCTTGAGCATTTCCCTGGTGATGAGGAAATCCTTCCTCTGCTTGGGCCATTTCACACAGTTGACCACCATGTCCGTCTGGGGCAGAACCGAGGCGATGGCCTCCTGGGTGCAGAACATGGTGTTGATGTGGTTCTGGTACTCTGCGTCCAGCTGGCGCAGCAGGCCCACGTTGATGTCCATCACCGTCACGTTGGCGCCCAGGGCGTAGAGAACGCTCAGCGCGCCCTGCCCCACGGTGCCGCCGCCCAGGATCAGAACATTCATGCCGGGCGCGCCGGCAAAGCCGCCGACGTACTTGCCCTTGCCGCCGTTGATGGTCAGCATGGACTCCAGACCGAACAGGGCGCCCTGCTTGCCGGCCGCCTCGCAGTTGGGGGAGCCGTAGCGGTGGGAGTCCTCGGCGGTAATGGCGATGCACTTGCTCTTGAGGAGGGCATCCACTTCGGCGGGATGTCCGGCGGGATGGATACAGCAGTAAATGATCTGATTCTCCCGGGGCAGATCGAACTCATGGGGCTCGATCTCCTTGACCTTGGCCAGAAAATCGCAGCGGCGCCACATCTCGGCGGCGTCGGGAACGATTTCCGCACCGGCGGCGGCATACTTCTCGTCGGGGAAGCCGCTGCCCACGCCTGCGCCGGCCTGCACCAGCACCTCGTGGCCGGACGCTTTGATGGAGGCGATCTCTACCGGCGTACAGATGACCCGGTTCTCGCCCTCCTTGGTGTCTTTCAATACTCCGAATACCATAAAGCTAACCTCCTGTTCCCTTCAGCTATCCTCTTTTTGCGCGGCGAGCCGGATACAGGAAATCACGTGTCCCGGCTCCATCTCCACCGGCTCGGGCCTGACGGCACAAGCTTCGGCGGCATAGCGGCATCTGGTCCGGAATCGGCAGCCGGAGGGTGGATCCACCGGGCTGGGGATATCTCCCTCCAGCAGGATCCGCCGGGTCTCCCGGGCTTTCCCGATCTTGGGGATGGCCGACAGGAGCGCCTGGGTGTAGGGATGCTGGGGGTTGTCGTAGATCTGATCCACCGTTCCGATCTCCATCAGTTGTCCCAGATACATGATGGCGACCCGGTCGCAGATATGCTCTACTACGCTCAGATCGTGGGAGATGAACAAATAGGTGAGGTGCAGTCTATCCTGGAGCTCCTCCAGCAGGTTCAGCACCTGAGCCCGCACCGACACGTCCAGAGCCGATACCGGCTCGTCGCAGATCAGCAGATCCGGATTGGTTGCCAGGGCTCGGGCGATGACGATGCGCTGACGCTGTCCGCCGGAGAATTCGTGGGGATAACGGTCGATATAGGTCCGGTCCAGACCCACCATCTCCAGCAGCTCGCAGACCCGTTCCCGGCACTCCGCTTTGGTCTTGTATATGCCGGAAACCAGAAGGGGCTCGGAGATGATGGTCCCCACCTTCATGCGGGGGTGCAGGGAGGAATAGGGGTCCTGGAACAC
Source organism: Oscillospiraceae bacterium (assembly GCA_017427645.1). Taxonomy (GTDB): domain Bacteria; phylum Bacillota; class Clostridia; order Oscillospirales; family Oscillospiraceae; genus Vescimonas. The sequence continues at coordinate 13,892 of JAFRSI010000039.1, read as the reverse complement.
GATCTGCATCCGGCTGCGGAGCTTGCGCAGCTCCCTGCCCCGCAGATTCCGCAGATTCGCCTCGTCGTATAGGATGGTGCCGTCGGTGGGTTCGATGAGCCGCAGCAGCGTGCGGGCCAGGGTGGTCTTGCCGCAGCCGGACTCTCCCACCACGCCCAGCGTCTCGCCCCTGTACAGGGTGAGGGATACGTCATCCACCGCCTGGACGTAGCGCTGCTTCTCAAAAAACCATTTCTTCACGGGGAAACGCTTGGTGACATGCTCCGCTTTCAGGAGGACGGTCTTCTCTTCCATTCTTAACCCTCCTTCTCTGCACCGGGCAGATAACGGAAACAGCGGACCATATGTCCCGCTTCCGGTTTTGCCATGGCCGGTTTTTCCGCCCGGCACCGGTCCGTGGCGTAGGCGCACCGGGGCGCGAAAACACAGCCCGACGGGTATTTGCCGGCCGGCGGCACCGATCCGGGGATGATATGCAGGCGCTCGTCCCGCTGTCCCATCTGGGGCAGGGAATCCAGCAGGCCTGCGGTATAGGGATGCAGGGGGCGCTCGAACAGGGTGGAAGTCTCCGCTTCCTCCATGATCTCGCCGCAGTAGAGGACGATGACCCTGTTGCACATTTCGGATACCACGCCCAGATCGTGGGTGATGAAGGCAATGGCCGTTCCCGTCTCCGCTTTCAGCTTGCGCATCAGGTCCAGCACCTGGGCCTGGATGGTCACGTCCAGCGCCGTGGTGGGCTCGTCAGCGATGAGGAGCTTCGGCCGGCAGGCCAGGGCCATGGCGATCATGACGCGCTGCCGCATGCCGCCGGAGAGCTGGTAGGGATACTCCTTGACGCGTTTCTCCGGCAGGGCCACGCTGACGCTCTTCAGCAGCTCCACAGCCTGCCTGCGGGCCTCTTTCCTGCTCATGCCCTGGTGGAGGACAAGGACCTCCTCCAGTTGATTGCCGATGGTGTAGACCGGGTTCAGGGAGGTCATGGGCTCCTGGAAGATCATGGAGATCCGGTTGCCCCGGATCTTCCGGACCGCGTCCTTTTTCAGCTTCAGCAGGTCCTGGCCCTCAAACTCGATTTCGCCGCTGATATGGGCGGGGGGCGTTTCCAGGAGCTGCATGACGGACAGGGCCGTCATGCTCTTGCCGCAGCCGGACTCGCCCACCAGCCCCAGGGTCTCTCCCTTATAGATCTCGAAGCTGATGCCGTTGAGGATCCGCAGCCGGTACTTGTAGTCCGTGTCGAACTCCACCTGGAGATTTTTGACTTTGATGATCGCTTCTTCAGCCACCGTTCTCACCTCCGTCATTTCAGCTTCGGGTCAAGCACATCCCGCAGACCGTCGCCCAGAATACTGATGCTGAGGACGGTGACGATGATGGCCAGGCCGGGATAGACCACCATGAAGGGATACGCAATGACGAACTGCTTTGCCTCGCTCAGTACGCCGCCCCAGGTGGGGATGTTGGGGGAGATGCCCACGCCCAGGAAGCTCAGGGACGCCTCGGTCAGGATGGCGCTGGCCATGCCGGAGGTGATGCGGATGATCAGGGGGGACATGCACAAAGGGAGGATATGGGTGAAGATGATCCGGAAGTCCGATGCGCCCATGGCCTTGGCGCTCTCTACGTGCTCGGCTTCCCGGATGGACAGAGCCTGGCTTCGCACGATCTTGGCCACGCTGGGGGTCGAGACCACGCCGATGGCGATGATGATCTTGTCCACGCCGCTGCCCAGCACGGCGGCGAGGGTCATGGCCAGCAGCATCGACGGAAAGGCAGATACGCCCTCCAGGATGCGCATGCCCACCATATCCACTTTTTTGTAATACCCCATGAGAAGCCCCAGAATGATTCCCAGCACGGCGGAGAGGGCCGACACAGCCACGCCCACCAGCAGGGAGATCCGGGTCCCGTAGACCACCCGGGAGAAGATGTCCCGGCCGAAGCCGTCCGTTCCCATCAGGTGTTCGGCGTTGGGATAGCACTTGACGTTATAGGGATCCAGCTTCAGCGGATCGAATTTGGCGATGGAGGGGGCGCTGATCGCCACGATAATGAGTGCCACAAGCACGGTCCCGCCGATGATGATCCGGCCGTAACGGCGCAGGATCACACCAAACCGCTTGTGTTGTTTTCCTGTTTTCTGTTCCATAAGCGCCTCAATTCAGTTCGATCCTGGGATCGAGCGCCTTATAGGCGATATCGATCAGGATATTGATGACGACGTAAATGATGGCAACCACCAGCACCACTGCCTGGACCTGCGGATAGTCGCGGCGCACGATGGAGTCATAGGCCAGCTTGCCCATGCCGTTGATGTTGAATACGGTTTCACAAACCGTGGCGCCGCCCAGCAGGGAGGCGATGTTGATGCCCACGTGGGTGACGACGGGGGCCAGGGCGTTTTTCAGGGCGTGCTTGTAACGGACCTTGCCGATCTTCAGACCCTTGGCGCGGGCCGTGCGGATATAGTCGCTGCCCAGCACGTCCAGCATGGTGGAGCGCGTATACCGGGCGATGGAGGCAATGCTCTGGAAGCCCAGGGCCAGAGAGGGTAGAGCCACGTACCGCAGGGACTGCAGAAATCCCACCTCGGCAATGGGCTTGTAGCCGATCACCGGGAACCACCCCTTGATGGCGCCCAGATAGAAGGCGAGCATCATGCTCGTCCAGAAGATGGGGATGGACAGCCCCAGAACGGATACGGTCATCAGGCTGTAATCCAGAATGGAGTTACGCCTGACCGCACCGATAATGCCGATGGGAACGCCGAAGACCACGGAGATCAGTACGGTAAAGACCATGATCAGGACGGTGGGCTCCAGGCGGGTGACAATGTTCTGGAAGACGGGCAGACTGTTGTAAAAGGAGTCGCCCCAGTTTCCGGTGAAGATATCCTTCACATAACGGACGAACTGCACCAGGAGTGGATCATTAAGCCCCATGGTCTCCCGCAGGCGCTCCACCGCGCCGGGATCCGCGTCTTTGCCCAGAATCATAAGGGCGGGATCGCCTGGGACCACACGCATCAGGAAAAAGATGATCATCACCACGATCATCAGCACGGGGATCGCCGAAATGATCCGTTTTGTCAGAAATTTCAGCATGATATCGATTCCTCCGGTAGATAGAATCTGAAACAAGAAGACGGCGGATAGGGCGCATAGCGCCCTATCCGCCGTGACGCGAACCTTTAGTTGTTGTCGGTGAAGTAGTTGTTCCAGGCGTAGGATTGGATACCGATCTTCCCGCTGACGGTGTGGTTGGTGTAGTAGACGGGGGTACCGAACTCCGTGGTGATGATATAGGGCACCTCATCAACCACAGCCTGGCAGAATTCCTTGAACGCCGCAATGCTCTCGGGGCTGCCGGCGGGGGCGACGGCCAGCTTGTTCAGGGCTGCGGTGCGGGCCTCGCTCTCCCACCAGCCGGTGATGTTGCCGGAGACGTAGCGGTCGCTGAGCATGGGATTCAGAGGCGGCTTCTGATTCTCACGGGCGCAGATATCGAACTTGGCCGTGGGATCCACGTACTCCTGCTCGTAGGTGGCGACCTCATGGACCTGCAGGTCCACCTTGACGCCGATGGCCTCCAGCATCTGGGAAGCGGGCAGAGACATCTTGTAGTAGGAGTCGCTGTCGGCGCAGATCCAGGTGATGGTCTCGCCGTTGTAGCCGGAAGCCTTCAGATATTCCTTGGCCTTGTCCAGATCGTAATTGCTGTTGTCCTTGGGGAAGAGATCGTTGTAGTAGACGCTGGTGTCGGGCACGATGCAGGAGTCCACCTTGTAGAACTCGGGAGGACGGCCGAACACATTGCGGATGGCGTACATATCCAGGCAGGCCAGAACGGCGCGGCGGAAGTTCACGTTCTGGACGATGCTGTCCTTGTTGTTCTCGGAGAGATTGAACATGATGGTGGGAGCCCAGCAGTTCCAGTTGACGGACACGTAGCAGCCGGAGTCCTCGACCTGCTTCTGCATGTCGCTGACAACGCCGGTGCAGGTATCCAGCTCACCGGTCATCATGGCGTTGGTGCGGGCATTGGCGTCGTTGATGACGAAGAAGTGGATCTTGTCGAAGTATCCCTTCTTGGCAGCTGCGGGACCGGTGCCGCCGCTCTCGAAGGGAACGTAGTCCTCAAAGCGGACCACGTCCACGTACTCGTCGCGGACCCACTTATCCAGCTTGTACGGGCCGGTGCCGATAATGTCGGCGTCCTCGGTGATCAGGCCGTCGTCGCCCATCTTGTCCACGATCTCCTTGGGCATGATCTTGCAGCCGCTGGTGAGATCGCCCATCATCAGAAGGGCCAGGGGCGCGATCTGCTTCAGGTGATAGATGGCGGTCATGTTGTCCTTGATCTCCACGTTGTCCACGAAATCGCCGAAGTAGTTCTTCATTTTGTCGGACCACTTGATGGAGCGCTCGATGGAGGCGACCACGTCGTTGATGTCCACGGTGTCGCCGTTGTGGAATTTGACGCCGTCACGCACGGTGAAGGTGATGGTCAGGCCGTCGTCGCTCATCTCATAGTTGCAGACGCAGGGCCATACGCCGCCGCCCTCATCCAGTACCACGGGGCCCTCGTAAATGTGGAAGCCCGGGGTGTAGTTCTGGTTGGTGTAGAACTGAGCGGGATCCAGGGAGTTGGTGGGCGCCTGGAAGCTGATCTTGTAGGTGCCGCCGTACTTGGCCTCTTCCGGAATCTCATCGTCAGGCGTAGTCGGCGTGTTGTCGGCAGGCGTCGGGGTGGTGTTTTCGGGGGGAGTCGTGCTGTTGTTGCTGTTGCTGCTGCCGCCGCAGGCGCTCAGCACGCCCAGCATCATGCACACGACCAGCAGAAGGGACAAAACTTTCTTCATCTCTATTCCTCCTATCCTTTTTGATTTGTGAGAGCCTATACGTATCTCGTGTGTCACATGCAGGATCTGCCTATATTATACAGGAAGCTTTTGTCATTTGTCAATTTACTGTGTAAAATTCGTTTAGTATTCACAACAACACGGAATTTTGTTCGGCTGATACAACAATAATCCGTTCAAGTAAGTGAACTGGCCGGAGATCTCTGTTTCAAAAACGAAACGAAAGGGGAGAGCGGAGAGCGAGAGGCAGCGCGAACGGGAGATACGGATCAATATGCGGGCGGAAAACGCCTTTTACGGCGAGATATTTGCTCCGCAGGCCCGGTTTTCGGACCGGTATTCTGCTGCGAGGGCCGGAAAATGCGTTGCAGGCGGTCTGCAAAACGGCCGGAAAAAGATACTTGTTTCTTTTTTGAAACGCATGTATAATATAGATGTCGGATATTGTGAGACCATGCTGGAAAGGAAGAGCTATGAACAAGAAGGATATCAGGGGATACCTCATGCGCAACGCCACCGGCCCCGTGTCGGATCGGATCATGAACTACGTTACCGAGCACGTATTCTCCGTCGCCTACATGAACATGGACAAGCTGGCCTATGCCACCGAGAGCACGACGGATGAGGTGAACGAGTTTTTCCGGACGCTGGGCTTTGAGACGTTCTTTGACTTTAAGGCGGCGCTGCGGGAATCCAGCTATTTCGAGAAAGAGGGAGGAGACTTCCAGCGGACGGACATCAAGAGCATTGCAGAGCAGATGATGCGCTGTGAGATGCAGAACTTGACGGAGTTTTTCGGTGAACTGGACTACGACATGCTGGACCGGCTGGCACAGGACGTGCTGGCGGCATCTGAGGTGGTGTTCATCGGGATGCGGGTTGGAGTGCCCTACGCCTTCTATGCGGTGAACATGCTCAACCGGATCGGCATTCGCGCCACCCGGTTCGATGTGCGCGACAGCAACTACATCGACTATATCAAAACCCTGGACCGTTCGGCGCTGGTGATCAGCTTCGGCTTCCCGAGGTACCACAAGGCCACCGTCATCTCCACCAGCGTCATGAAGAAGCGAGGCTTCCACATCGTGTCCATCACTGACTCCGCCCGCTCTCCGGTGGCGCTGCTGTCGGATTACTCCTTCGTGGTGCCGGTGCACTCCTACGATTTCGCCGACTCCTTTACTGCGGGTATGCTGCTCATTGATTTGTTGACCTTCCGCCTGGCGCTGCTGGACTACGAGGGTACCCGTCAGAGCATCAACGACTACGTGCAGATCAGCAACGACGTGGATCTGTTTATCTGAGGTGTGCCATGCATCTGGAAGACTATTTTGAGAATGTAGAGGGAAGGGCCAGGCTGCGGTGCGACATCACCGACTTTCTCCATGACGATATCATCACCGACAATCCGGAGATGATCCGTCAGCTCCGCCTGATCGAGCGGGTGGCATCTTCCTCGGCCCCCATTCTGATCGAGGGAGAGCAGGGCGTGGGCAAGGAGCAGTTTGCCAGATATGCCTTCAACCGGAGTGAGCGCCACGCCCGGAACTATGTGCAGCTCAACTGCGCCGCCATTCCCAAAGAGAAGTGGGCTGTGGAGCTGTTCGGTCAGGTCCCCTCCGTCAGCAGTGGATTCCGGAACGGCAGCATTCTGGACGTCAGCAGCGGCGGGACTCTTTTCATCAAGGACGTGAACATGATGCCCAGGGACATCCAGGTACGCCTGGTGGACCTGCTGAACGAACAGATCCCCGACAAGGCAGGGGGCCGCCCCCACTACGATATCCGTATCATCGCCGCCTACCGGAGCAGCTCCAGCCAGAGGGAGACCTTCTCGCATTTGACCGAGGAGCTCTACTACCATCTGAATGTCATCAAGGTGCGCATCCCGCCGCTGCGGGAGCGGCCGGAGGACATCCTGCTGACAGCCACCTATTACCTGCAGCAGATCACCTCCGAATACAACCTGAGGCACTCCTTCGGCTGGAACGTCCTGTCCATGCTGCTGGACATCGACTGGGCAGACAACACCCGCCAGCTGCGAAACACCGTGGAGCGGCTGGTGTGGCTTTCGGAGAGCGAAGTGATCCGCGATCCGGAGCTCCTGATGGAGTGCGTTTCTTCGCCGGTAAGGAACCGGCAGGAGCTGCCCCGAGCGGTCAAGCCGGATATCGGCGTCTCCCGGAACAGGAGCTTGAAGGAGCTGGTGAGCGATTACGAGATCTTCATCATCAACCAGTATATTGAGCGATACGGAAGCCTGAGAAAAGCTGCGGCGGCTCTTCGCGTGTCGCCTGCGTCCCTGTCCAGAAAGCTGAATCGAAAGGAGTAGAGACTCCGGGATGGCCTGATATCGCACGGGCGTGCAGGCGAGAGAGCATTGGAGCCACAGCGGAAGACGATCCCTGCGGGGTATATGGAAGCGGCGCGGGACAAACAGCAAACGGCGGGGGATGGTTCCCTCGCCGTTTTCCGTAATAAGTATCTGTTTTCCGCAGGGGCGCGGGCAGAAAAAGAGTTTCCGTTCAGGGGGTCAGATCACGGGGCTTGAAGCCCTCGCCGAAGGCGGCGTCCACCGAGCTGACCATGATGAAGGATTTTTCATCCAGCGCGTACACGATGCGCTTGACCTTGTAGACCTGGGCGTTGGAGCAGGCGCACAGCAGGATGTCCTTCTCCTCGCCGGTGTAGGCGCCCCGCCCGTTGATGATGGTGACGCCCCGGGAGACCTCGTCGTTGATCCGCCGGGAGATCGCGTCCCCATTGACGGTGATGATGGTCAGCAGCTTGCGGGAGTCGTTGCCCAGCATGATCTTGTCCACCAGCAGGCTGCAGGTGATGGTCATCAGCAGGCCGTAAAGGGCCGCGTCCACGGTGCCGTAGACGAAGCCGCCCAGGATGATGACGCTGCCGTCCACCGCCAGGGAGACCGTGCCGATGGACAGGTGGGGGTTCTTCTTCTGGATTGCCAGGATCACGAAGTCCGAGCCGCCGGTGGAGGAGTCCCGCATGTAAATGCAGGCCAGGCCCGCGCCGGTCAGCACGCCGCCGAAGATGGCCGCCAGCATAGGGGAGCCCTGATACGTCCACAGGCGGGGCATCAGATGGTCCACGATCAGGGAGGAGATGAGGATCGTCTTGACGGAGCGGGAGAAGAACTCCGGCCCCAGGGCCTTGAAGCAGAAGATCACGATGGGGATATTGATGAGGATCTGGGCCAGACCGATGGAGATGCCGCCGTGAAAGAAGGGGATCTTGGAGGTCAGGATATTCACCAGGATGGACAGGCCGGAGACGCCGCCGGGGGCGAAGTTGGAGGAGTAGGCGAAATTGTAGATGCCGGCGCCGTAGAGCACGCAGCCGACGATATCGAAAAGGACGTCGATGCAGAGCGTCTTGGGATCGAATTTCAGGGGTTTTCTCATGGTGTTCACTCTTTCTGTCGGAGAATGGATGGGGGCTGACCGGCAGCGCGCCCAAGCCGTTCCATCCTACACGCTTTGCGCCGATTCGTCAACCCCCGATCTCTGTCGGCGCGCGGCCCGGACGCGAGCATCGCGGCCGGAAAAGCTCCGTCTCCCCGAACACTCCGGCGGAAGACGCGCTGAGGGCAGAAGAGCATAAAGCAGGCACGGCATATGAAAAAGCAGACGGTCAGAGATCCTCTGACCGTCTGCTTTTTTGTTTCTGTCAAGCCGGCGCGGCGTTCCCGGCGGCCTGGCGGATCAGATGCGGATCGCCAGGTTATAGGCGGCCTTGGTGGCCTGCCACATGTTGCCGGGGCGCTGGGTGTTGTAGCTGTCGCCGATGTTGTGGACCTCGGGGGCCACGTGCTCCATCTGGGCGGACAGGAAGGGCCGGTCGTCGCCCCGGTTGCCGATGGCCAGCACCACCAGGTCGGCGTCCAGCTGCTCGATCATCTCCTCGTTGGTCATCTTGGGGGCCAGGGGGTTCTCCACGTTCTTGGGGATGATGGGCGTCCAGGTGCAGTAGGGATCGGGCACGGCCTTGCTGCGGTTGCGGGCGATGACCACGTGGCCGTCCTCGAAGCGGGTGACGCGGGCGCAGTTGATCAGCTTGCCGCCATCGGCCTCGAAGTAGTGGATCAGATGGCCGCGGTTGGCGGTGCAGGCGCCGTCCTCGAAGTACTGCAGCATCTCCACGCAGGTGACGTCCCGCTTTTGCTCGGTGGCCAGCCAGTAGGCGGTCTCCAGGCCCACGGCGCCGCCGCCCACCACCACGATCTTCCGGTCGGTGTCGGCCAGCTCCTCGGGGTGGGTCAGCAGATGGACGGCCTCGATGTGGCGCATGGTCTCGATGCCGGGAAACTTGGGCTGGCCCTCGCGGGAGCCGTTGGCGAACACCACGGCGTCATAGCCGCCGGCCTTCAGCATCTCGTTGTCGGCGGCGGTGTTCAGATGCACCGTGACGCCGGCGGTCTTCTCCGTCTGGGCGATGAGCCACTCCATGTAGTTGTGGAGATCGTACTTGCTCAGGGGGGCGCCGGCGGCCAGCATCTTGCCGCCCATCCGGTCGCTCTTCTCGAAGATCTCCACCGTGTGGCCGCGGCGGGCGGCGGTGATGGCGAAGTTCAGTCCGGCGCAGCCGGCGCCGATGACGGCGATGCGCTTCTTCACCTCGGCGGGAGCGGGCACGGCGGGCAGCAGCTCCTCAAAGCCGGTGCGGGGGTTGACGGCGCACTGGGGGTGGCCGCCCTCCACGAACTCGTTGACGCAGCCCTCCTGGCAGCCGATGCAGGGGCGGATCTCCGACACCTTGCCGGCGTAGGCCTTGTTGCACCAGTCGGGGTCGGCCAGCACGGGGCGGCCCAGCATGATCATGTCGGCCTTGCCGTCCCGCAGGGCCTGCTCGGCCAGGTCGGGGTAGCCCAGCTTGCCCACGGCCACGATGGGTACCTCCACGCCGGCGTTGGACTTGACGCCCCGGGCGGCGAAATACGCCTTGGCCACCTTGGACACGTCCAGGAAGCAGCCGGCGGGCATCCCGGCGGGGGGATGGGGCAGCCACCAGTTGTCATAGCAGCCCAGGTCCACGTCGAACATGTCCACGCCTGCCTTTACTAGGTTCTCCATGTAGTTGAGGGTGTCGGCGATGGAGCGGCCGTTCTTGAACTTCTTCAGGCTCTTGACGGTGTCCATCCGCTCGCCGTAGGTCTCCTCCAGAGCCAGGCTCAGGTCGATGCGGTACATGATGGGGTAGTCCGGGCCGGTCTTCTCCCGGATCTTCTTGATGAGGTCGATGCCGAAGCGCTGCCAATCGGCATACTTGCCGATCTTGCGGCGGTTGAAGGCGGGGCTGGTCAGCTGATCCAGCAGGTAGCCCTCGTGGCCGTGGAGATAGACGCCGTCAAGGCCCATGACCTTGGCGTCCATAGCGGCCTGGCCGGCGTTGGCGATGATTTTGTTGCACTCCAGATCCGTCAGGGGCCGGCAGGGCACGTCGGGCAGGTAGAAGTTGGGGTTCAGGGAGGCCGACACCGGCAGCTGGAACTTGGTCAGCAGGCACTGGGGATTGCCCACGCGGCCCAGGCCGGGGGTCAGCTGGATAAAGATGCGGCTGCCCCGGGCGTGGACGCCCTGGGCCAGGTCGCGCCAGCCCATGAAGTTGGTGCGGGTGCCGTCGATACGGGGGAAGTAGGAGTAGTTGCCCTTTTCGGTGACGGAGGAGTCGATGTGGTGGCTGATGGGCACCAGGCCGGTGGTCAGCAGGCCGATGCCGCCCTCCGCGCGGGCAAAGAAATACTGGAGCATCTTGTCGTTGGGCCGACCGGTCTCCTCGGCCATCTGGCAGTTGCCCATGGGGGCCATGACGAGACGGTTCTTCACCGTCAGCTTGTTGATCTGAATGGGGGAGAACATGGCGGTGTAGGGATAGAGGTCCTGGGTCATCCGCCCGGTGCCGCCCTGACGGTTTTCACAGTCCGTGCGCACCCAATTGCCGTAGCTGTTCACCAGCTGCTGGATCAAAACATCCTTCTTCAAAAGATTGTCCCTCACTTTCCTGTTTATCTGCGACCGAGGTCGAACTTTACCAGTGTCAGCATACCACAGATTCAGAACATAATCAACAAAAAACCACTTTTGCCGCCAACAATTTCGTTGCATATTACCCGCTTTTGTAGTAGAATAATGCTGTATATTTGCGGGCTCGAGCATCCCCTCCGGGGGATGGCCGCAGAAAGGCGGAATTATCGTTGGAACGCGACACCAAAATCATCGCCGTGGCCGGCAAGGGCGGCGTGGGCAAGACCAGCATCTCCTCGGCCTTCGTGCGCCTGCTGACGGAGGCCTATCCCCAGGCGCGGATCCTGGCCATCGACGCCGATCCCGCCGTGGGCCTGTCCACCGCGCTGGGCGTGGAGGTCACCGAGACGCTGGACGACATCCGCAAGAGCATCGTGGCCTCGGTGGAGGACGGCGCCCCGCGGGAGGCCATCGAGCTGCTGGCGGAGGCCCGCTACCGGATCTTCGACACCATGGTGGAGCAGCAGAAATTCTCCTTCCTGGCCATCGGCCGGCCGGAGAGCGCCGGGTGCTACTGCAAGGTCAACGCCTACCTCAAGGAGGTCATCAACCTGCTGAGCCATGACTTTGACTACGTGGTCATCGACGGCGAGGCCGGCATCGAGCAGATCAACCGGCGGGTCATGGAGAAGGTGACCCACCTGGTGCTGATCACAGACCCCAGCCGCAAGGGCACCCAGGTGATCTCCACCATCAAGAAGGTGGCCGACGAGCTGGTGATGTACGACCGCTGCGGCGCCATCGTCAACCGGGTGACGGACGAGAGCCTGATTCCCTACATCCGCGTGGAGGGCATGGACGTGCTGGCGGTGATCCCCGGGGACCGGGCCCACGCGGCCAACGATATCCAGGGCCTGAGCGTCTTTCAGCTTCCCGCCGACAGCCCTGTGATGACGGGGGCCCGCCAGGCGCTGGAGAAGCTGGACATCCTGTAAGCGCGCAAAAAACAATGAATATATAATCGGTAAGTCAACACAACGAGAGAGAGGTGTCATTCTTTGAGAGATCTGAAGCATTTGATCTACTTCGAAAATCTGCTGGACAACGCCGACAACGAGCTGGTGGAGCAGGCGAAGGCGGAGGGCAAGCTGGCCATCGGCTACACCTGCTTCCACATCCCCGAGGTGCTGCTGAACGTACCGGGCTGCTTTTCCGTCCGTCTCCGCGCCCCCCGCACCGGGTCCATCGACATCGCCACCTACTACATGTCCAATTACACCTGCGAGTTCGCCCGCAGCCTGGTGGAGCGGGGCATCGAGGGCGGCTTCAACTTCCTGGACGGGCTGGCCGGCGTGGACGCCTGCTCCATGATGAACCGGTTCTACGAGCATTTCGAGCTGCTGAAGATGAACGAGAAGCCCAACTTCTTCGTCACCCACACCGACATGCCCTATAAGATCGAGGACTACTCCGTCCGCCACTACGTCAAGCAGATGCGGGTCCGCCTGCTGGACGTGATGACGAAAAACTACGGGGTGGACACCTCCGACGCCGCCATCCGCAAGGCCGTTGCCGAGCACAACGAGGTCTGCCGCATCATCAGCGAGATCGGCGCCATGCGCAAGGCGGACAACCCCGTCATCACCGGCTACGAGTTCCACGTGCTGAACCTGGTGAGCTACACCTGCCCCAAGTACCTGATCCTGCCCTATCTGCGGGAGACGCTGGCCGAGCTGCGGGAGCGCAAGCCGGATCCCAAGCCCTGGTACCGGGCCCGCGTGGCCATGGTGGGCAGCGAGATCGACGATCCCAGCCTGACCAAGATGCTGGAGGACTGCGGCGCCATGGTGGTGGTGGACCGCTACTGCTACGGCTCCACCCCCGGCCGGGAGGTCATCGAGCTCAACGACGACGAGCCCGCTCTGGAGCAGATCTGCCGCCACTACATGAAGGTCAGCGAGTGCGCCCGCTACATCGCCGACGAGAAGGTGCAGCAGCGCCGCGACACCGCCGACCGGCTGGCCAGGGAGTACAACGCCGACGGCATCATCTACGAGCAGATGAAGTTCTGCGACTTCTGGGGCTTTGAGCGGGCCCTGGTCAGCTACATCATGTCCACCGAAATGGGATGGCCGGTGCTGTCCATCGACCGCCCCTACAACGCCAAGTCATCCGGTCAGCTCCGCACCCGGTTCCAGGCCTTCGTGGAGTCGCTGGAGATCAAGCGCATCCAAAAGAACGGAGGGAAGAACTGATGGGCAAGATCAAGTATCCCAACCCCAAATTCTTCCGGGCCAAGACCAATATGGACTGGAAGGCCCAGGGAGAGAATCTCAAGGAGATCGGCGGCATCATCGGCCAGATGATCAAGGAGACCGACTGGAAGGCCTTTCTGGATAAGCAGAAGGGCAACGTCAAGGCCAACGCCCGGCGCCTGCGGGAGGAGTTTGAGGCCGTCAAGGCCATGACGCCCGAGGAGCGCAGGGACCTGCTGCTCAACGGCGAGAAGCACCTGGGCCGCCTGTACCGCACCGGCGCCATGGCCACGGTGCGCCGGGAGTGGCGCGGCGTACGCGACACCGCCGTGGACTTCGCCGAGTGGCTGAAAATGTGGGGCATGCTGCTGGGCACCTTCTCCAAGGACCTGGTGCCGGCCCTGAACGCCACCTTCTGGTATCGGTGGATGATCTCCTATATGTGCTGCGTGGGCTTCATGGACAAGAACACCATGGGCCAGCGGGGCGCGGCTCTGAAAATGAGCCACCTGATGATCTATGACATCTTCCGCTACGTGGCCGAGAACCTGGTGCTCCAGGCCAAGGGTGACCGGAAAAACGGCAACAGCGAGGAGCTGAACAAAAAGGTCGTTCTTTTTGATGAGATGACCATGGGCCAGATCATGGCCGGCTTCCCGGACCTGATCGGTATCCCGTATCAGCTGTTCGCGGTGTTCCTGGTCTCCGAGATCGACCAGCTGACATGCGTCCCGTACATCGACGCGGTGGAGAGCTTCGGTCTTCCCGCCGACTGCTGTCCGGTGCCCT
>JAFRSI010000038.1 GCA_017427645.1 Oscillospiraceae bacterium | reverse complement strand
GTTTTTCCTTGTCATCCTGAGCTGTTTTTTTCCTTGTCATCCTGAGCGAGCACAGCGAGTCGAAGGATCCTCACCACCTCTTACCGACGTGCAATAACGCAGGATCTTTCGACTGCGTTTACTTCGTTCACTCCGCTCAAGATGACGGGGGAGGGGCGGCGTCCCCGACGCCCCGGCGCCGGAACGGGAAGAAACCGATACGCAAAGAGGGACCCCGGCTGCAGACGCAGCCGGGGTCCCTCCGCGTGGCGGAAAAAGCATTGATTATCCGCCGGGAGTATGATATCCTATTCAAAACGAAACGGCAGCGGGAGGGGAGAGAATGAACGGCAGCAACGGCAGGGCCTTTGGCGCGCAGCGGTGGGAAAAACTGGCGCAGACGCCGTTCTTCCGGCGCTTCCCGTTCTACGTGTGGATCTGCCTGGCGGCCATGTTCGGCATGCAGATGCTGGTATTCAGCGGCACCCGGGTATTCCTGCCCCTCCTGACGCTCCACGATATGACCATCCCGCTGGACCACCGCATCCCCTTCGTGCCCCCGTGGGTGATCGTCTATTTTCTGGCGTTTCCCTCCTGGATCGGCAGCGCCGTGTGGATCCTGTCGGAGAGCAAGCCCCACGCCTATCGCTTCGCCCCGTCCTATATGTTGGCGCTGCTGCTGTCCTGCGCCGTTTTTCTGATCTATCCCGGCACCATGGAGCGGCCGGAGCTGACGGGCGGCGGCTTCTTCACGGCCTGGATGCGCTTCCTCTACTGGATCGATTCGCCCACCAACCTGTGCCCGTCGCTCCACGTGATGATCAGCTATTTCTGCTGGCGGGGCACCTTCGGCTGCCGGAAGATCCCCGGGTGGTACAAGGCGTTCAATTTCGTTTTCCTGCTGCTGGTCTGCTGCAGCATCCTCTTCGTCAAGCAGCACGCCCTCATAGATATCCCGGCGGCCTTCGTGATCGGGGAGCTGGCGCTGCAGCTGGGGCGGCTGCTGCGCCTGGAGCGGATCCCGTTCCGCATTGAAAACGCCCGCAAAGAGAGAAGTGGGAAGGAGAGTTGACCGATGAATCAAAACGATTTTTGGATCCTGCGGCCCTTCAACGCCCTGTTCTGCCTGGTTTTTGCCGCCTTTCTGGCGATCCTGATCCTGGCCGGCCTGCTGCTGCGGCGAAAGAGCGACGGCGCCAGGCGCGCCGTGCTGGTGACGGCCTGCGTGCTGACGCTGATCGGATTCTTCGTGTATAAATACTTCCTGTCCATCGATGCGGAGTTCGACCGCCTCACCGCGGACATGGGCGGCTTCAACTGGTGGGGCGAGCTGCCGCTGCAGCTGTGCAACATCAATATGATCCTGATCCCCGTGGCAGTCCTGCTGGACAAGCGGGCGCTGATGAGCTTCGCCTTCTTCGTGGGCCCCCTGGGTGCGCTGATGGCCGTGGTCATGCCCGGCACGGGCTTTGACGGCTATTCGCTGCTGCTGCCCCGGATGATCGGCTATTTCGGGACCCATTTCATGATCATCATCGAGGCGCTGGCCCTGGCCGTCTTCGGTCTGTACCGCCCCCGCTTCAAGGATATCCCCAAGACGGTGGCGGCCATGTTCCTCATCTCTCTGGCAGTCTTCGGGATCAATATGCTGCTGCGCTGGACGGGGCTGCACCCCAAGGCCAACTATTTCTTCTCCGTGGAGACGGAGGGGAATTTCCTGCTGGAGATCTTCCACCGCTGGATCCCCGTGCCGTTCCTGTATCTGCTGCCCAGCATCGTGATCCTGGTGGCGTATATGGCGCTGATCACCGGCGGCTTTGCGCTGGCTGACCGGCGCAGGGGAAAGAAAAAGACGCCGGTCCTGCGCTGAGGGCGGCGAGCGAAGGAGAGACCATGGAAAAAGGCATCGTATACGGCGTGGGCGTGGGGCCCGGCGACCCGGAGCTGATGACGCTGAAGGCGGTCCGGCTGATTCGGGAGGCCCCGGTGATCGCCGTGCCCGGCGAGCGGGCGGAGGAGTCGACGGCCTATCGGATCGCCGCTGCCGCCGTGCCGGAGCTGGCGGACAAGGAGCTGCTGGCCCTGCCCGCCCCCATGACGCGGGACCGCGCCCGCATGGCCGAGGCCCATCGCCGCGGCGCCGCGCTGCTGGCCGATCAGCTGGACCGGGGCCGCAGCGTGGTCTGCCTGACCCTGGGCGATCCCACGGTTTACAGTACGTTCAGCTACTATCAGCATATCCTGGAGGCAGAGGGCTACACGGTGAAGCTGATCAGCGGCGTGCCGTCCTTCTGCGCCGCCGCCGCCCGCCTGGGCCGCTCTCTGACGGAGTGGGACCAGCCCCTCCACGTGCTGCCCGCCGCCCACGGGCTGGGCGATGCCCTCTCCCTGCCCGGCACCTGCGTGCTGATGAAATCCGGCGGCAGTATGCCGGCGGTGAAGGAGCAGCTGCTCCGCAGCGGCCGCCAGGTTGGCGCCGTGGAGAACTGCGGCATGGCCGGGGAGAGAGTCTACGGCAGCGCGGAGGAGATCCCAGACGACGCAGGATATTTCACCCTGGCGGCGGCCTGGCCGACCCGGGACTGATTTCAAAAGGAACGGAGCCCTGCAAAAGGCGTTGCCTTCTGCAGGGCTCTTTGCCGTGCGGTTTGCCGTTGCAAGCGGGCGTGGGATTGTGGTACAATCAAAAAAAACAAACCGCCGCCGGTGCGGAATCAGGAGGGTAACAATGGCTGGGATCAGAGTATTGCTGTGGGACGTGGACAACACGCTGCTGGATTTCAACGCCGCGGAGAGAGCCGCCATCGACGCCGTCTTTGCCCGGTTCGGCCTGGGGACCTGCAGCGACGAGATGGCGGCGGCGTACTCCGCCATCAACGTGCGGCACTGGGAGATGCTGGAGCGGGGCGAGCTGACCAAGAAGCAGGTGCTGGAGGACCGGTTCACGGAGTTCTTCGGCCGCTATGGCCTCCACGTGGACAGTATTCCGGAGCTCAACGCCTACTACCAGACCCAACTGGGGGAGACCGTCGTCTTCATGGATCAGGGGGACCGGATCGTCCGCTCGCTCCGGGGCAGGGTGCTGCAGTGCGCCGCCACCAACGGCACCAAGGAGGCTCAAAGCCGAAAACTCCGCAACTCCGGCCTGGACCGACTGCTGGACCGGGTCTTCATCTCCGAGGACGTGGGGGCGGAGAAGCCCGGAGCGGCCTACTTCGACGCGGTGCTCCGGGAGGCGGAGGCTCTTCTGGCGGAACGCGGGGACGGCGAGCCGCTGTGCCGGGACCAGGTGATGATCGTGGGCGACTCCCTGACCAGCGACATGCGGGGCGGCAATAACGCCGGGATCCTCTGCTGCTGGTACAATCCCCGCGGGAAGGAAAACGACAGGGGCGTGCATATCGACTACGAGATCCGGGACCTGCACCGGGTGCCGGAGATCCTGCGGCAGCAGGAGGAGGGAAGGGCCGTGAGAAAGATCTATTTCGCCGGCTCCATCCGCGGCGGGCGGGTGGACGCGGCGCTGTACCGGCGGATGATCGCCCGGATGCAGGAGAGGGACGTGGTCCTCACCGAGCACGTGGGCGGCCCGGAGCTGAACGTGCTGGAACGAGGCGCGGAGCGGGACGGCGAAATCTACCGCCAGGACACCGCCTGGCTCCGGGAGAGCGACCTGCTGATCGCGGAGTGCACCTGTCCCTCCCTGGGGGTGGGGTACGAGCTGGCCTACGCCGAGCGGTACGGCAAGCCCTGCCATATCTTCTACGACCGGAGCAGGACCCAGCTCTCCGCCATGCTGACCGGAAACCCGTATTATCGGATCCACCCCTACGAGAGCGAGGAGGAGCTCTTCCGGACGCTGGATGAGATCCTGGGATGAGAGCAAAAACGAACAAAGCAGGCGGGAGATGCCCAGGGCATCTCCCGCCTG
>JAFRSI010000004.1 GCA_017427645.1 Oscillospiraceae bacterium | reverse complement strand
TCCTCCGGCTCCAGGTCCAGGCCCAGGTCGGACTGGAGCACCACCTCCACGCCCAGCTGGCCCAGGATCTCCTGCATCTCCTTCAATTTCCCACGGTTGTGGGACGCCAGTACGAATTTCATAGCATCAATCCTCCCAGGGATCCTTTTTTCTTCTCTTTTCGCGTTCCTTCTCCTGTTGTGCCTCCCGGCGCTCCTCGGCGTGTTCTTCCAATTGCTTTGCGGTCATTTCTGTAAAGCTTTTCCACTTGTCCTTCATTTTGTTCCAAGTGGTTTCATACTCATGGACCGGGGTGATCAGCACCTTGCAGTCCTCGCAATACCAGGACGGCACACTCTTGTCTGTAAAGAGTCCGGGTTCTGCCAGCTCCATCTCGAAGTCCGACAGAAGCGGATCGCCGCCCGCGCCGCGGACCCACACAGGCCGGCTCTGGTAGGCGCGGATAGCGCCTTCCTCCATCTCTTTATGAGACAATAAGGACACTCCATCACAGCCTCCCGATGATCTCACGCTGCCTGGCAATCAGCTCCCGGTTGCCCTTGGCGCAGAGGGTCAGCAGCTCCTGCTGCTCCCGCACGGTAAAGGAGCGGCCCTCGCCGGTGCCCTGGATCTCGATGATCTCCCCCAGCTCATTCATGACGCAGTTCAGATCCACCTGGGCGCGGCTGTCCTCGGCATAGGGCAGATCCAGCACCGGCTGGTCATCCACGATACCGGCGCTGACGCCGGCGACGAAATGGCGGATGGGGCTGCGGCCCAGGTCGCCGTCGGCCACCAGCTTCTTGCAGGCCAGGGCCAGGGCGATAAAGCCGCCGGTGACGCTGGCGG
Organism: Oscillospiraceae bacterium; assembly: GCA_017427645.1. Classification (GTDB taxonomy): domain Bacteria; phylum Bacillota; class Clostridia; order Oscillospirales; family Oscillospiraceae; genus Vescimonas. Next base: position 4,323 of record JAFRSI010000004.1, on the reverse strand, counting down.
TGCGGGTGCCGCCGTCCCCCTGGAGCACGTCGCAGTCGATGGTGATCGTCCGCTCGCCCAGGGCGCTCAAATCCACCGCCGCGCGGAGGCTGCGGCCGATGAGCCGCTGGATCTCGGCGCTGCGGGAGGACAGCTTCAGCTTGTCGATATCCCGGCGGCTGCGCTCCCGGTTGGCCCGGGGCAGCATGGAATACTCCGCCGTGACCCAGCCGCAGCCGGGCCGGACGTGGGGCGGGACGCGGTCCTCCACCGAGGCGCAGCAGAGCACCTTGGTGTCGCCGCACTCCATGAGCACGCTGCCCTCGGCGAACTTGACGAAGCCCACTGTGATCTTCACCGGGCGCAGCTCGTCGAATTTTCTTCCGTCCTTGCGCATGTTCCGCCTCCGTCAGATCATATCCGCCAGGAATTCCCCGGCGTCAAAGGGCTGGAGATCGTCGATCCCCTCGCCCAGGCCCACGAATTTCACCGGCACGCCCAGCTCCCGGGCGATGGCGATGACGATGCCGCCCTTGGCGGTGCCGTCCAGCTTGGTGAGGATGATGCCGGTGAGGCCGGCGGTCTCCTTGAAGGTCTTGGCCTGGATCAGACCGTTCTGGCCGGTGGTGGCGTCCAGCACCAGCAGGGTCTCCACGGAGGAGTCGGGGCACTCCCGGTCGATGATCTTCCGGAGCTTGGCCAGCTCCTTCATCAGATTGGCCTTGTTGTGGAGGCGGCCGGCGGTATCGCACAGCACCACGTCCACGTTCCGGGCCTTGGCGGCCTGGAGGGCGTCGAACAGCACGGCGCCGGGATCGGCCCCCTCGTGCTGGCGGACGATGTCCACGCCGGCGCGGTCGGCCCAGATCTCCAGCTGGTCGGCGGCGGCGGCGCGGAAGGTATCCGCGGCGCACAGCAGCACCTTCCTGCCCTCCCCCTTGAGCCGGTGGGCCAGCTTGCCGATGGACGTGGTCTTGCCAACGCCGTTGACGCCGATCACCAGCATAACGGCGGGCTTGCGCGCCAGATCCAGGTGGGGATCGCCAACCTCCAGATTCTTCCGCAGGATATCCCGCAGGGCGTCCTTCACCTGGTCGCCGGTCTGGAGCATGTCCTTGTAGGCCCGCTCCCGCAGGGCCGCCACAGCCTCCTCGGAGATCTCCATGCCCGCGTCGGCCAGGATCATGGACTCCTCCAGATTGTCGTAAAAGTCCTCGTCCAGCGTCTCGAAGGAGATGGGCGCGAACCACGCTTTTTTGAATTTTGCAAACAGACCCATGATCGGTCCTCCTACTTGATCTTATATTCCTTGGCCAGCTCGTTGAGGTTGGCCGTCAGTACCAGGGACACGCCTCGCTCCTGCATGGTGACGCCGTAGAGCACGTCGGCCTCCTCCATGGTGCCGCGGCGGTGGGTGATGACGATGAACTGGGTCTTCCCCGCCACCCGGCGCATGTACCGGGCGAAGCGCACCACGTTGGACTCGTCCAGCGCCGCCTCGATCTCGTCCATGACGCAGAAGGGCGTGGGGTGCACCTTGAGAATGGCAAAGTACAGGGCGATGGCCACAAACGCCTTTTCGCCGCCGGAGAGCAGCGTGATGGTCTTGAGCTGCTTGCCGGGGGGCTGCACCTTGATCTCGATGCCGCAGTTGAGGATATCCCTCTCGTCCTCCAGCTCCAGCTGGGCCTTGCCGCCGCCGAAGAGCTCCAGGAAGGTCTGCTGGAAGCTCTCGTTGAGCAGCTGGAACTGCTCGGCGAAGATCGCCGTCATCTGCCTGGTGATCTCCTCGATGACGCCCAGCAGCTCGTCCTTGGCCTTCTCCACATCGGTGCGCTGCTCGCTGAGATAGGTATAGCGGGTGTTGACCCGCTCGTATTCGTCGATGGCGCCGATGTTGGGGGTGCCCAGGGCCTTGATGCCCCGGTTCAGCTCCGCGATGCGGCGGGTGGCCTTGGCCACGCTCTCCAGCTCGATGCGCTGCTCCATGGCGTCGGAGTGGCTGAGCTCGTAGTGCTCCCAGAGCTTATCCAGGATGCTCTTCTCCTCCATGGCGTTGGCGCTGAGCTTCTGCTCCAGGCGGTTGAGCTCCTGGGTGCAGTTGATCAGCGTCTCGTTGCGCTCCTCGATCTGGCGCATCTTGGCGCTGCGCTGCCCCTCCAGCTCCAGCTTGCGGGCGGTGAGGCGATCCAGCTCCTTTCGCTGCTCCTCCGCCTGGGTCCGCAGCTCTCCGGCGGCAGTCCGATGCTCCGCCGCCTCGGCGGCCGCCCTCTCGTTGGCCGCGCGGAACTGCTCCCGCAGATCGGCCCGGCCGGTGCGGTCGGCCATCAGCTCGGTGCGCAGGCGCTCCAGATCCTCGATGGAGCGGCGGGTGGTCTCGTGCTCGGCCGCCAGGGCCGCCTGGCGGGCGCGGGCGTTGCTGAGCTCCTCGGTGAGAGCCGTGCTGCGGTCCTGCAGATCGCTCTGTCCCGCCTGACTGGCCTCCATCTGGCCCCGCAGGGCCGCGGCCTGCGCTTCACTCTCCGCCATGCTCTGCTGCAGGCGGGCCATCTCCTGTTCGCTCTCCGCCCTGCGCCGGGCCAGAGACGCCAGTTCCTCCTCCATGCCGCTGCGGCCGGCCCGCAGGCCCTCCAGCAGCACATCGTACTGCTTCTGGGTGCCCTCCAGGGCGATCACGTCGTCCTCGGCCTTGTGCTGCTGCTCCCGGGCCACCTCCAGCTCGTACTGGGCCTTCTGCAGCTCCCGGCCCGTCTCCTCGGCCCGGGCGGCGGCCTGGCGCAGATTCTCCTGCATGCCGCCCAGCTGCTCCTGCAGCCGCTTGAGCTCGTTGGCCCGGCTCAGCACGCCGGCGCTGCGGCTCACCGAACCGCCGGTCATGGAGCCGCCCCGGTTCATCACCTGGCCGTCCAGCGTGACGATGCGGAAGCTGCTGCCGTACTTGCGGGCCATGGCAATGCCGCAGTCCAGGTCCTCCACCACCACGGTGCGGCCCAGAAGGCTGCGGAAGATATCGTCATATTGCTTGTCATGGCGCACCAGGTCGCTGGCGACGCCCACGAAGCCGTATTCGTTTTCCAGGCCCCGCTGCCGCAGCACTTCGCCGCGGATGGCCGTCAGCGGCAGGAAGGTGGCCCGGCCGCCGTCCCGCTGCTTCAGATAGCCGATGGCGGCCTTGGCGTCCTCCTCCCTGTCCACCACGATGTTCTGCATCCCGGCGCCCAGGGCGATCTCCATCGCCACGGTGTAGCGGTCCTCGGTGGTCATCAGGCTGGCCACCGGGGCGTGGATGCCCCGCAGGGCCTGGCGCTCCGCGGCCTGCATCACCGTCTTGACGGCGCGGGAAAAGCCCTCGTATTCCCTCTCCATCTCGCCCAGCAGGCGGATGCGGTTTTCCAGCGCGCCCACGTCCATGGTCAGCTGGACCCGGGCCGCCTGGGCCTCCTCGGCCCGCCTGCGGCGGCCGTCCATTTTCAGGGTGTGGCCCTGGATGATATTGCTGACGGCCCGGGCCTCTTCACGGGCCTCCTCCAGCGCCCGGCGGTTGGCGGCGGACTCCTCCTCCGCCTGGGCCAGCCTCCGGCCGGACTCCTCCAGATCCCGCTCCAGCACGGCGCGGCGGTCCGCTGCGCTGTCCGCGCCGGCCTGCAGCGCGGAGAGCTTCACCCGCGCGTCGGCGGCGGCAGACAGGGCCAGCGTCTCCCTGGCCTGCAGGGCCACTGTCTCCTGGGCGGCGGAATCGGCGCTCTCCGCCAGGGTGCGGACCTGGGCCAGCAGGCCGTCGATGGCGTCGTTGAGCCCGTCGGCCTCCGTCTCGATCTCGTGGAGACGGGCCGCCTTTTCCTCCAGCTGAGCCCGGAGATTCTCCGTCCGGTTCTCGCTGTCGGCCAGCTCCTGCTCCAGCCGGCGCAGGGACTCCTGGTTGTGGGCCATGCCTGTCTCCAGCACGGCCACGGTGCTCTCCCGCTCTGCGGCGGCGGCCTCCAGCTCGCCCAGGCGCCTGCGCAGGGCCTCGGCGGCGATGTCGTTCTCCTGCACCAGCCGGCCGCACTCCTCGGCCTCCTGGAACACGGTGTCCACCGCGGTCTTGGCGTTCTCCCTGTCGGCCCGGGCGATCTCGCAGTCGCTCTTCAGCTTCAGGGCGGCGGTCTTCAGATTCTGCAGCTGCTCCAGCCACACGCTGATCTCCAGTACGCGCAGCTCATCCCGCAGGATCAGGTATTTTTTCGCCTTCTCCGCCTGCTCCCGCAGGGGCTCCACCTGCAGCTCCAGCTCGGCGATCTTGTCGTTGATGCGGACCAGGTTTTCCTCCGTGTGGTCCAGCTTGCGCTCCGCCTCCTCCTTGCG
>JAFRSI010000003.1 GCA_017427645.1 Oscillospiraceae bacterium | reverse complement strand
CCGCCCATCGGGCGGCACGCTCTTAAACTGTGATTGAAGGTGATTGAAGCTTATATCGGTTTATCCCACCCTGTGGAACACGATGGGATATTCCATATCCAGGGGGCTGGTGCCGCTGTGGCCGGTCCAGGTCATGGTGTCGCCATCGACGGTGAACTCCGCAAACACAGCCTCCATGATCTCCTCATCCGCCGAGGTGCTCATGTGGAGCTTGCCGGGCTGGACCAGGTACTTGCCCGTCATGAGCTCCTCCTCGTCCTTGTCCTCCTGCGGCTCGGTCCCGTTCACCAACAGGTCCACAAAGGCGTCAAAGGTCATGCCGTAAACCTGCTGATAGGCCTCGTCCAGGGTCACTCCCATAGCGGCCTCCAGCCCCTCCCGGGTGCTGAAATCGCCCTCGATGCCCTGGGCTTTCATGTTATCGCCGGTGGACTTGATCAGCGCATCGCTGAAGAATTGCTTTGCAGCCGCCTCCAGCTTGTCGGTGTCCGCCTTCATGGCCTTCAGATCCATGACGACGCGGTGGGTCTGATCGTCCTTGAACTCGATCTTGTAAACACCGGTATAGCTGTCCAGATAATCGGCGAAGTCGAATCCCAGGCTGCTGTCCAGCTGCTGGTTGAAGGTGCGGACCATGTCGGCCTTCAGGTCCTTCTCCATCTGCCAGGTGCCCAGAACGGACTGGCGCAGAGCCTCCAGCAGGGCTTCGTCCAGGGCCGTGCGGGCCGCCGTCAGCACCTCGTAGTTCTCCACCGCCTTCTTGTTCTCCTCGCTGAGGGCCTGGTAGGCAGCCTCCGCGGCCTTTACGGCCTCCTCGCTCTCCACGCTGACCTCGCCGATGGCGGCGATCAGCTCCTCGGCCGCCTTGACCTCCTTGCTCTTGCCGCAGCCCGCCAGAGACAGGACCATGGCCGCCAGCAGGATCCATACCAACCATTTGCGCTTCATCAAATCATCCTCCCTGTTGTTGCGGTATATCCGCTTTCTCCCCGTAACGACTGTTCCCATTTTCCGCTCACGTCAACGGTTGTTATTTATTATAACACTCATACGCCCGTTTTGCAACATCGGTCCGGCAATCATCGCCTTTTCATTGACAGAACGGCTCCGTTGTGCTACACTGGGGGCAGATGACAGAAAGGAAGCGCCTCTGGCGCCGCGTGGACCAATGAGCAACAGATGACCGATCCAACCATGCAGAACGACGAACACCCCCGAAGGGGGGTGCTGTTTGCGTGCGCCGGATCAGATCATCTGTCTCTTTTTTGGCCGCCCTGCCGGAGCACGCCGCCATATATTTGAGAGTACGGGATCTGCCTGCGCCTGCGCGGACAGATCCCTTTTTCTTCGGCGGCGTGAAAAGTGAGGTGCTACTTATGATACAGATCCACCATCTGACGCTGAGCCACCGCAAGGATCTGCGGCCTCTGCTGACGGATTTCAGTCTGACCCTCCACCCCGGCGACAAGGCCGTGATCGTGGGCGAGGAGGGCAACGGCAAGTCCACCCTGCTCAAGTGGATCTATGACCCGGCTCTGATCGACGGCTACGCCGAGGGCCAGGGGCAGCGGATCCTCCAGGGCGAGACGCTGGGCTATCTGCCCCAGGAGCTGCCGGAGGCAGAGCGGAAGACCCGGGTCTGCGACTATTTCAACAGCCCGGAGAGCTTTCGGGACCGGGACCCCGCCGCCCTCTCCCGCCTGGCCGCCCGGCTGCGGCTGCCGGCGGAGCTCTTTTGCAGCCCCCGGCCTATGGAGACCCTCTCCGGCGGGGAAAAGGTGAAGCTGCAGATGGCGCGCCTGCTGATGGCCCGGCCCGACGTGTGGCTGCTGGACGAGCCCTCCAACGACATCGACGTGGACACCCTGGAGTGGATGGAGGATTTCATCCGCCAGTGCCGCGGCATCGTGCTGTTCATCTCCCACGACGAGACGCTGATCGAGGCCGCCGCCAATCGCGTGATCCTGCTGGAGCAGCTGCGGCGCAAGACCGCCAGCCGCTGGACCGTGGCCAACGTGCCCTTCCGGCAATTCATGGCGGAGCGGTCCGCCGGGTTTGACAGGCAGGCCCAACTGGCCCAGAGCGAGCGCCGGGAGGAGCGGATCGCCCTGGAGAAGTTCCGCCGCATCCAGCAGAAGGTGGAGCACCAGCAGAACGCCATCTCCCGCCAGGACCCCCACGGCGGGCGGCTGCTGAAAAAGAAGATGGCCTCGGTAAAGGCCGTGGAGCGGCGCTACCGGCGGGAGCACCAGCAGATGACGGAGTACCCGGAGCAGGAGCTGGCCATCCTGGTGAAGTTCCACGGGGAGCAGGCCGTCCCGCCCGGCAAGGTGGTGCTGGACCTGGCCCTGCCGGAGCTGCGGCGGCCCGACGGCGCGGTGCTGGCCCGGAACGTGAATCTCACCGTACAGGGGCCGGAGAAGATCTGTCTCACCGGGGCCAACGGCGCCGGCAAGACCACCCTGCTGCGGCAGATCCTGGCGCTGCTGGAGCAGCGGCCGGACCTGCAGGTGTGCTATATGCCCCAGAATTACGAGGACCTGCTGGAGCTGGACGAGACGCCCATCGACTACCTGGCCCCCTCCGGGCACAAGGACGACGTCACCGTGGTACGCACCTACCTGGGCTCCCTGCGCTACACCCCCGACGAGATGTCCCACGCCATCCGGGAGCTGTCCGGCGGGCAGAAGGCCAAGCTCCTGCTGCTGAAGATGAGTCTCAGCGGCGCCAACGTGCTGCTGCTGGACGAGCCCACCCGCAACTTCTCCCCCCTCTCCGGCCCGGAGGTGCGGGCCCTGCTGCGCTCCTTCCCCGGGGCCATCATCAGCGTATCCCACGACAGAAAGTATCTGGCCGAGGTCGCCGACAAGGTATATGCCTTGACAGCAGACGGGCTGCAAATCATTTATTCATAACAGGATACAGGAGGATATGAGCATGAAAATCACACTGAGGCCTGTGGACGATACCAACCGCGAGGCCGTGCTGGCCCTCTCCGTGCGGGAGGATCAGCCCTTCGTTGCGCCCAACGACGTGTCGCTGCGGCAGGCAGCGGAAACCAATGAGGAGTACCCCGGCGTGGCGCGTCCGTTTGCGATCTACGCGGACGATACGCTGGTGGGCTTTACGATGTTCAGCTTTGCCCCCGAGGCGAGAGACCCGGAGGACCGCTACTGGCTCTGGCGCTTTATGATCGACAAGAGCCGGCAGGGCAGGGGCTGCGGCCAGGCGGCTCTGCAGGAGATCATCCGCTACTTCAAGGACAACGGCGCGGACCGGCTCTACCTGTCCACCGAGCCGGAGAACCGGCGGGGTCTGCACGTCTATCACAAGGCCGGCTTCCGGGAAACCGGCGTCATCAGCGAAGACGAGGCCGTTCTGATGCGGATGCTGAAGGGTCCCAACAAGACGATCAGGGAATTCTACGGCGTCGACGTGGACGGGCGTCTGCGGATCAAGGGCAAAAAGAACTATGGCGTGAGCATCGCCGTCTTCGACGGAGAGGATCTGGACACCTACTGCGCCGGCAGCGGCCGCTTTGGCCAGGACTTCCCGGTGAACCCGGACATGCTGTTCCAGGCGGGCTCCGTGTCGAAACCCATGTTCGCTCTAACGCTTCTGCGCTATGTGGACAAGGGGCTCATCGACCTGGACGCGGATATCTCGGGCGTGGTGCCGGAATTTGTCAAGAAGGGCCCGGTAACCTTCCCGGCATTGCTTTCCCACACGGCGGGTTACAACCTCCACGGCTTCCCCGGCTATCCCGCAAAGCACGAGCCGCTTTCACTTGAAGACGTGCTGAACAGCAAGGGCAACACACCGAAACTCAGAAGGATCCGTCCTTACGGCAAACAGCATATGT
>JAFRSI010000037.1 GCA_017427645.1 Oscillospiraceae bacterium | reverse complement strand
GCTCACTCTTTTCCGGCGAAGATCTCCTTGAAATCCGCCGCGGCAAAGATGCTGCAGACCAGGACCACCACCGTGCAGACGATGGTCAGCGGAGAGGGGTAGGCAATGCCGTGGGAGCTGTCGGAGATGTGGAGGATCACGTCCAGTATCAGTGCGAGGATCATGGCCCAGGCGGTGTAGGTGATGTTCAGCGCCATGGCCTTGGACGCGCCGATCCTGGAGATCGCCTTGTAGTAGAAGAGATAGGACACCGTGGCAAAGAGGCCGGCCACAGCAATGATAAGGACAGTTTTGCCCGATCCCCGGAACAGGCTTACGGCAAAGGCCCAGGGGGACAGTCCGCCCTCCCGGAAGCCCATGAGCCCCAGGATCGGCAGGATGACAGCGCCGTAGAAGACAGCCGAGGTGGTCTGGCGGATCTGGAGGGCGTATTCGTCCGTCACCTCCGGGTCGTGCAGGCACTTGGCCAGGATGACGGCCTCGATGCCCCAGCCGAAGGCGCACAGCAGGGCTCCCAGGATGCCCAGGAGGTAGTTCCGCGGCGCCAGATCCGTGGAGTAGCTGAGGCCATAGACGCCCAGGATGGTCAGGAGCAGGAACACCCACTGATACCACTTCATCTTTTCTTTCAGGAAGATGCAGGCCAGTACGCTGCCGATGGCCGGGAAGATGGCGCTGGCGATAGCGGCGATAGAGGCGCCCATGTACGTCACGGCCAGCACGTAGCCGGTCATGCCGATGGGACCGCCGATGACGGCGGCGGCCACCACCCACTTACCGCTCCTGGTTCGGAAGAGAGCACGGAAGACGTTGCCCAGTTGGCCGCGGGCACCGTTGTAGATCCACGAAAAGATGGCCGAGCACGCGTCGTGCAAAAAGGTACTGATAAAGGGGGCCAGAAAGATGGCCTCCCCCACGCTGTTGACAAGAGGGCTCATGGACAAAGCAAAGCCGATGATAACGGTCTCCAGGGCCCAGGTAATTGCTGCTAAGATTCCGGAAAACATATTGATTTGCTCCTGTTTGTTGTCGTATCGCTGTGTTTCTTTCTATTTGATCAGCATCGCGTCGCCGAAGCTGAAGAAGCGGTAGCGCTCCCGCACCGCTTCGGCGTAGGCCGCCAGCACGTGCTCCCGTCCCGCCAGGGCGGACACCAGCATGATGAGGGTGGACTCCGGCAGGTGGAAATTGGTGATGAGGGCATCCAGTACCTTGAAGCGATAGCCGGGATAGATGAAGATATTGGTCCACCCGGCGTGGGGCCGCATGGTGCCGTCCTCCTCCGCCCAGCTCTCGATGGTGCGGCAGGAGGTGGTGCCCACGCAGATCACCCTTCCTCCCCGCCGCCTGGTCTCGTTGATGAGTGCGGCGGTCTCGGGCGGGATCACACAGTATTCGCTGTGCATCTCGTGATCGGTGATCTCATCCTCCTTCACCGGGCGGAAGGTGCCCAGACCTACATGGAGCGTCACGAAGCCGATCCCCACGCCCATGGCGCGGATCTTTTCCAGCAGCTCCGGTGTGAAATGGAGGCCCGCCGTGGGGGCTGCGGCGCTGCCGTTGACCTTGGAATAGACGGTTTGATACCGCTCCCGGTCCTGAAGCTCCTCCTTGATGTAGGGCGGCAGAGGCATCTTGCCCAGCCGGTCCAGCACCTCCAGGAAAATACCCTCGTAGTCGAAGCGCACCAGGCGATTGCCGTCCGGCAGCTCCTCCGCCACCTCGGCGGTCAGCTCGCCGCCGCCGAAGGAGAGCTTTGCGCCGACGCGCATCCGCTTGCCCGGGCGCACCAGGCACTCCCAGGTCTTGTCCCCCCTGTCGATCAGCAGCAGCACCTCGCAGGCGCCGCCGCCGGGCAGCCGCTGCCCCAGCAGGCGGGCCGGCAGCACCCGGGAGTCGTTGAGGATCAGGCAGTCGCCGGGATGCAGATACTCCGGCAGATCGTAAAAATGCCGGTGCTCCCAGGCCCCCGTGTCCTTGTCCAGCACCAGCAGACGGGAGGCGTCCCGCCGCTGGATGGGCGTCTGGGCAATCAGCTCCGGGGGCAGGTCAAAGTTAAAATCGCTGGTCTTCATCCTGCCTTACACCAACACGGCCCGGTGGAACACCTTCTTGCCCTTGCGGATGACGAGACCGTCGCCGGTGAACAGCTCGCAGCCGTAGCTGTCGTCAATGGAGCTGACCTTGGCGTCGTTGACGGTGACGCCGCCCTGCTGCACCAGCCGGCGTGCCTCGCCCCTGGAGGCGCAGAGGCCGCACTTCACCAGCAGGGTCATCACGTTGATGGCGCCGCCGCCGAAGTCGTCGTTCACCAGCTCGGTGGTGGGCATATCGTCCGTGTTGCCGGCGCCGGAGAACAGGGCCCTGGCGGCCGCCTTGGCCTTGTCGGCCTCCTGTTCGCCGTGGACCAGCTTCGTCAGCTCATAGGCCAGGATCTCCTTGGCCTCATTGAGCTGCGAGCCCTCCCAGCTCTCCATCTTCCGGATCTCCTCCATGGGCAGGAAGGTCAGCATCCGGATGCACTTGAGCACGTCGGCGTCGTCCACGTTGCGCCAGTACTGGAAGAATTCAAAGGGGCTTGTTTTGTTGGGATCCAGCCACACGGCGTTGCCGGCTGTCTTGCCCATCTTCTTGCCCTGGGAGTCGGTCAGCAGAGTGATGGTCATGGCGTGGGCGTCCTTGCCCAGCTTTTTGCGGATCAGCTCCGTGCCGCCCAGCATGTTGCTCCACTGGTCGTCGCCGCCGAACTGCATGTTGCAGTCGTAATGCTGGAACAGGTAGTAGAAATCGTAGCTCTGCATGATCATGTAGTTGAACTCAAAGAAGCTCAGCCCCTTCTCCATGCGCTGCTTGTAGCACTCGGCCCGGAGCATGTTGTTGACGGAGAAGCAGGTCCCCACCTCCCGCAGCAGCTCCACGTAGTTCAGATCCAGCAGCCAGTCGGCGTTATTGACCATCTGGGCCTTGCCGGGACCGAACTCGATGAATTTCTCCATCTGGCGGCGGAAGCAGGCGGCGTTGTGGTCGATATCGGCGCGGGTCAGCATTTTGCGCATGTCGGTGCGGCCGGAGGGGTCGCCGATCATGGTGGTGCCGCCGCCGATCAGGGCGATGGGCTTGTTGCCCGCCTGCTGCAGGCGCTTCATCAGCGTCAGGGCCATGAAATGGCCCGCCGTCAGGCTGTCGGCCGTGCAGTCAAAGCCGATGTAAAAGGTGGCCTTGCCCGCGTTGACCATCTCGCGGATCTCCTCTTCGTTGGTGACCTGGGCGATGAGCCCGCGTTCCACCAGTTCTTCATAGATTCCCATTGCAGTTCGTTCCTTTCTTCTTTCGGATATGGTGCAGAGAGCACAAGAAAACGCCCCCTGCCGTATTGGACAGAGGGCGATCAAAGCCGCGGTACCACCTCATATTCGCCGCCGCCTCACGGCCAGCGGCCTCACGGGGTGCCAGCACACCCCTGCGCTGTAACGGGCGCGCCCGGCACGCCTCTACTCGCTCTCGCTTTCAAGGGGCTGCTCCGGGATGTATTCACCGCACCCGGCCTCTCCCCTTTCCACCGCCCAGGGGCTCTCTTGGCAGGTCATGGCGCGCTTACTTGTTCCCTTCTTCGCAGTACGGATATGGAATTACAGGGGCCATTATAGTGTGGTTTTATCGGTTTGTCAACCGGGATTATCCCAATTTGCTCCGATAGGCCTCCGCCTGGGACAGCAGCTCCTCCGCGCCGGAGAGCATGGTCTCCGTCACGTGGCTGCCGCCGGTGAGGCGGGCCAGCTCCGCCCGGCGCTGGCTGCGGTCAAGCTGGGCCACTCGGGTATAGGTGCGCCCGTCCCGCTCCCCCTTCTCCACGGAAAAGTGGGTGTCGGCCATGGCGGCCAGTTGGGGCAGATGGGTGACGCACAGCACCTGCTTGCGGCGGCTGATCCGGGCCATCTTCTCCGCCACCTTCTGGGCGGCCCGGCCGCTGACGCCGGTGTCCACCTCGTCGAAGACCATGGTGCCCACCTGGTCCTGCTCGCTGAGCACGTTTTTCATGGCCAGCATGATACGGGCCAGCTCGCCGCCGGAGGCGATCTTGTGGATGGGCTTGAGGTCTTCGCCGGCGTTGGCGGACATGAGGAACTGTACGTCGTCCGCTCCGTTCTCCGTCAGCTCCGTCTCCGCAAAATCCACGGCAAAGCGGATCTTCCCCATATCCAGTTGGGTCAGCTCCGAGAGGATCTGTGCAGACAGGTCTTCGGCGGCCTCCCGACGGGCTCTTGACAGCTTCTCCGCCTCGCTCCGGGCTGCTTTCTCCGCAGCGGCGCGCTGCTTTTCCAGCCGGGCCAGGGTGTCGTCGGCGTCGGTGATCTGCTCCAGTTCCGCCCGGCAGCGGTCCAGATAATCCAGCATATCCTCCACCGAGGGGCCGTATTTCTTTTTCAGGCGGTAGAGCCGGTCCAGCCGCCCCTCCACCTCGTCCAGCTCGTTGGGGGAAAACTCAAAGCTGTCACGGCGGTCCCGCAGGGTATCCGCCAGATCGAAGGTCTCGCTGTATACGGCGGCAAGGCGCTCGCTGAGGGCTCCGTATCCGTCGTCCAGATGGCGGATGGCGGACAGGGCGTCCCGGGCCTGATCCAGCAGGCTCAGGGCGCCGGGACCGTTGTCGTCGCCGTTGAGGCAGTAATCCGCCTGGGACACGGCGGAGATGAATTTCTCGCTGTTGCGCAGAAAATTGCGGCGGGCCATCAGCTCCTCTTCCTCGCCCCGCTGCAGCCCGGCCCGCTCCAGCTCGCCGATCTGATAGCGCAGGGTGTCCGTGCGGCGGGCCTTCTCCGCCTCGTCCATCCGCAGCGCGTCGATCCGGCGCTGCAGCTCCGCCAGGGCGCGGTAGGCCCCACGGTACTGCTCCAGCATCGGCTCCAGGCGGCCGAACCGGTCCAGATACAAGATATGCTGCTGGGCGTCCAGCAGCTGCTGCCCGTCGTGCTGGCCGTGAATATTCAGCAGGGCCGTGCCCAGCTGGCGCAGCTGGCTGACGGTGGCGGGTCTGCCGTTGATGCGGCAGAGATTGCGGCCGTCGGCGTGGATCTCCCGCTGCAGCAGCAGCTCGTCCTCCCCCGGCAGGCCAAAAGGCTCCGCGACCTCCGCCGGCACACCGGAGAAGGCCGCGCTGACAAACGCCGTCTCGCTGCCGGTGCGGATCAGATCACGGGACGTGCGCTGACCCAGCACCGCGCTGAGGGCGTCGATAACGATGGATTTGCCCGCGCCGGTCTCGCCGGTCAGGGCGTTGAAGCCGGGCTCAAAGGCGATGTCCGCCTGCTGGATAACGGCGATATTCTCGATGTGAAGCAGGTTCAGCATGGCGCACCTTCTTCCGCCCCTGCAGGGCACTTACTGATCGTACTTGGCAGCCTCCTGGGCCATCTTCTTATCCAGGATCTCGCAGAAGCTCTTTTTGGACAGCCGCACCAGCTTGGTGCAGTACCGGGACTGGCGCACCTGTACCTTATCGCCGTTCTTCAGAGAGAAGGCTTTGCCGCCATCGGCAGACATGTAGACGAATTTGCGGTTGGCGTCCGTGGCCACCACGGTGATCACGTGCTCCGGGGAGAGCACGTAGGAGTATGCCCGGGTGGAGTGGGGGCAGATGGGGGTGATAAGCAGATTGCGCGCTGTGGGCTCCACGATCGGGCCGCCGCCGGCCATGGAATAGCCGGTGGAGCCGGTGGGCGTGCTGATGATGACGCCGTCGCCGGTGACCTTCGTCAAGCTGCCCTCTTCCGTAAAGGTTTCCAGCCTTACGACCCTTGCAATAGAACCCTTTGATATCACTGCATCGTTGAGGGCGATGGTGTTGAAAACAGACCGCCCGCCGCGGAAGATCTCCACGTCCAGCATCATGCGGGACTCCACGATGAACTTCCAGTCCGCCAGATCCCGCAGCCTCTCCACCTCGTTGACCTCCAGCTCGGACATGAAGCCCAGGCTGCCCAGGTTGATGCCCAGCACGGGCACGTCGTGGATCGCCACCGTTTTGGCCAGATGGAGGATGGTGCCGTCGCCGCCGAAGGCGATCAGCAGGTCGGCCCGCTTGATCTCCTCCTCCAGAGGCGCCGTGACAATGGCTGCCGCAGATTTGCGGTTCCCCTCCGGCTGAAAAGGCAGACAGGTGACCGTCTCGATCCCCGTGCTCTCGAGGATCTCTTTGGCGCGTCCGGCCACCTTCAGATCGGTGTCGCGATAGGGGTTGGGGCACAAAATCACTCGTTTCATAGTCGTGTTCCTCTCTCTCCGGTCAGTTACTCCTGGAGCGCCGCGTGGGAATCCGCCACCAGGGCTGCCGTATCCACCGCGGCGTCAGGCTCCTCCGATTTGCGCAAATAGCCGAGATATTCGATATTCCCCTCCGGTCCGCGGATAGGAGAATACGTGACACCAAGCACTGTAAAGTTGTTTTCCTTTGCATGGCCGAGAAAGGCCTCCAGCACCTCGCGGTGCACGGACGCGTCGCGGACGACGCCCTTTTTGCCCACCTTTTCCCGTCCGGCCTCAAATTGCGGCTTGATGAGGCAGGCGATTTCGCCGCCCTGGCGCAGCAGCGGATACAGGGCCGGGAAAATCAGCTTCAGGGAGATAAAGGATACGTCGATGGAGGCAAAATCCAGTTCGTCCGGGATCTGCTCTCTTGTCAGATACCGGGCGTTGGTGCGCTCCAGACAGACCACCCGCTCGTCGCTGCGCAGCTTCCAGTCCAATTGTCCATAACCGACGTCCACAGCGTAGACTTTTTTGGCCCCGTTCTGCAGCATGCAGTCGGTAAATCCGCCGGTGGAGGCGCCTATGTCTGCGCAGATCCTGCCCGTCAGCGTGATGGGCCAGGTCTTCATGGCCTTTTCCAGCTTCCAGCCGCCCCGGCTCACATAGGGCATCGCGTGGCCGCGCACTTCGATCTCTGCGCCCTCCGGAACGCCCATGCCCGGCTTATCGGCCCGCTGACCGGCCACGAAAACGCTGCCTGTCATAATAATGGCCTGTGCCTTCTGGCGGGTGGGCGCCAGCCCCTTCTCCACCAGCAGCACGTCCAGTCGTTCTTTCTTGCTCACCGCAGCGCCTCCTCAATGGCTTCCGCCACGGATCGGCCGTCCAGTCCGCAGCGCTGGTACAGCTGATCCGGCGCGCCGTGATCGGGCACGGAGCCGCCCAGATTCCGCAGAAGCAGCCGATCTGGTCCGCAGTCCTGCTGGGCCAGCAGCGCCTCCAGGCGCTGCCCCACACAGCCGGCGGACAGACAATCCTCCAGCACCAGCAGACAGCGACGATTGCCCAGGAGCTCCGCCGTTTCGGCGGCCTCCAGCGGGGAAATGCGGTTGAGCTTCACCACCTCGGCCCGGACGCCCCGCTGCGCCAGCAGTTCGGCGGCCTCCAGCGCCTGATTGACCATGACGCCGTAGGTGACAAGCGTACAGTCAGCCCCTTCGCGCAGCGTGACAGCCAACGCGTGAGGATTGACAGCATCCCGATAGGCTCCCTCCCCGCCGCGAGGATAGCGGACCGCCACGGGGCCGTCGTAATCGTAAATGGCCTGGCACAGCATGGCGCGCAGCTCCGCCAGACTGGCGGGGCACAGCACCGTCATGCCGGGCACGAGGGACAGATAGGCGGGATCAAAGCAACCGTGATGGGTCTCGCCGTCAGCGCCCACCAGGCCGGCACGGTCCACCGCCAGCACCACGTGGAGCCGCTCCAGCGATACGTCGTGGAGCAGCTGGTCGAAGCCCCGCTGCAGGAAGGTGGAATACACCGCGAACACCGGTATCATCCCCTGTGACGCCAGACCGGCGGCCATGGCCACGGCGTGGCCCTCGGCAATGCCCACGTCGAAAAGGCGGCGGGGATAGGCGGCGGCAAAGCCGTTGAGTCCGGTGCCGTCCTGCATGGCCGCCGTGATGGCGCAGATCCGCGGATCCTCCCCCGCCAGCGCCGTCAGTTCCTCGCCGAAAACGCCGCTGAAGCAGGGCTTCTCCGCCCCGTGGGAACGGCCGGTGGCCGGATCGAAGGGACCGACGCCGTGGAACCGGCTGGGATCCTGCTCAGCGGGTGCGTATCCCTTTCCCTTTTGGGTATCCACATGCACCAGCACCGGGCCCGAGAGATCCCGTGCCCAGGCCAGCACCGTCGTCAGCTGTTCCAGGTCATGTCCGTCCACAGGGCCCAGATAGGTAAACCCCATTTTCTCGAACATGGTTGCCTCGGGCATCAGCGATTTCTTCACCGCCATCTTGAGGCGATGACTGGCCCGATAGATCCTCTTGCCCGCCTCGCTGTCGCCCAGCACCTGACGATACCGCCGCTTCAGGGCAAAGTACTCCGGCGCAGTGCGCAGGCGGGTCAAATAGCCGGACAGGCCGCCCACGTTGCGGCTGATGGACATGCCGTTGTCGTTGAGAATGACGATCATACGCTCGCCGGAGGCGCCGGCGTCGTTGAGTCCCTCGAAGCTCAGGCCGCCGCTGAGCGCGCCGTCTCCGATCAGGGCGATCACGTCGTAATCCTCATGCTGGAGCGTCCGCGCCCGGGCCATGCCCAGGGCTACGGAGACGGAGTTGGAGGCATGGCCCGCCACAAAAGCGTCGTGCGCGCTCTCCCGCGGCTTGGGAAAGCCGGAGAGCCCGTCCAGCTGGCGCAGCGTGTCAAACCCGTCCCGGCGGCCGGTCAGGAGCTTGTGCACGTAGCATTGGTGGCCTACGTCGAACACCAGACGGTCGCGGGAGGTGTCGAATATGCGGTGGATCGCCACGGTCAGCTCCACCACGCCCAGGTTGGAGGCCAGGTGGCCTCCGGTACGGGATACGTGGTCCACAAGGAATTCCCGCACCTCCCGGCAGAGCTGGGGGAGCTGGTCCTTATTCAGTTTTTGCACGTCCGCCGGGGCGTGGATCGTTTCCAGAATCAACTTGCTTCCCTCAATTCAGCGATAGATGTGCAGGGCGCGCAGCAGACGGGCCACGCGGTGGACAACGTTCGTACTGTCCTTGATGGCGATGCTTTTTCCCAGGGCCTTTCCGCCGATGGTCAAACCGGAGATCAGAGCCGTTACGCCGATGGAGATCAGCACGGAGGTGGTGGAAAAGCTGCGCTGGAGCTGGGTGATGATGACGGCGGCCGTGGAGCCGCTGACGATGCCGCAGATATCGCCCACCACGTCGTTGCAGAAGGAACTGACACGGCTGGCGTTGTTCAGCAGGCGGATGGCCTCCTTGCCCCCCTTTTCCTTATGGGCGGCCATGGAGTGAAAAGGCCGGACATCCGCCGCCGTGACTGCGACGCCGATGATGTCGAACAGAATGCCCAGGGCAATAAAAAACAGCAGCACCAGGATCGCCACCACATACCCCGCACCGGTCAGGGCCACGGAGGAGAGAAAGCTCAACACCGCAGAGAGGACCACGGACATCAGGAATACGTGCAATACCCAGTGATTGCTGCTGCCGGAATTCTTCTTTTTATTCTTGTCTTTATCACGCAAGGGGAAAACCTCACTTGAAAAAATGTACTGAACAGGGCGGCTCCAGAAGTAAATCTTACGGCTTAGGTACGGGTTGGATTTCCCCGCAGCACACCTCTCGTCGCCGATCAGGCGGTTTCCCTTTCAGTGCCGCGCCACATTGTTACCGGGACGTGGTACCCGACTGCCACTTAGTCCGCACTGCAATCCTTCCGGCGCCCCAATAGGACAGCCTAGGTGATTTCCACAACAGTCAAACCGTTTCTTATCCTCTTTTGCAGACTGGGTTTCAAGGGAATATCGTCTCGTCCCTGGCCGGGGAGTCGACGCATCAACTCCCCTATTCACCCAACCCACGCAAGGCAGGCTACTCTGCACACAGCGTTTGGCGGCACAAGCCGCTTTCGCACCGCGCTGCAGGTTCAAATCATCTGCCTCGTACACGGGTCGCTTGACCGCAGGGGAGTACGCCCGTGCACAACAGCAGGTCTCCACGAAAGCAGGGTCGGGTCCCCCATGCCATTGGGGGGCGCCCTACTCACGCAGGCAACGGACATAGCCGTACCTCCCTCCAGCACCCACCCCAAACTGGGCGTAAGAAGCAGGCACCAGAGGTTTCACAGTTGTGCCCTTTAAGGGATTTTTAGGCCCCTCTTAGGAAACGGCAGATCTGACTAGGATACTGCGCCGCTGTTCAGTAATTACGGATTATATCACACCTTTTTCGGCTTGACAACAGTATTTCCCCTTCTGCGTCGAAAAAACGCGCCGCAGCGGAGCGATCCGCCGCGGCGCATGCCGTTACTTCTCCCGCCGCAGGAGCTGATCGGCCAGCTCCAGCAGGAATTCCCGGTCGCCCCAACTGGCAACCGCCTGTCTGGCCCGGGCCGTATGCTGGGCCACCTCCCGGCGGCAGCCCTCCAGGCCCTTCAGGTCCACGTAAGTCACCTTGCCCTCCGCCTTGTCCGAGCCAATGGGCTTGCCGAACACAGCCTCGTCGCCCACCACGTCCAGGATATCGTCCTGGATCTGGAAGGCCAGGCCCAGCTCCGAGGCGTAGGTCAGGGCCTGCATGCGCATGGTGGGCGGCATGTGGGCCGCCACGCATCCCAACTCCGCTGCCGCCGTGATCATGGCGCCGGTTTTCAAACGGTCCAGCTCCCGGCGCATGGGCTCGTCGCGCACGTCGCACACGGTGTCCAGCACCTGTCCGGCCACCATGCCGTCGGCGCCGCAGGCCCGCGCCAGCACCAGAACGGCCTCCAGCTTGTTCTCCGCCGACATCATGGGAGCCTGTGCGATCAGCCGGAAGGCCTCGGGCTGCAGGGCGTCGCCGGCCAGGACGGCCAGCGCCTCCCCGTACACCTTATGGTTGGTGGGCTTCCCCCGGCGCAGATCGTCGTCGTCCATGCAGGGCAGGTCGTCATGGATGAGACTGTAATTGTGTACCAGCTCCAGGGCGCAGGCATAGGGCAGAGCCAGGTGCCAGTCGATGCCGCCCACGCGGGCAAACTCCAGCGTCAGCACCGGGCGGATCCGCTTGCCGCCGGAGAGCAGGCTGTAGCGGATGGCCTCATAGAGCTTGCCGTAGGGCTTGTCCCCGGTAAACAGGCGGTTCAGATACTCCTCGATCGCCGCCTGATACGTCTTATATCTGGTCTGATAATCCATGGTCACTCCTCCATCAGAAAGTCGGTCTCCACGGGAGCGCCGTCTTCCCCCTTCATCAGCTTTACCACCTGCTGCTCGGCCTTGTCCAGCTCTCTGCGGCAGGCGGCCACCAGAGCGGTGCCCTCCTCAAACAGAGCCAGAGAGTCGCTCAGCGGAGCCTCTCCCTTTTCCAGCCCCGCCACGATCTCCTCCAGGCGGCGCATATTCTCTTCAAACGTCTTTTTTTCCGCCATGTGCGTTCTCCTCCTATTCTGCGGACTCCACGGAGCAGTTCAGGCTGCCCCGGGCCAGTTGTACACGGATACGGTCCCCCGGCGAGACCTGTGCGCTGTCCCGCAGGATCGCACCGTCCTCGCTCTGGGCCATGGCATAGCCACGCCCCAGCACCTTCAGGGGACTCAGCGCGTCCAGAGCGGCCGTCAGCCGGGTGAAGCGGCGCACGTCCTCCTCCAGCTGCCCCTTTGCCGCGGCGGACAGCTTCTGCTGCACGTAATCCAACTGGAGCCGCCGGTCCTGCAGGAAGGCCATGGGGTCGGACAGGACCCGCTTGGACCGTATCGCCTCCAGACGCTCGTCCTGTCTCTCCAGCAGGCGGCAGATCCCCTGCGTCATGCGGCCCTGCGTATCGGTCAGGGCGCGCAGCAGCTCGGTCATATCCGGCACGGCGATCTCCGCGGCGTTGGAGGGCGTGGAAGCTCTTCTATCGGCCACGAAATCGGCGATGGTCACGTCCGGCTCGTGGCCCACTGCGGAGATCACGGGGATCTCCGACTCGTAGATGGCCCGGGCCACCCGCTCGTCGTTGAAGGCCCACAGATCCTCCAGGGAACCGCCGCCCCGGCCGGTGATCAGCACGTCCGCCAGACGCCAGCGGTTGGCGTAGCGGATGGCGCCCACGATCTCCGGCGGCGCCTCAGCGCCCTGGACCCGCACCGGCAGCAGCAGCACCTTGGCGATGGGATAGCGCCGGCGCAGAATTCGGATCATGTCGTGGACCGCCGCACCGGCGGAGGACGTCACAACGGCGATGCGGCGGGGATAGGCCGGCAGTGGCTTCTTGTGGCTCTCGTCAAAGAGGCCCTCCCGGTAGAGCTTCTCCTTCAGCTGTTCAAAGGCCACGTGGAGATCCCCCACGCCGTCAGGCGTCAGGGTCCCGCAGTAGAGCTGATAGGCCCCGTCCCGGGGGAAGACGCTGATGCGGCCGAAGGCAATGACCTTCATGCCGCTCTCCGGGCGGAAACGCAGCCGGACGGCGGAGCTCTTGAACATCACGCACCGCAGCGAGCTTTCGGCGTCCTTCAGCGTAAAGTAGTGGTGGCCGGAGGGATATATCTTATAGTTTGACAGCTCGCCCCGGATATATACGCCGCTCAGCTCCGGTACGCCGTCGATCACGTTTTTGATGAGTCCGTTGACCTCGGATACGCTGTAAACAGGCCGCTCCACCCTCTCACCTCCTGTAAATCGGGAAACAGGCAGAGCGCTTGCCGCTCTGCCTGCTGCTCAAACCTTTGCCTCCTGCCGCGCGAAACTGCCCAGGATCCCGTTGAGGAAGCGGACCGTCTCCGGCGTCTCGTACTTTTTGGCGATCTCCACCGCCTCGTTGATGGCCACGCCGGCGGGGATATCGGGCATGTAGAGGATCTCGTACATGGCCACGCGCATGATGGCCGAGGCCACCAGGGAAATGCGTTCAAAGCGCCAGCCCTTGGCGTAGTCTGCGATATAGCCGTCCAGCTCGGCGGCGTGCTCCGCCACGCCGGACACCAGGCGGCGGATGTAGGCCTCCTGCTTGGCGTTGGGCTTTTCCTCATACAGGCCGCACTCCGGCGCCAGGTCTGCAAAGTTCTCCGCCGACAGCCGCTGGTCCAGAAATTCCGCCAGGGGCAGATCGGTAAAGCTCAGCTCATAGGCCAGGTGCGCGGCGATCTCACGGGCAGTATTGCGTGTCATTTTCGTCTGTTCCTCTTCTCTCAGTTAAAGGTGATGCCGCCTACGTGGACGTTCACGGCGCCGACGCGGAAGCCGGTGCTGCCCTCCAGCGTGGTGCAGACGGACTGCTGCACCTTGCCGGCCACGTCGGAGATGCCGCAGCCGTAGCGGATCATCAGGAAGAGGTTCACGATCAGGGTCTCGTCCTCCAGGTCCACCCGCACGCCCTTGGCAGTCAGCTTTTTGCCGCCCAGCAGATCGGCCACGTTTCCGTTCATCAGGCCGCCTACGCCGTCAACCTCCAGAGCCGTGGCGGTGGCCAGATTGGCGACGACCTCCTCGGCGATCTGAATATTGCCCAGCGCCTCCTGCCGGACCATGTAATCTCTGTTCTCAGCCATGGCAGTATACTCCTAACAATCAAAAGTGTCGATACCCATAGATGTGAACAGTATAGCATCTCCCCGGAAAAAAAACAACTGTTAATTTGCCTCGACGATCTTGATCTGCTCCGGCTTGAAATCCGTCTCGCTGATGACGATATCCTTGATCCGCGCCACATCCGCCGCGTTCAGGCCGTTGGGCGCGGACACCACCACGCTGATGGACTCCGGCCCCATGAAGGCCACGCAGTCGGCGTATCCCTTGGCCGTGACCAGGCTCTCGATCTGGGATTCCGCCACCGTATAGGCGGCCAGGACCTGCAGCGTGGCCGAGGCCTCGTTGAGTGTCGCCTCGTCTGCGTTCTCGTCCACCTCCGCCTCCTGCAGCATGCTGATGGCGCTGTCCCGGGCCTGCTTCCGGCTCAGCCGGGCCGTGGCAAAATAGTCGTTCTCCGCGGGCTTCTCCGGCTCCGCAGGGACCGGCTCGGCGTTGGTCACCGGCTCCCGGCTGCTGACCAGGGTGGACTCCCCCAGCACCTTGGCACTGTCCTCCACCGAATCGGAATATCTCCAGTTGAGATACACGGCTGCCGCCACCAGTACCAGCACGCCGGCCACCACCGCGCGCCGCTTCCAAATCTGTTTCATCGTTTCCCTCCTATGACTGTTTCCATTTGACCACACTGATCCTGTCTGAGCTCAAGCCCGTCAGGGCGGCCACCGCCTCCGTGACCGCCAGGCGCACCGCGCTGCTGTCCGCTCCCTGGCAGACCACCACCGCTCCCAGATAGACCGGATAGAGCTGATGGGTGACCACCACCTCCTGGGTACCGCTGCCCCGGTTGACCGTCAGCGGTTCCAGCCGGCTGCGGGTAACGCCGCCTCCGGCCTCCGTGCTCACGTCGCTGTCCGAGGCCAGCAGCAAGCGGGGCCCTTCCGCCAGCGTCAGCATGACGCGCAGCTTGCCGACCCCCTCCATCTGCCCCAGGATGGCCTCCATCCGCTCCTCGGTCCGGGACAGGGAAAAGCTCTCCTCCGCGGAAGAGACTCTCTTCTCTGCCGCCGACGCGGTACTCCGCCGGGTGGGCAGCAGCATCAGCACCACCCCCGCCAGTACGATCAGCGCCGCAAAGCGGTATTTCTTCCACAGCTCAGTAAAACGAATCACACGCATCCTCTACCTCCCCTGCCAGCTCTGCCGCTCGGGCGGGATATCCAGCTCCTGCGTCAGATAAGCAGAGAGCGCCGGATGAAAAGGGCAGTCCATCACCGCAGAAAAGGGGTATGCCACGCCGTCCCGCAGCTGCGCCGTGACCGTGGGGCGGCAGGTCACGCCCAGGTCCCGCCCTTTGTCTGAAATATATGCAGCCGTTTTTTCCTCTATGAGTGTCCGCGTCGTCTCCGCATACGCTGAGCGCATCTCCCGGATCCGGCCGTCCACGTCGCTCTCCCAGTCGGTATAGGACGGAACGCCGGTCCATTCCAAGCCCGTCAGCGGGCTCAGCAGCGCCGTCAGCAGTACCAGCCCGCCGGCAAAACGCACTGCCGCCCGCATGCGTCCCGGCGGCGAAATCAAATAGACCGCCGCCAGGAGAAACACCGCCGCAATGATCTGCGGCAGCCAACGATTCAGCAACTCTCCCATCACGTCACCACCGAAACAAAAGTCGCCACGGAGATCAGAAGCAGCAGCGCGCACGCTCCCGTCATCCCCAGCACCAAGCCGAAGGCAGATCCCAGACTGTCAATAAGCTCCACCAGCGGCCGGGACCCCACCACGGAGGCCAGCATGGCCGTCAGCTTATAGACCAGATACTGTACCGCCAGGCGGACAAAGGGCAGCAGGCAAACGGACAGCACCCCCAGCATCCCAAAAACGCCGACGGCACCCTTGAGGGCCATTGCACCGGCCAGAACGCTGCCGGCCGCGTCGGAGATGATGCCTCCCACCACCGGCACAGCTGTCGAGATGGCGGACCGGGTCAGACGCAGGGCTGCGCCGTCCGCCGCGGATCCCGCTGCCCGAAACAGGGTCAGCGCCGTGGTGAATACCACCAGCAGTGCGGTGAGCACCACCGTGACCAGACGGCTGACGCCGGTGCGCAGTCCCTTCAGATCGTGCTCGGGCAGCACGGCCCCCGCCGCCGCCAGCACCACATAGAGCCCCACCGCAGGCAGCAGCAGGCGGCGGATCAGGGAGATCAGTACGCCCGTGAAATACACGGTGGCGATCTCTCCCATCCCCGCTGTCACGGCGGCGCCGCCTGCGGCGGCGGCTGCGGCCAGAGTAGGCAGCAGGGTCTGGGCAAAGAGCTCCAGCTGCTCCACGCTTTGGGCGCCAAGCCCCAGCAGGGAGCGTACGTCTCCTGCCGCCGCAGCCGTGATCACCAGCGCCCCGGCCATGGTGACGATTTTTCCGCCGTCTTCCTCTCCCTCTCCCCGGAGGGTTTCAAACACCCCGCACAGCAGGGCCGCCGCCAGCAGTATCACACCCCCTCGCAGTTCCTGGCGAAAGAGCCGTCTGAACTCCTCCGCCGCTCGCCGTCCCAGATGCGAAAGGCCCGCCAGCAGACCCTCCTCTCCCTCCGCCGAAGTCTCCTCCACCAGGGAGGCAGCCTCCGGCGGCAAGGCATCTGTTAATTCACGGGGCAGCTCTGCGGCCCAGGCTGCGGGAACAGGGACGAGCAGGAGCAGGCAAAGCAGCAGACAGATCCGGTTTCTCATACGATCTCCTCACAACAGGGAGGACAGCAGCTCCCACACCATGCGCAGCAGCGGTGCCGACACCAGCACGGCGCTCAGTGCGCCGCCCAGCTCCACCGCGGCGGCCATGGCGCTCTGCCCGGCATCCCGGCACACGGAGGCGCTGATCCGGCACAGCAGGGTGATCCCCAGCGTCTTCAGAAGAGGACGCAGCACCTCCTCCTGCACCCCGCCCAGAGAAGCCAGCCTCTGTATCAGCTCCATCGCCTCCTCCGCCGCCGGAGCTGCGGCCATCAGCGCCGCGGCACACACCCCCAGCATCAGCAGGATCTCCATCTCCGGACGGGTATCCCGCAGGAACAGCGCCAGCACCGCTCCGATCACGCAGAGAGCTGCCAGCCGAAGAACCAGCGCGGTATTCACAGGCCGAAGAGGGACTTGACCAGGTGAAACAGGTCGCTGATCCGCTGCAGCAGGATCATCATGACCACCACCAGGCCGGCCAGTGTGGTCATCATGGCCTGCTCCTCCCGTCCGCTGCGGATCAGGAGCTGATTCAGCACCGCCACCAGGATTCCCACCGCCGCAATTTTGAAGATCAGATCTACGTCCATTCCCCAACCTCATCACAACAGTATCAGCACCAGCAGTCCGGCGGCAGAGGCGGCTGCCGCCGCGCAGAGCTGCGAGCGCCGGTGCAGCGCGCCGCTCCCGTCCTTCTCCAGCTCTCCCAGACGCTCAGCGGTCCACAGGAGACTCCGCTGCAGCTGCAGGGAGTCTCCCGTCCACTCCATGCGGCACAGGATGGACGCCCACGGCCACGGGATCTCCGCAAACGCCTTTTCCCATGCGTTCTGTAAAGTATAACCACTTTCAATCATTCGACAGACGCGGCTGAAGTAGGGCCCCGCCTGTTTCCGCCCGGAAAGCTGCCCAAGCCCCTGCGGCAGAGGGATGCGCCGCCAGCGGATCTCCCCGGCCAACAGCGACAGGGCAGCCGCCAGGTCCCGCAGCAGGGCCGTCTCCCGCCGCAGCGCGCCGGTGTACTGCCGCCAGACGCCCCAGCCGCCCAGCAGCACCAGGACCGTCCCCGCCGCCTTCACAGCGTTTCCACGGAATAGCTCCGATCGCTCCCCTGCCGCCGGATCACCACGCACGATGAAAAGACCTCCATCTCCAGCAGCTGCCGAAAGAGCGGCTTGGCCAGCAGTTCCCGGGTGTCGGCGGCGTGGATGGTGGCCAAAAGCGCCACCCCGCAGTGGGCGGCGGCGGATATGGCTGTCAGATCCTCCCGGACGGTGATCTCATCCACGGCGATGACCTGGGGGTTGCAGGAGCGCAGCAGCATGGGGATGGCAATGGCCTTGGGGCATCCGTCCATCACGTCCGTGTGCCGTCCCACGTCCATCTGGGGACGGCCCTGCTGCATCACGGCGATCTCTCCCCGCTCGTCCGCCACCGATACCCGGCGCGGCGGGATCCCCTCCGCGCCGTCTGAGAGCAGGCGGATCATGTCCCGCAGCAGGGTGGTTTTCCCCAGTCCCGGCGCGGATACGATCAGCACACTGGGCAGCGCGCCGCCGCCGTAGAGCCCGGCAGCCACCTCCCGCGCGATGCCGGGCCGTTGACAGCCGATGCGCACCGCCAGGGACGAGATGCTGCGCAGGTTCGTGTTGACGCCGCCGCTGACCACCGCCGTGCCGCATACTCCCACGCGAAAGCCTCCTTCCGCCGCCAGATATCCGCTGCGCAGCGTCTCCGAAGCGGCATAGCGCGAATAGCCGGTCAGCCGGTCGCACATCTGCTCCAGCTCTCCCGGCGTCAGGGGCCCGCCCTCGGCCTCCAGCTCCAGTTCCCGATCCTCCGCCAGAACCGTCAGCATCTGTCCGGCGCGCAGGCGAAACTCCTCCGCTGCCGCCCGCTGCTCCTCCGGCAGCCGGAGGGCCGGGCGCTGCCAGCGCAGAGGCAGGAGCTTTACCGCTGCGGCATATCGGGCGTCTCCATCACGGATCTCCAAGGTCCCCACTTCCTTTTTCGTTGATGCTCTACTCTATGACGGGTTGTCCTGCGGTATGCGCCGGACGCAAAAAAAGACCCCCACACGGCCCGTGCGGGGGTCTTCTGCCATCGTTCAATTCTGCTCATCCATGCCGAAGAGCGTTGTGATGAGGCTGGTGTAGAGCTGCTCGGGGTTCTTCTGGAACCGCTCCGCCAGATCCTTGGCCATCTCCTCGCTGGCCACCATCAGCTGCAGGCGCATCACGCTGCTCAGATCGTCATCCAGGGAAAGCTCCACCGTGTAGGTCCCGTCGTTCCTGGGCACCACGCTGCCGCGGACCTGGGAGCGGCGCAGCAGCTTCCTGTTGTATTCCGCCACGTTCTTATCCGTGCGCACCCGGATGGAGTAGGGCAGGCTGGATTCGCAGATCCGGCTGTTCTTCAATCCCTTGGGGGTGATGCCGTAAGTGCCCTGCTCCGTCAGGCGCAGATGATCCGTGCGCACCAGGTCGTTCAGACATTCGGAAAAGGCAAAGTAGTCGATGCCCTCGTCGCACATGGTCAGCTCCTGCATCCCCTCCAGCGGCAGCGGCTCGATGATCCGCGCGGCGATATAGAGGATCAGAAACTTGATCTCGATATTCTCCCGGATGAAACCCACTCCCATGATGACGCCTCCTTTTTCTGCCATTATACGGGACCTGTTCACGTTTGTACAGAGTTTTGACAAATTTTCTTCCCCGTCGAATTGCATTTGCCGCCGATATCTGCTATGATACTGGCAGGTCAAACTGCGCGATTTCGTTTTCTCAAGGAGGCTGTCCCGTATGTGGAAAAAGATTCTTTGTCTGCTTCTGGCCCTGCTGATGCTCTTAAGCTGCGCTGCCTGCGGCTCAAAAACGCCGGATCCGCCGCAGAATGAAAACAATGAAAACAGCGAGAACCAGGAGGTGACTCCGGAGCCCCTGCCGCCGGAGAATACCGAGCCGGACGATAATACGGAGAACGCCGAAAACACCGAGAATACAGAACCCGATCCGGAGCCTGTGGTCGTAAACTATATGACAGGCGAGCCGCTGGAGGACCCCGCGCTGGTCACCCGCCGACCGGTAGCGGTGATGCTCAACGACATCCACGTGGCCATGCCCCAGCACGGTCAGAGCGACGCCGACATGATCTTTGAGTACAACGTAGAGGGCGGCATCACCCGTATGGTGGCCTTCTATCTGGATCCCTCCAAGGTGGGAACCATCGGCTCCGTCCGCAGCGCCCGCGCCTGCTTTGTGGAAACCGTCTACGGTATGGACGCCATTTACGTCCACGCCGGCGGCAGCCCCGAGGCTGTGCAGATGATCAGCAGCTACGGCATTACTGATTTGAACGAGGGCTGCAGCATCTTCTGGCGGGACTCTGAGCGCCGGAAGACCATGGCCTACGAGCACACGCTGATGACCTCCGGTGAAAACATCGCCAACTATCTGGAGAAGACCGGCAAGCGTACCGAGCTGCGTGACGGCTTCTCCTACCCCATCACCTTCGTGGAAGACGCCACTCCCGTCAACGGAGAAACCGCTGCCCGCGTCGAGGCCGTTTTTTCCAATTACAAGTCCACCACCTTCACGTATGACGAGGCCAGCGGGCTCTATCGCATCGGCCAGTTCAACAAGGCCTATGTGGACGGAAATACCGGCGAGCAGGTGACCACCACCAACGTGCTGGTGCTCCGCACCTCTGTGGTCAACAGCGGAGACGACAAGGGCCGTATGAATATCGACCTCCGGGGAAGCGGTCAGGGCGTGTTCTTCTGCGGCGGCAAAGCCGAGCCCATCACCTGGGCCAAAGAGGGCCCCAAGTCTCCCTTCACTTACTACCACGCCGACGGAACGCCCCTGTCCCTCCAGGTGGGGCATACTTACGTCTGCGTCATCGCCAAGAGCGCCACTCTCTCCTACGGCAGCTGATCTGTCTGCAGAGGGCATCATACGTTTTCTCTTTGACCGAAGCGGTTCCGGGGAGCCGGGGCCGCTTTCTCTATCCCGGCTGAACGGACTGTGAGGTGTGCTCCATGGATCAACTGACAAAGGCACGGCGTACGATTGACGAAACGGATCGCCAGATGGCTCTGCTCTTCTGCCGCCGCATGGCGGCGGTACGGCAGATCGCCGCCTGGAAACAGGCGCAGGGGCTGCCCATCCTGGATGCGGAGCGGGAGGAGGCCATCCTCTCCGCCAACATAAACGCCCTGCCAGAGACGACTCTGCGCGGCTATTACGCCGCCTTTCTGCGGAATCTCATGGAGATATCCCGGGCTTACCAGGCCGATCTGATCGGCTGTTCGGAGGAGGCGGAACATGATTCTCAACTGTGATACCCCCCTGGGCCCCCACCGGATCATCGCAGAGCCCGGCTGCCTCCGACGCGCCGGAGAGCTGCTGAACCTCCGGCGGCGGGTGCTGATCGTCACGGACGACGGCGTACCTGCCGACTATGCACGGACTGTCGCCGCTTCCTGCCGGGAGGCGCGGATCGTCACGGTGCCCCAGGGAGAGCGCAGCAAATGCTTTGAGACGCTGCAGGAACTGCTGCGGCAGATGCTGGACTTCTCCCTTACCCGGCAGGACTGCGTCGTCGCCGTGGGCGGCGGCGTGGTGTGCGATCTGGCAGGCTTTGCCGCCTCCGTCTATATGCGCGGCATCGACTGCTGCACCGTGCCCACCACCGTGCTGGCCCAGGCAGACGCCGCCGTGGGCGGCAAAACGGCCATCGACTTTGCCGGCGTCAAAAACCTGGTGGGGGCTTTCCACTTCCCCCCGGTCGTGCTCATCGACACAGATCTTCTGCGCACCCTTCCCCGCCGCCATATCTCCGCCGGACTGGCGGAGGCGGTAAAAATAGGTCTGACCTGTGACGGCGAGCTGTTTTCCCTCTTTGAAACGGACGATCCCCTGGCGCATCTGAGTGAAATCGTGGCGCAGTCCGTCCGGCTGAAGCGGGACGTGGTTTCCAGGGACGCCTCCGATCAGGGGGAGCGCCGGGTCCTGAATTTTGGTCACACCATCGGCCATGCGATAGAGGCGGCCCGGCCGGACCTGCTGCACGGGGAGTGCGTGGCTCTGGGCATGCTGCCCATGTGCGCCCCGGCGGTGCGGCGGCGGCTGGAGGCCGTGCTGCACAGGCTGGGACTTCCCACCTGCCTCTCCCTGCCGGCGGAGGCGCTTGCGCAGACGATCGCCCACGACAAAAAGGCGGAAAACGACGCCGTCCGCGCCGTTCTGGTACCGGAGGCGGGCACATATGAGATCCGGATGCTGACGGTTGGGGACTTGCTCCGCCGTCTGGAAACCATTCAGGGAGGAGCGGAGAAACCGTGAAAAATACCTTCGGCGTCCATGTGAGCGTCACTCTGTTCGGGGAGAGCCACGGCTGTGCCATCGGCGCGGTGGTGGACGGTCTGGCCCCCGGCATCCCGGTGGACGAGGCCTTTATCGCCTCCCGTCTGGCCCTGCGCCGCCCCTGGGGCGATATCGGCTCAGCGCGGCGAGAACCGGACCGCTTCTCCATCCTCAGCGGCGTCTGCCGGGGCAGGACCACCGGCACCCCCCTGTGCATCGTCATTCCCAACGAGGATGCCGACGGCGCAGCCTACGAATCCGTACAGGGCCCCGTGCGTCCCGGACACGCCGACTACACGGCCCAGTGCAAATATCACGGCTTTCAGGATCCCCGGGGCGGCGGCCATTTCAGCGGGCGCCTCACAGCCGCTCTGACGGCGGCGGGGGCCGTAGCTCTCACCGCGCTGGAGCGGCACGGGATCCGCATCGGCACCCATATACTGCGCTGCGGCGGCATAGCCGACCGGCCCTTTGCCGATCTGGACACGGATCTGGCCGTCCTGCGTGAGCGCCTCTTTGCGGTCCTGGACGAGGGCGCGGGAGCCGCCATGCAGCAGGCGATCCGGGAGGCTGCTGCCTCCGGGGACAGCGTGGGCGGCGTGCTGGAAACGGCTGTGACCGGTCTCCCCGCCGGCCTGGGCGACCCCTGGTTCGACACCGCGGAGGGGCTGCTCTCCCACGGGCTTTACAGCATCCCCGCCGTGAAGGGCGTGGAGTTCGGCGACGGCTTCGCCCTGGCGGAGCTGCGCGGCAGTCAGGCCAACGACGCCTTCGGGTTGGACAACGGCCGCATTTTCACGAAAACCAATCACAACGGCGGGATCAACGGTGGGATCACCAACGGCATGCCGCTGCTGTTCCGCTGTGCCGTCAAGCCCACCCCCTCCATTGCCCTTCCCCAGCAGACGGTGGATCTGCGCAGCGGCGAAGAAACCGTGCTGCGCATCACCGGCCGACACGATCCCGCCATCGTTCACCGGGCCCGCGCCGTGGTGGACGCGGTGACGGCGCTGGTGCTGTGCGACCTGCTGACAGGTCGGTTTGGCCAGGACTGGCTGGGCGGTGAGACCACATGAAATACGGTCTGATCGCCGCCTCCCTGGGGCACAGCTTCTCTCGGGAGCTCCACGCCATGATCGACGACTACGACTATCGGCTGCAGGAGGTGGCTCCGGCGGAGCTGCCCGCCTTCCTGGAGCGGCGGGATTTTATCGGGATCAACGTGACCATTCCCTACAAACAGACGATCCTGCCCCTGCTGGACCAGGTGAGCCCGGAGGCTGCCGCCATCGGTGCGGTGAATACCGTGGTCAACCGGGACGGACGCCTGACGGGATATAACACGGATCTGGACGGCATCCTGGCCCTGCTGGATCACATGGGCGCTTCCCTCGCCGGGAAAAAGGTGCTGATCCTCGGCACCGGCGGCACCGCACGGACCGCACGGGCCGCTGCTCAAAGGCTGGGCGCGGCGGAGATCCGTCTGGTCAGCCGCACGGGCCGCGGCGGAGCTGTGACATATGGGGAGGCCGCAGAGCAATGCAGCGGCGCTGAATTCCTCATCAACGCCACCCCCTGCGGCATGTTTCCGCATCTTGACGACTCCCCCGCGGATCTGTCGCCGTTTCCCCTTCTCACCGGCGTGGCTGACGTGATCTACAACCCTCTGTCCACCCGGCTGGTGCTGTCGGCCCGTCAGCGGAACATCCCCGCTGAGGGCGGTCTCTATATGCTGGCGGCCCAGGCGGTGGCAGCCGCCCGCCTGTTTACCGGGCGGGATTACCCCGACGGACTCACGGAACAGATCTGGCGCCGTCTGCTGCAGGACAAGCGAAATCTTGTGCTCATCGGCATGCCGGGCTGCGGCAAGTCCTCCGTGGGAGAGATCGCGGCGGCGATGCTGAACCGTCCCCTTATCGATCTGGACCGGGAGATCGCTGCCGAAGCCGGATGCTCCATTCCAGATATCTTTGCCCGGGAGGGTGAGGCCGGCTTCCGCCGCCGGGAAGCCCAGGCAGCGGCATATTTTGCCGGGCAAACGGGTCTGGTGCTGGCCGCCGGAGGCGGCACGATCCTGTCGCCCCGCAATGTGGAGGCCCTGCGGCACAACGGTTTCCTCCTGTTCCTGGACCGCCCGCTCCGGGAACTGATCCCCACGGCGGACCGTCCTCTTTCAGATACGGCCGATAAGCTGGCGCAGCTCTACCGCCGGCGCTTCCCGCTCTACCGCGCCGCGGCAGACGCCGTGGTTCCCACGGCGGAAAGCGCGGAGGCCACGGCTCAGCGGGCCGTACAAGTTTTTACAAAGGAGCAGAGCCATGAAGCTATTGATTCTTAACGGCCCCAATCTGAATCTGCTGGGCCTTCGGGAGCCGGAGATCTACGGCTCTGTCAACTACGAAACGCTCTGCCGGATGATCCGTGACCACGCCGCCGAAATGGGCGCGGAGGCGGAGATCTATCAGTCCAACCACGAAGGCGATCTGGTGGATCAGATCCAGGCGGCCATGAATCGCTTCGACGGCATCGTCATCAACCCCGGGGCGTACACGCACACCTCTGTCGCCCTGCTGGACGCGCTGAAGGCGGTGGGCCTCCCCGCGGTGGAAGTCCACATCTCGGACGTCTCCGCCCGGGAAGCCTTCCGGCAGATCAGCTACGTGCGGGAGG
>JAFRSI010000036.1 GCA_017427645.1 Oscillospiraceae bacterium | reverse complement strand
TCGTAGTTGGGCAGGGCCTTGTCCAGAATGACCTGAAGGGGCTTGAAGCAGCTGCCGTCGTTGAGGGACAGGAAGCCCAGGTTCTTCATGGCGCGGATGGTACGTGCCCAGCCGGCGACGGTGACGGTTTTCCCGCCGAAGGCCGTGGCAAAGTTCTCGGCGTTCAGCTGGCCGGACACGGTCAGCCAGGTTTTCTTGCCGAAGAAGTCCTGGCTGTAATCCACCTCGCCGCTGTCGGTGCGGGGCACGTCATTGAGATCCAGAGTGGTCACCTGGAACATCGCACCGGCGCCTTCAGCGTCCGAGCCAGTGATGATGGGGGTGTGTACGTACACGAAGCCATGGCTCTGAAAGAACTCGTGGATGGCGTAAGCCGCCACGGAGCGGACCCGGAAGGTGGCGCTGAACAGGTTGGTGCGGGGGCGCAGATGCTGGATGGTCCGCAGGAACTCCACGCTGTGGCGCTTCTTCTGCAGGGGATAGTCGGGGGTGGACTTGCCCTCCACGGTGATCTCGGCGGCCCGCAGCTCCAGGGGCTGCTTGGCCTCCGGCGTCAGCACCACGGTGCCCCGGACGATCAGGGAGGCGCCCACGTTCTGGCCGGCGATCTCTCTATAGTTATGCAACTCCTCGGCGGACATGACCACCTGCAGGTTGCGGAAGCAGGAGCCGTCGTTGAGCTCGATAAAGCCGAAGGTCTTCATGTCGCGGATGGTGCGCGCCCAGCCGCAGACGGTGATCTCGTGCCCGCCCAGCTCCGCCTGATCGGCGAAGACGGCGGCAATTTTCACTCGTTCCATATCTTGTTCACCTCGTTACGATAATTCACAGTAACCCACATTATATACTACCTTTTCCCCCTTGACAAGCTTTTTCCACGCCCTGCCGTTGACTTTTTCCGCCGCTTCTCTTACAATAGAGCGGAACAGAGAAGGGAGGCGGCGCAGATGCCACAGGTGGTCGTGATCGGCGCTGTGAATATCGATATCGGAGCCATCTCGTCGGCGCCGCTGCAGGACCGCGACTCCAACCCCGGCCGCGTACGGGTGGCGCAGGGCGGCGTGGGCCGCAATATCGCCCACAACCTGTGCCTGCTGGGGGTGGACACCGCCATGGTGACCGCGCTGGGGGAGGACGGCTTTGCCGAAGCCATCCGCGCCGGCGCCCGGGACCTGGGCCTGGATCTGAGCCGCAGCGCCGTGATCCCCGGCGGACACACCTCCGCCTACGTCTATCTGGCGGGGCCGGACGGGGATATGACAGTGGCCGTCAACGACATGGACATCTATCGGCACATGACGCCGGATTTCCTGGCGGAGCGGCTGGATTTCATCAACAGCGCAGAGCTGGCGGTGATGGACGCCAACCTGCCGGCGGAGAGCATCGCCTGGCTGGGCGAGCACGTGACCGTACCCCTGGTGGCGGACCCGGTTTCCGCGGTGAAGGCGGAGAAGCTGCGTCCCGTCCTGGGGCGCCTGACCGCCCTGAAGCCCAACCGTCTGGAGGCGGAGGCCCTCAGCGGCGTGCCCATCCGCACGGCGGAGGACGCCGCCCTGGCCGCGGAGCGGCTGCTGGCTGCGGGCCTGCGGCAGGTGTATATCTCCCTGTCCTCCCGGGGCATCGTGGCGGCCTCCCGGACCGGGGAGCGGGCCGTTTTCCCCTGCCCGCGGGTGAAGGTGATCAACGCCACCGGCGGGGGAGACGCCATGACGGCGGCCCTGGCCGCCTCGCTGCTGCGGGGCGACTGCCTGGCGGACGCCGCCCGGAACGCCATCTGCGCCGGGGCCTTTGCCAGTACGGCGGAGACCACCATCCATCCGGCCATGAGCTGGAAAAACATCGAGATCATACGCGAAAGTGAGGAGCTTTGGAAATGAACAAGTACCTGGATATCGCCCCGGAGGTGGCGGAGGCCCTGGGGGAGGGCCGCCCGGTGGTGGCCCTGGAGAGCACCATCATCTCCCACGGCATGCCCTATCCCCAGAACGTGGAGACGGCGCTGAACGTGGAGAAGATCCTCCGGGAGAACGGGGCCGTGCCCGCCACCATCGCCATCATCGGCGGGCGGCTGAAGGCCGGCCTGACGGCGGAGGAGATCGACTATCTGGGCCGCACGGGCTCGGGCGTCACCAAGGCCAGCCGCCGGGACGTGCCCGTGCTGGTGGCCAAAAAGATGGACGGCGCCACCACCGTTACCACCACCATGATGATCGCCGCCATGGCCGGCATCGAGATATTTGCCACCGGCGGCATCGGCGGCGTCCACCGGGGCGCCGAGACCACTATGGATATCTCCGCCGATCTGGAGGAGCTGGCCCAGACCCCCGTCATGGTGATCTGCGCCGGCGCCAAGTCCATCCTGGACCTGGGGCTGACGCTGGAGTATCTGGAGACCAAGGGCGTCACCGTTATCGGCTACGGCACCAAGGAGCTGCCCGCCTTCTACACCAGCCGCTCCGGCTTCGGCGTGGACTATGAGCTGGACACCCCGGAGGAGCTGGCCGAGGCCTTCCACGTGAAGCGGGAGCTGGGCCTCAAGGGCGGCATGCTGGTGACCAACCCCATCCCGGAGCAGTACGCCATGGCCCCCGAGGTCATCAACGCCGCCATCGATCAGGCCGTGGCCGAGAGCGTGGAGCAGGGCATCCGCGGCAAGGCCGCCACGCCCTTCCTGCTGGCCCGGGTAAAGGAGCTCACCGGCGGCGACAGCCTGGATTCCAACATCCAGCTGGTTTACAACAACGCCCGCCTGGCGGCCAAAACCGCCTGCGCGCTGGCGGCGCTGAAGAGGGCGTGACATGGACAGGCCGTGGCTCTGGGTGCTGATGGGGTATCTGCTCCTCATCAACCTGATCGCCTTTTTTACCTTCGGCGCGGACAAGCGCCGGGCCAAAAAGGACCGCTGGCGGGTGCCGGAGAAGACGCTCTTTCTGCTGGCCCTGCTGGGCGGCGGGCTGGGCGCCCTGCTGGGGATGCACGCGTTTCACCACAAGACGAAGCACTGGTATTTCCGGGTGTTCATCCCGCTGATCCTGCTGGCGGAGATCGCCGGCGGCGTCTGCCTGTGGCTCCGGCTCAGCGGAAGAATATAAGGAGGAAAAGAAAATGGTTATTGATGTATATGCGCAGTACTTTGCAGGGGAGTGCGTCTTCAACGGTGTGGAGCGCCGGGGCGCGTCCGTGAAGCTGACCTCCGATTCCGAGGCCGGCCAGATCCGCTACACCGTCAGCGTCAGCTTCTTCCCCCACAGCGATCCGGAGGACTTTGCCGTTTCCTACGACGCCTATGCCGAAAAGGAGATCGAGAACCGGAAGGGGCGCCGATCCAAAAAGCGGGAGGCGGCCATGATGGAGACCTTCCGGGCCCAGGCGGACGCCCTGGCGGCGGAGCTGGGCGGCACCATCGACTGGGACAAGCCCCTGATCGAAGCGCGATGGGGATGATTGGTTAACATAACGTAAGCCCCTCCGGCCTGCAGGCCGGAGGGGCTTGTTTTATGGGGGGTATCACTTGCCCAGCTCCATGGCCAGTGCGGTGAGCACGTCCAGGGCCAGGGGCAGCACGGCCTCGTCGAAGTCGAACCGCTCGCTGTGGTGGGGGGAGGCGATATCCGCGCCGAAGATCAGCTCCGTGGCCTGGCCGCCCCGGGATTGGACCCGGCGCATCATGGCGGTGAAGTCCTCGCTGGCCCGGAAGTCGTGGGAGGGGACGATCTCCGTCACGCCTCTGACGCGGCCCAGGATCTCCGCCACCCGGGCGGCCAGAGCCGGATCGCTCTCGGCGGCGGCGCCCCGGCCCATGATCCGGCGGTCCACGGTGCAGCCGTACATATCGGCGGCGGCGCGGCAGATCCGGAGGGCGGCGTCCTCCATGTAGGCGTTGATCTCGTCGGTGGCGCCCCGGACCTCCAGGGACATTTTGGCCTCCGGGGGGATCACGTTGCGCCCGGCCACGGAGACCAGGGAGCCCACGTTGATCCGGCTGGCGCCCTGTCCCGTGCGGGAGATGGCCAGCAGATTGGTCACGGCGGCAGCGGCGGCAGCCAGGGCGTTGCGGCCCTCCTGGGGGCAGACCCCGGCGTGGGCGCCGCGCCCGTGGAAAAACACGTCCATCTTGGTGCTGGCCAGGAAGCCGTGGGTCCCGGCGGCCACGGCGCCCACCGGCGCCAGACCCATGCCGATGTGGCTGCCCAGCAGCACGTCCACGTCGTCCAGCACCCCGGCGGCCACCATGCTGGCGGCGCCGCCCAGCCCCTCCTCGGCGGGCTGGAAGATCACCTTTACCTTGCCGCAGAGATCATCCCGGCGCTGCAGCAGACGGCGGGCCAGCATCACGCCCAGGGCGGCGTGGCCGTCGTGGCCGCAGCCGTGCATGAAGCCGGCGTGACAGGAGGCAAAGCCCTCCCGGGCCGGGAGGTGATCGCCGTCGGCACATTCGGCCAGGGTGTTGCAGTCCAGGTCCACCCGGACGGCCAGGGTCCGGCCGGGCCGAGCGCCTTCGATGGTGGCCACGCAGCCGGTATAGCCGCCGGCGAGCTCTGCCAGCAGGGCAGGATCACAGTCCTCGGCGGCAGCCCGGGCCAGATCCGCGCTGTCATCCTCCGGCAGCCCGTACATGGCCTCCCGGCAGTGGATGGCGGGGCCGTAGACCACGGGGACGCCCAGGCGGCGCAGCTCCGCAATGATGCAGCAGGTGGTGCGGTATTCCCGCCAGGCCGGCTCGGGGAAGCGGTGGAAGTCCCGGCGCAGGGCGATCAGCTGTCTTGCTGCGCTGCCCGGGAGAACGGGGGAAGCGATCATAGAGACTCCTTTCCCGGGAGGGGTGTCAGCGCCCCGCCTCCCTGTCCAGACGGCGGTTTCGGAAGTAGAGACACAGGTCCACGGTCACCATCAGCAGGTTCAGCACGTAGAAGAACAGCACGTACCACTTGCTGGAGAAGGAGGCCATGTAGCCCTGATTGAGCAGCTTGGAGGCGATCCCGGCGATGTAACCCAGGATGATGAGGCAGAGAAAGAGAAGGCTCTTGCCCTTGGTGGTCCGGGACCGGTAGGATTTCAGCACGTTGACGGGCCACGAGGCGCCGAAGCAGAGAAGCATGACGATTTCCAGGATCTCCGACACAAAATCACCCCTTTTGCGGCATGATACCGCGGTTTGAAAACGAATGAAAGGGACTCCGAGAGGAGCCCCTTTCTTTTGGCACCCCAGAGGGGATTCGAACCTCCGACCTACCGCTTAGGAGGCGGTCGCTCTATCCTGCTGAGCTACTGGGGCATACGTTTGTTTTTCTCAGATTTGCTGTGAAGGAAGCGCGGGGCGGTCGCTCAGCCCGCGTCGCGGGCATTAACTCCCGCTAAGCTCGTACCTCGCCAAGCGGGAGTAAATATCCTGCTGAGCTGCCGGGGCCTGTGGCAAATGCTATTTTACTATGAAGGTCCCGCCTTGTCAAC
>JAFRSI010000035.1 GCA_017427645.1 Oscillospiraceae bacterium | reverse complement strand
TCCACATATTCGGCGGCCCGGACGCTGACGCCCAGGGGGCTGAACACGCTGATGCCGTCATAGTCGCCGGTCTCGTGGTTATAGCTCAGGGTGGCAGGGTCGATCTGCCACACGCGGTCGCCGCTGCCGGGTCCGGCGGTGGTGGCGGCGGTGACGAAGCCGTACATGTTGCCGCTCAGATCCTCCGGCTCGGCGCCGGTGGCGAAGGTGGCGGTATAGGTGTTACCTGCGTAGTCGCCCACGACCAGCAGGGCCGTGGCGGGCAGCTTGCCCTCCGGGGTCAGCTCCACCGTGACGGCCTCGCCGGGCGCGCTCTGTTCGGGCACGGCGGCGGCGAACTCCCTGGAGCCGCCCTTGTTCAGGATGCCCACATAGGCGATGTACTGGTTGTCCTTGGCCTGGACCGTCAGCTTGCCGCTGAGCAGATCCAGGAACAGGCCGTCCACAGTGGGGGCAGTGTTGTCCACGGTGACGGTGTAGGCGATGGCCGCGCCCTCGCCCACCGCGCCGCGCTCCAGCACGGTCCGGAAGTCCTCGGCGGAGAGGACGCCGGAGGTGGCCACGCCGCCGTTTTCCCTGGCGCTGGCGATGGCATAATACTCCGGCAGGGCGTAGAAGCCGACGGTGACGCTGTCGCCCTCGTTCAGGCCCAGGCTCTTGAGGGTCTTGCCGAAGGTGAAGTTGGCGGGGCTGGTGTTCTGCCAGACGCCGCCGTTGGGATAGTAGTAGGGCGCGTAGCGGTTTCCGCCGACAGCGCTCATCCACAGGACCTTGCCGTCCGCGTCGGTGACGGCGGCCGCGTAGCTGGCGATGTTGCGGATGGGCAGGAAGTTGACCTGGCGGATGGTGTCCTCGGCGTTGAGGGCCAGGCGGTCAGCCGGGAAGCGCTCCTCCACGGTGAAGGGGTTGCCCATGTAGACACGGGTGGTCCCGTCCGCGGCGGACTGGATGCTCAGGTAGTTGGTGTTGGCGTTGCCCAGGTACGGCAGCTTGCCGGTGCCGTAGGCCTCCCCGATGGGGCTCGTGCGGTCAAACATGGACGGGTCGGACCAGTTGCCGCAGAAGGCCAGCATGGGGATGGAGTGGGTCACGTCCAGGATCTCGCCCTCGCCGCTGGCGTCGGGCTCCAGATAGGTGTAGGCCTGGACATAGAAGCCGCGGGTGAAGTAATTGCCCAGCAGCAGGGCGATCCAGTCCTGGTCCACCTGGATGCTGACGGTGACGGGGGTGGGCTCGGTGATCTCCACATACTGCTTCACGCAGCTCTCCAGGATCAGCCGGGCGTCCACGGAAGTGACGGCCTCGTCGCCGTCCACGTCGGCGGCCGCCTGGTCAAATTCGGCCTCGGCGGGATAGCTGTCGGTCAGCTTGTCCAGGATGGCCTGGGCGTCGGCCTCGTCGGTGACGCCGTCCCGGTTCACGTCGGCGTCCAGCGTGAAGTAGTCGCCGTAGGTCTCGCCGTTCACCGTATAGGTCACGTCCGCGCCGATGAGCATGGTGGCGCTGTCCTGCAGCATACCGTAGCCGCCGTTTCCGGCGACGCCCTGGGTGAACACGTCCGTGCGGAAGTGGAAGCAGGTCCCCTCCTCCGTCAGCGGATAGACGGTGAAGGAATACTCGTAAGCGCCGGTGGCGTCGGGGTCGTCGCCCAGCTCCGCCTTGACCTTGCCGTCGCGGGCGGAGTCGGGGAACAGGGTGGCGTCCTCGTCCATCAGGATGTAGCTCCGGGCGTTCACGGCGTTGCCCACGTTGGCAAGGCCCGCGCCCTGGCCCAGCAGGGACCAGTAATCGCCGTAGGAGTCATAGATGGGCACGGCGGTGCTCATCAGCAGGGAGTTGATCAGCTGGCGCGCCGTCAGGCCGGTTTTGGCCTCCAGGTCGTTGTCCCGGATGTACTGCCCCAGCACGGCGGCCATACCGGCCACCTGGGGGGAGGCCATGCTGGTGCCGCTCATCAGCTCGTAGGTCTCGTGGCTGCCGGTCTCGACGCCGCCTTCAAAGTGGTGGCCCTGGACGGAGTAGATGCTGCCGCCGGGAGCGGCGATCTCCGGCTTCAGGGTCAGGGAGCCGTGTACGCCCCAGGAGGAGAAGTCGGAGAGCTCCTGCTGATCCCCCGCCTCGCCCACCAGGAGCTGCAGCGTGTCGCTGACCGTCAGGCTGCCGGTGTAGTAGGGCTGCTCGCCCTCCACATAGGCAGACTGGGCCATGATCGCCTCGCCGTCGGCCTGCGTGATGGACACGACGGGAGCGCTGTACTGGTAGCCGCTCAGGTCCATGCTGATGGTACCGGCCCTGTTGTTGAAGATGATCACGCCGATGGCGCCCTGGGCGATGGCGGCGTTGGCCTTCACGAAGAAGGAGCTGCTGCCGCGCTTGCAAATAGCGATCTTGCCGCTCAGGATCTCGCTGCCGAGATCGGAAAACACATCGTACCCGCTGACACCGATCGCGGTCTTTCCGCTATCATCGTCCTCAGTCGTCAACGGAGTAACACCGGGACCGTCCACCAGGACGTACTCCAGCTCGCCCTGGGCGGCCAGGGTGGTGAAAGGCGCGTTGCCGTTGCCGCTGGTCTCGGTGAAGAAGACGGGCAACTCACCGAACATCAGGGGGAAGCCGGTCTGACCGCTGTTGTCCACGGAGGCCACGGTCAGGGAGTTGGTGAACGAGCCGGGCGAGCCGCCGGTGGCGTAGTTCACGTCGTCGATGTAGAGATAGGGATAGGGATGCGCCTCAGGCGTGCTGTTCCAGTAGCTGTTGTTGCCGGCGGAGAAGGAGACGACCAGGCCGTTTTCCACCAGCTTGTTCATCACGTCCTCATAGCCCTGGGAGAAGGCAAAGCCGGATACGGAGGAGCCCAGGGACAGGTTGGCGCTGTCGCAGCCCAGCACGATGGCGTCCTCGATGGCGGCCATATAGTCGGAGTCGTAGGCGCCGCCGCCCTGGCCGAAGACCTTCATCTCGATCAGCTGCGCGTCGGGGGCCACGCCCTGGACGCCCACCTCGCTCAGCGCGGTCTTCCATTCGCCGTCCACCTGGACGTAGCGGTTGGCCGCGGCGATGCCGGAGACGTGGGAGCCGTGGTTGCCCTGGGTGTCGTTCTCGTGGGTCACGTCATAGTTCCCGTCCACGTAGTTGTAGCCGTAGGGGATCTTGGCGTTGATGTAGGCCTCGGCCCCGGTGGCCCCGGAGTTGAGCTGGCTGGCCACGGCGTCGATGTCCGCGGCGGTCATCAGCGTCACATCCGCGCCGCTCTCGGCCAGGGCATACTCCAGGCCCTCGCCGGAGAAGGACCGGTGGGCGATGTCCGCGCCGGTGTCGATGATGGCCACGCGGCTGCCCGCGCCGGTGTAGCCCTCGGCCCAGGCCGGGCCGGAGCCGATCTGCACGGAGGACGTGCCGGTGTTGGGCTTGTCCGCCCCCAGCTCCACCCGGTCGAGCTCGTAGCGGTTCTCGATGATCACGTCCGCCACGCCGGGCACGGCCCGGATGCTGGCGATCTGGCCGTAGAGGACCTCGGCGGAGATCATGTTGGCCGCCAGGGTCAGGTTCCACTTGACCGCCAGAGGTCCGCCGATGGCGGACTCGATGGCACGGGTCAGCGCGGCCTGCTCCAGCCTGAGGCTGCTGCGGTACAGCCGGGCGGCGGTGTTGGCCGCGATGTCCTCCATCAGGAAGCCCGCGCCGATGGTGGACGTGCGCTCCAGGACGATGGAGACGCGGACCGTGTCCGTAAGCCGGTAAGGCTCCGCCTCACGCGCTTCGTCCTCCGGGAGTACGCTCCCCTGGAGGAGTCCCAGTCCGTCGGCGTCCACAGGCGTCAGCTCCAGCCGCTGGAGCCGGGACTGCGCGGCGCGCTTCTCCGTCGCGCCGGCCATGGGGACCAGCAGCGTGGAGAGCAGCGCCAGCGTGAGCGCAACGGAAAGCAGACGTTTCCACTTGTGTTTCATGCTGTGTTCTCCTTTCAAGGTGTATCCTGTGCCGTTGACCGGCGCGCCCCGCCCCCTCCGTTTCCGGGCGGAGGCGCGCCTTCGGCGAATACCATTAAATTTACTCTTTCTTCCTGAATTTTGCAATGGGTTTTTCCCCCAGCGCCCGGCTTTTTTGCGCAAAAACCGCGTTCCGGGCGGCCCCCCACGTTGGGAAGCGCGCCCGGAACGAAGTTGTCACATTTTCATAATATGCAGGAAACATTCATCTCACAAAAAGCAGAAGCGCTCCGCCCCCTCGATGCGGATGGGGGTGGAATAGTAGACCTCCGCCAGCTTCGCGGCGTATTCGGTATCCCGCGCCCCGGCGGTCTCGTAGCTGGAGTGCATGGCCAATTGGGCCAGGCCCACGTCGGCCCCGTGGAGGCTGACCTGGACGTTGCTCAGGTTGCCCAGGGTGCTGCCGCCGTCGATGTCGCTGCGGTTGGCAAAGCGCTGCCAGGGCACCCCGGCCCGCTGGCAGAAGGCGATGACCACGGCGCGGGAAAAGCCGTCGGTCATGTAGCGCTGGGCGGCGCTCTCCTTGATGACCAGGCCGCCGTTCAGGTGGCAGCGGTTGACCG
Organism: Oscillospiraceae bacterium; assembly: GCA_017427645.1. Taxonomy (GTDB): domain Bacteria; phylum Bacillota; class Clostridia; order Oscillospirales; family Oscillospiraceae; genus Vescimonas. The sequence continues at coordinate 1,400 of JAFRSI010000035.1, read as the reverse complement.
GGTCGCTCTTTTCCGGGTGGTTGGGGTGGACGGCGTGGCCGTTGTCGGCGGAGAAGAAAAAGCTGCCGGCCACGGCCCGGAGATAGTCCTCCTCGCTGTGCCCCAGGGCCGCGTTGATCCGCCGCAGCGTGTCCTTCAGGAAGGTGCCCCGCGCCCCCTGCTTGGTCAGAGAGCCCACTTCCTCGTTGTCGATGACGGCGTAGACCGCCACGCCCGCCGGGTTCTCCGCCCGGAGGAAGCCGTGCAGGTTGGCAAAGACGTTTTGCAGGTCGTCCAGCTTGGGGGCGGAGACAAACTCCTCCGCCGCCCCCCAGAGGGTGCCTGGCTGGCGGTTCACCAGGGACAGCTCCCGGGAGACGACGTCCCCCGGCTCCACCCCCAGCTCCTCGGCCAGCAGGGCGTCAAAGCCGCCGGGCCCCAGGGCCCCGGCGCTCAGCAGCGGGCAGAGGTCCACCGCCCGGTTGTAGACAAAGCCCTTGTTGATGTCCCGGTTGAAGTGGATGCAGAGGTTGGGGATCAGCAGCACGTCCCGGTCGATGTGCAGCAGACGGCTGACCACCTGCTCCCCCTCCCGCACCAGCACCCGCCCGGCCAGGCCCAGGGGGCGGTCCAGCCAGGTGGAGTTGATCATGCTGCCGTAGGACTCCACGTTCAGGCGGAGATAGCCGTCCGGCCCGGACAGCTCCGGCGCGTCCTTCAGGCGAAAGGCGGGGCTGTCGTCATGGGAGACGCAGATGCGGAAGTGATAGTGTCCCCCCGCCAGGCGGAAGGCGATAATACTGGAGCCGTTGCGGACCACGTAGTAGTTCCCGTCGGGCCGCAGGGTCCAGGGCTGCCCCTCGGACAGGGCGGTGAAGCCCGCCGCGTCCAGGGCGGAGCGGATCTGCGCCACCGCATGGAAGGGGCTGGGCGCGTCGTGGATGAATTGCAGCAGCGCGTGGTTGATGTTGTGCATGGTATGTAGTTGCCTTTCTCTCCGGGTCATGGCGCGCCGTTCAAACGTGGCCCAATAGTAAAGATGTATCGTATTCCCGCCGGGTGAGGCTGTAGCGCGCCAGGTCCACCACACCCCGGTTGTTCTGACCCTGGCCGTTGAGGGTCATGCGGTAGAACAGGCCGCACTTCTGGATGACGTGGCCGGAAGCGGTGTTCTCCACGTCGTGACAGGCCCCCACCTCCGGCATTCCCACCGTGAGGAAGAGGAAGCGCAGCACGGCGGAGATCGCCTCCACGCTGATGCCCAGGCCCCACCAGTCCCGGCCGATGCAGGCACCCAGCTCCGCGCAGGCGCCGTCCTTGAGGTATCGGACCACGCTGACGGTGCCGATGGGCTCCCCCAGCAGCTTGGGCACGATGCCCCACTGGTAGAACATGGGGTCGGCGTAGCGGGCGCACCACTC
>JAFRSI010000034.1 GCA_017427645.1 Oscillospiraceae bacterium | reverse complement strand
CCAACGGCATCGTCAACGTGTCCGCCAAGGATCTGGGCACCGGCAACGCCCAGCACATCACCATCACCTCCTCCTCCAACATGAGCAAGGAGGACATCGAGAAGGCCGTCAAGGAGGCCGAGCAGTATGCCGCCGAGGACGCCAGGATCAAGGAGAAGGTGGAGATCCGCAACCAGGCCGACCAGATGGTCTATCAATCCGAGAAGACCCTCAGCGAGGTGGGCGACAAGATCCCCGAGAGCGAGAAGGCCCCCATCCAGGCCGGCATCGAGAAGCTGAAGGAGACCCTGAAGGGCGACGACACCGACGCCATCAAGGCGGCCACCGAGGAGCTGACCCAGCTGTTCTACAAGATGAGCGAGAAGCTCTATCAGCAGCAGGCGCCCCAGGGCGATCCCAACATGGGCGGCCAGGGCGGCGGCCAGGGCGGTCCTCAGGGCGGCCAGTACTACGACGCCGACTATAAGGTCGTGGACGACGAGGATCAGAACAAATAACAGAGACCTCCCGGGCGGAGTCAGGCTTTGCCTCTGCCCGGAAGACGACACAGAGTTTTCACCGCAGAGGGGACAGGTTTACCTGCCCCCGTTTGCGGCGTTAGGAGAGACCATCCATGGCACAGGAAAAGCGAGATTATTACGAGGTCCTGGGCGTCTCCAGGGACGCCTCCGAGGACGAGATCAAAAAGGCATATAAAAAGCTGGCCCGCAAGTACCACCCGGACATGAACCCCGGCGACAAGGAGGCCGAGGAAAAGTTCAAGGAGGTCAACGAGGCCAACGAGGTGCTGTCCGACCCGGACAAGAAGGCCCGGTACGACCAGTTTGGCTTTGCCGGCGTGGACCCCAGCTACGGCGCAGGCGGCGCCGGCTACGGCGGCCCCGGCGCGGGCTTCGACTTCGGCGACCTGGGCGACATCTTCGGCAGCTTTTTCGGCGGCGGCTTCGGCGGCGGCGCCCAGCGGCGCAGCGGCCCCATGCGGGGCGAGAGCATCCGGGCCAGCGTGGCCATCAGCTTCACCGAGGCGGCCTTCGGCTGTGAGAAGGAGGTCACGGTGGAGCGCAGCGAGCAGTGCCCCACCTGCAAGGGCAACGGCTGCGCCAGCGGCACCACGCCGGAGATCTGCCCGGATTGCCGCGGCAGCGGCGTCGTGACCCGCGGCACGCGGACGCCCTTCGGCGTCATGCAGTCCCAGGTCACCTGCCCCAAGTGCGGCGGCAGCGGCAAGATCATCCATCAGCCCTGCCCGGACTGCGGCGGCAAGGGCAGCATCCGCAAGCGCAAGACCATCCGGGTGGATATCCCCGCCGGCATCGACGACGGGCAGACCATCTCCCTGCGGGGCCAGGGCCACGCGGGCCGCAACGGCGGCCCCAGCGGCGACCTGCTGATCACCGTGATGGTGCGGCCCCACGATATCTTCCGCCGGGAGGGCACCGCCGTGTTCTGCGAGGCGCCCATCACCTTTGCCCAGGCGGTCCTGGGCGGCGAGCTGGAGATCCCCACCATCGACGGCAAGGTGAAGTACACCATCCCCGAGGGGACCCAGACGGGTACCGTATTCCGCCTGAAGGGCAAGGGCATCCCCGTGCTCAACGGCCGGGGCCGGGGCGACCAGTACGTCACCGTCACCATCGAGACGCCCCGGGGCCTCAACAAGGAGCAGAAGGAGGCCCTGCGGAAATTCGACGAGACCCTGGGCGAGAACAACCACGAGAAGCAAAAGAGCTTCTTCAAGAAGTTCAAGAAATAAGACATGTATCTGACAGACTACCACATGCACTCCACCTGCTCCCCGGACGGGAGCCGGACCATGGAGCAGATGGCCGCTGCCGCCGTGAAGGCGGGGCTGCAGGAGATCTGCTTCACCGACCACCTGGATACCGTGGAGTGGGGCACCTACGCGCCCCGGACGGACTTTCCCTGGGCAGAGGCCCTGCGCCAGGTGCGAAAGGCCCGGGAGAAATGGGGCGACCGGCTCACCATCCGCCTGGGCGCCGAGCTGGGCGAGGCCGCCCTGGCCTTTGACCGGGCGGAAAAGCTGCTCTCTGACGCGCCGGAGCTGGATTTCGTCATCGGCTCGGTCCATATGACGGGCCCGCGCTACGGCAGGGAGGACCTGTACTATCTCCCCCGGGCCGACGAGGCCTATTACAACGACGTGATCGCCGACTACCTGGACGACGTGCTGGCCCTGGCCCGCTGGGGCAAATGCAGCGTGCTGGGCCACCTGACCCTGCCGGTGCGATACATCTGGGACAACGCCCGCCTGGCCATGGATTTCTCCGCCCACACGGACGCCGTGGCGGAGATCTTCCGGGAGATCATCCCCAAGGGCCTGGGCATCGAGTGCAACACCAACCGCGGCGCCGTTCCCCTGCCGGACGAGAGCATCCTGCGGCTGTACCGGGAGATGGGCGGCGAGATCATCACCATCGGCTCCGACGCCCACAGCACCGGCTACGTGGGCTGCCGGGTCCGGGAGACCCAGGAGCTGCTGCGCCAGTGCGGCTTCCGCTATATCACCACGTTTGCCAAGGGCCAACCCACGTTCCGGCCCCTTCCGTAAACACTGAAAGGAGAGCTATCCATGAAAATTGCCATCGGCTGTGACCACGGCGGCTATCTGCTCAAGCAGGACATCCTGATCTGGATGGAGGAGCACGACGTCGACTACGAGGACTTCGGCTGCTTCAGCACCGAGAGCGTGGACTATCCCATCTACGGAGAAAAGGTGGCCCGCGCCGTGGCCTCCGGCGAATACGACAAGGGCATCGTCATCTGCACCACCGGCATCGGCATCTCCATTGCCGCCAACAAGGTGAAGGGCATCCGCTGCGCCCACTGCGCCGATCCCCTGTCCGCCGAGATGAGCCGCCGCCACAACGACGCCAACGTGCTGGCCCTGGGCGCCGGCATCGTGGGCCCCAACCTGGCCAAGCGCATGGTGGAGGTCTTCCTGAACACCGAGTTTGAGGGCGGCCGCCACGCCCGCCGGGTGGGTCAGCTGGACGCCATCGAGCCGTAACCGTCATGGCATCCAAGGGATATAACAGTTACCGCGGCCGCAGCGGCGGCGGCGGCAGGATCGCGTGGATCATCGCCCTGGTGCTGGTCCTGCTGGCGGCAGTGGGATATCTGGTGAGCCAGCGCTACGTGGTCTACGACGAGGAGGGACACGCCCACTGGGAGCTGCCCTTCGGCCGGAAGGATCCGCAGGGACCGGTGAACCCCATCTCCCCGGACGACGTGAACATCGAGCGGGAGGAACCGGAGCCGGAGCCTGAACCGGAGCCGGAGCCCGAGCCGGCAGTGCCCGCCCGGACGCTGCCGGAGCTCCACGCCAAGGAGCTGGAATACGGCTGCCTGTGGTGGGATCCCCAGTACGTGCTGTCCCTGGCGGAGGAGTCCGTGATGATCGAGGTGAAGCGCTGGAACGGCGGCATCACCTACGGCACCGAGGTGGAGATCCCCTCCGGCGCCCTAGTGGAGCGGGGCGTGACCCGCGCCAACCTGGAGGAGATCCTGAGAGCTGACCGGTACAGCGTGGCCCACCTGGTGTGCTTCTGCGATACGACGTACGCCGGGGCCTATCCCCAGGCCGCGCTGACCACGGCGGAGAACTGGCTCTGGTACGACGCCAGCGGCCGCGCCTGGCTGGACCCCGGCAGCCCCGAGGCCCTGTCCTACGTGACCGCCCTGTGCCGGGAGTGCGCCGCCATGGGCTTTGACGAGATCATGCTGGACGGCTTCTGCTACCCCACCAACGGGGATGCGGCGGCCATCAGCCTGGGCGAGGACACCGACCGGACGGCGGTGCTGCAGAGCTTTGTCGCGGCGCTGCGTACGGCCCTGCCGGAAAATACGGTCCTGAGCGTGGCGTACCGCAGCGGTACGGGCGCCCTGGGCGCCGGCAGCGGTCTGACGAAGGAGCTGCTGGGCAGCTTTGACCGGGTCTACGCGGAGAGCGAGGCGGACCTGCAGGCCCTGACCGAGCTGGGCCTTGACTCCGCCGGCGACCTGGTCCTGATGACCTGGACCAGGCCGGAGACCGGCAGCTACGTGCTGCTTTCATAAAACGACAAAAAGGGGCTGTCGCAAAATAGCCCTGCAAACAGAAAGAGCTCAGGAGTGAATACGCCGGCTGAGAACGGACACTTGGACCGCAGAAGTCCTACACTCTAGCCGCAAAAGTCCTACACCCGCGCCGCTGGTCAGACACCTCGT
>JAFRSI010000033.1 GCA_017427645.1 Oscillospiraceae bacterium | reverse complement strand
CAAGCGGATGTACCCCGGCAACGAGGTGCGTCTCAAGGGCGCCTATCTGGTGACCTGCACCGGCTGCGTCAAGGACGAGAACGGCAATGTGACCGAGGTCCTGTGCCAGTACGATCCCGACTCCCGGGGCGGCAACCCCACCGATGGGCGGAAGGTGAAGGGAGCCACCATCCACTGGGTGGATGCGGAGAACTGCCTGGACGCCGAGGTGCGGCTCTATGACAACCTGTTCCTGGACGCCAATCCCGACGCCGCCCCCGAGGGCTTCCTCTCCGTGCTGAATCCCGACAGCCTGGAGATCCTCAGCGGCTGCAAGGTGGAACGGCGCATGGCTGACGTCGCCGCCGCCTTTGACAAGGTGGAGAACCGCACCGGCGTCAACGCGCCCACCTTCCAGTTCATGCGCACCGGCTATTTCTGCATGGACAACCGGGACTGCACCGCCGACCACCTGGTGTTCAACCGCGCCGTGCTGCTGAAGGACAGCTTCAAAAAGTAAACACTCGGATATAAAGAAAGAGACGGCTCCGCCGTCTCTTTCTTTTGTTAATATCACGACCCGGCGTGGATGATCTGCGACGGGCCGAAGCCGGAATACTCCCCCGTATCCTCCCGGGTGAGACTGCCGTCCGAGCCGAAAATATACCGGAACACGTGGGTGGCGGAAAAGACGTAGTCGATCGGCCGCATCTGTCCGGGGGCGTAGAACTCGGACGACTCGATCCGCTCCACGGTCCAGATCAGCGATCCGTCGCCGCCGAAGGCCAGTCCGCGGCCCACGGAGCCCTGGACGGAGTAGACGGTCTTCGCCTCGCCGCCCTCGTTTGAGCAGACCAGCAGGACAGCTCCGTAATAGTCCCGGGTCAGCTTTGTCAGCTCCTCGCGGCTGACGGCTTCGCCCGTCTCCGCCATGCGCGCCCGCACAGCCTGCGTCAAGCCCAGGATATCATCCCTGTCGTATGCCATGGAATAGCCGGACAGCCAGACGTGCTCCCCGTCGGAGATCATGTCGCTGAAATGGTAGGTGAGGCCCTCCTCCGCATAGGCGTGGGTCTCAACGGACGATCCGTCCCGGCTCACCCGGGTGATGGAGTCGGCCTCTCCCGCGATCTCGCCGAAGATCAGATACTCGTCGCCCAGGGCGGCAATGTGTCCCTTGCCCTTAATGGGGATCGGGCCGCGGATCTCGAAGCGATCCGCGATCTGCCCCTCCGCGGACACGGTGACCAGATAGCAGCGGTTCTCCTCGTCAGCGGCGTCGAAGGCCCTGGTCAGCACGACACAATTGCCGTTTTCGGTCTCCGAGGCAGCCAGGGCCACCTCCTTGGGGAATGCGGCGCCGTCCAGCCAGAGCTTCCACAGCAGCTTGCCGCTGCTGCTGATTTTGGCAAGTCCCACAGCCCTTTCGTCATTGTGGCGGACCAGGATCTCGTCTTCATAGCTGAGATACGGGCTGTCTCCCCAGGCGATCACGCCGTCAGAGACGGGAAATACGCCCCACAGGGAGATATCATGCAGCTTGACTTCCCACGACACGTCGTCGTGATCAAACAAAGCAACGGTGCTGTAGTACACCGCCCCGTTATAGGCTGTCACAACTTGACTTACATAGCGGAGTCCGTCCTGCTCCACCCGATACAGGGGATGGGCCTCGTCGCCCACGTTCATCTTCCGGTAGTTCCACAGGGCCTCCAGCTCCGCCGGGTCCGGGTCGCCCAGATCCAGCTCAAAGCCCCGGACGCTCCACGTCCCCATGGAGCGGTCCATGACCTCCGCCGTTTTGCCGCAGGTGAAGCTCTCCGCGGAGATATCCCGATAGACCTCCTTGATCTCCTCACGGGTCAGCCCCTCCAGAGACAGCTCGTTCTCCCGGAAAAACGTCACCGCCGCCCGGTATTCCCGCAGCTCGGCGGCGTAGGCCCGGGTGGCAAAGGCAGCCACGGCCGCCAGCACCAGGCAGGCGGCGGCCGCGGCGATGCGCCGCCAGGGGCGCCGCCCGGCGCCGCGCACCGGTATGCCGGCCTTTTTCATGGCCCGCTCCCGGATGCGGCGCGCCGTGAGTTCATCCACCTCCGCCGCCGGGAGTGCGTCCCACAGCGGCTCCAGGTCCTCCGGCGCGGCGTCGCGCAGGATATCGTACAGATCCTTTTTCATGCTTCCGTTTCCTCCCATTCACTCCGCAGTCGTTTCAGCGCCCGGTGGGTCCTGGTGTCCACGGCCGACACCGTCATCCCCAGGTCCTCCGCCACGGAGCGGGAGGACTCGCCCAGCAGGAACTTCCTCACGATGATCTCCCGGTCCGGATACCCCAGGGCGGCGACGGCTTCAATGACGGCACGCCGCCGCTGGGCGCTGATGAACGCTTCTTCCACGGAGAATTCGTCCGCCAGAGCGGCACGCTCCGATTCCGCTTCCAGGGAGAGGACGCCGCCGCTGCGGACCAGGGCCTCGCAGCGGTCGATGGCCTTGTGCCGCGCGATGGCGCAGAGATAGGCCTTGACGGTGCCGCTGTCCGGGTCCATGCGGTCCAGCGACAGGTAGAACGCGGCAAAGGCGTCGCTGACGCACTCCTCTACGTCCTCCCGTGTGCCCGCCTCGCCCAGCCGTGCGCGGACCACGGACCACACCAGGCCCGTATACTGGTCCGTCAGCTGCCGGAAGCCCCGCTCCGGATCCCGGCGCAGCAGCTCTATCAGCTCGCGATCTCTCATGACGAATGTCTCCTTACTGTCAGAAAACCGGTTTCCTATCTCATCTTTCGGTCCGGCGGGGAAAATCTTACACGGAATGCATAAAAAAGGGATGCAACCTGAAGTTGCCGCTTTTTTCGAGAAATTTTGGCGTCTGCAACCGGGAGTTGATGGACGCGGGGCGTTTTGTCTGATATGATATGCACAACAGGAGGGATGCGCGATGTATGAAAACGTCAATCCGCCCAGCACGCCCCGGCACGATGTGAAGCTGATCGTCTGCATCATCGCCGCGGTGGTGCTGCTGGCGGTACTGATCCTGCCCGTGGCGGTCCACGGGGGGCATATCTACCGGTATCACAATTTCATGGGCGACATCTCCGAAAGCTGCATCGCCTCCAAGTGGGGAACGGCCGCTGTCTGCACCGTGGACGGGAAGAGCGAGGAGATGACGCAGGAAAAGCTCAGCCAGCTGCTCATGTATCTGATGGACGGCGGCAGCGGCGGCGCCAGGTACAGGCTGCCCAAGGAGGAGCCGCTGCGGATCGCCTTTGCCGACGGCGCCGTCCTGGAGCTGTGGGGCGCGCAGATGAAGGACTCCTATACCCGGGAGCCGATCCCCTCCTTGTTCGTGTCGTACGTCAACGCCGAGGGCAAGCGCTTCTCCTACATCACAAATCAGATCAGCACCAGTACGCTGCTGGGCACGCTGCCGACCATCGCCCTGGACTGGATCGAGCGCGGCCGGATCGAACAATAACAAAACGAGGGAGGCATGGATTGCCTCCCTCGTTTGCTTTCCTATGGATCAGATCTGCACCTCGCCGGCCAGGATGCGCTTGTAGTCCGCCAGGTTCTCCTGCAGGAGCGTGGGCGTGTCCAGCCCGTAGGGGCACTTGGACTTGCAGGAGTCGCAGTGGAGGCACTGCTCGATCAGCAGCATTTTCTCCTGCCATGCGGGAGTCAGGTAGGGGGCGGAGGGGGCGCGGCGGATCAGCTGGCTCATGCGGGCGCAGTTGTTGATCTCGATGTCCATGGGGCAGGGCATGCAGTAGCCGCAGCCGCGGCAGAAGCTGCCCACCAGCTCGGCGCGGTCCTTTTCGACCACGGCGGCGAGCTCCTCGTTCAGGACGGGGGGATCGGTCATAAAGGAGATGAACTGCTCCAGCTCCGACTCCCGCTGCACGCCCCAGATGGGCAGCACGTTGTCGTACTGATCCAGCCAGGCGTAGCAGGCGGCGGCGTTGTTGAGCAGGCCGCCGGACAGGGCCTTCATGGCGATGAAGCCCATGTTGTGCTCCCTGCACAGGCGCGTCAGCTCGATATCCTTCTCCGTGGCCAGGTAGTTGAAGGGGAACTGCAGCGTCTCGTACAGGCCGGACTCGATGGCCTCGTGGGCCACGGTCAGGCGGTGGTTGGTGATGCCGATGTGGAGGATCTTGCCCTGGGCCTTGGCCTCCAGCGCCGCCTCGTAGAGGCCCGTGCCGTCGCCGGGCTTGGGGCAGAAGGCGGGGTTGTGGAACTGCAGGATGTCCACGTGGTCCGTCTGCAGCATCCTCAGGCTGTTGTGCAGGTGGGCCCAGAAGGTATCCACGTCCAGGGCGCCGGTCTTGGTGGTGATGGTGATCTTGTCCCGCACGTCGTGGAGGGCGACGCCGATCTTCTTTTCGCTGTCGCTGTACATGTTGGCGGTATCGAAGAGGGTAAAGCCCGCCTCATACGCACGGCGCAGCAGCTTGGCGGCGTATTCGACGCTGACCCGCTGGATGGGCAGGGCGCCGAAGGCGTTCTTCGGCGAGACGATACCGGTGGAGCCCAGAGTGACAGTTTTCATGTGGCAAACCGCCTTTCTTGTGAGTTGCCTCTATTTTACACGATATCCGGCGGTTTGGCAAGCATAACTGCGGTCACAATGCCTGGCGGATGCTGCCCACAGCGCCCTTTTCCAGGCGGCTCACCTGGGCCTGGGAGATGCCGATCCGGGCGGAGACCTCCATCTGCGTCAGGCCCTGGAAAAAGCGCATGGTCAGGATGCGGCGTTCCCGCGGTCCCAGCCGGGCAATGGCGTCCTTCAGCGCGATCTGACGGAGCCAAACCTCGTCGCTGCAGGACCGGTCTCTCACCTGATCCATTACGCAGGCGGCGTCAGCCCCGTCGGAATAGACGGGCTCGTAGAGGGAGACGGGATCCGCCATGGCGTCCATGGCCATGACCACATCCTCACGCGGGATATCCAGCTCCCGGGCGATCTCCTCCACGGTGGGCTCCCGCTGACTCTGTCCCAGCAGCTTTTCCCGGGCCTGGAGCACCCGATAAGCAGTGTCGCGCATGCTGCGGCTGACCCGCAGAGAGCTGTTGTCACGCAGATAGCGGCGGATCTCGCCGATGATCATGGGCACGGCGTAGGTGGAAAAGCGGACGCATTGGTTCAGATCAAAATTGTCGATGGCCTTGATAAGCCCGATGCAACCCACCTGAAAGAGATCGTCGGCGCTGGCGCCCCGCCCCAGAAATCGCTGGATCACCGACAGAACCAGCCGCAGATTGCCGCAGATCAGCTCCTCCCGCGCCTGCTTGTCACCGGAGCCGCTGCGCCGCAGCAGCTCCGTCATCTCCTCGTTTTTCAGCACCGGCAGCTTTGCCGTATCTACGCCGCATAATTCAACCTTTCCCCGCATACAGCGCCTCCTTCATCCGTTGGAAAAAGTATTTCCGGGGAAATGCCGCCTTATACTGCGGGGCGAAAAACCGCTGTCTTCGACATGCGGCGGCAGGGGAGGGACGCTTGACTTTTCCACTGCGGACCGCTAATATATAGACAGTCAGCAAGAATAATAAGGCCCGCGGCTTTGGCCGCGGGATGAATCACTGACAGGCGAATTCACTTTACAGACAGGACATTATCCGGTATAAGGAGCCAAAGATGGAGAAAGAACTGCAAGCGATGCTGGCGCGGATCTCGCCGCCGGACCGGGAGGCCATGGAGCAGGCCCGGGCCTTGCAGGCGCGCCTGGCCAAGCCGCCGGGCAGCCTGGGGCGGCTGGAGGATCTGGCCGTTCAGCTGGCCGGCATCACGGGCCGCGTTCATAATCGCATGGCGTGCAAACACCTGCTGGTCTTTGCAGCCGATAACGGCGTGGTGGCCCAGGGCGTCTCCAGTGCGCCGCAATCGGTCACTCTGATGCAGACGGTAAATCTGACCAGGGGGAAAACCGGGGCCTCCGTGCTGGCAAAGCATTTCGGCTGCGGCGTCACCGTCTGCGACGTGGGCGTCAACGCCGAGATCCGGGAGAACGCGGTGCTGGACCGCAAGATCGCCCGGGGCACGGCAGATATCTCCGAGGGGCCCGCCATGACCCGCGCCCAGGCGCTGCAGGCCATACACACCGGTTTTGATCTGGCCGCCTCCGCGGAGGCGGACGTTCTGGGTGTGGGGGAGATGGGGATCGGCAACACCACCACCTCCTCGGCCGTCCTGGCCGTGCTGCTGGAGGCGGATGTGGACCGTGTGACGGGCCGCGGCGGCGGCATTACGGACCAGAGCTTCCTCCGCAAAAAGCAAGTGATCCGCCGGGCCCTTGCCGTCAACAAGCCCGACGCAGCCGACCCTGTGGACGTGCTTCAGAAGGTGGGCGGCTTCGATCTGGCGGCCATGTGCGGGGCCTTTCTGGGGGCTGCCGCCACGCGCCGCCCCGCGGTGATCGACGGCTTTATCTCCGCCGTTGCGGCGCTGTGCGCCTTCCGCCTCTGCCCCGACGTGCGCGCCTACCTGGTGCCAAGTCACGCCTCCTTTGAGATCGGTTACCGCCTTGCCATGGACGCCATGGCGCTCCGGCCCATGCTGCTGCTGGATATGCGCCTGGGCGAGGGCAGCGGCTGCCCGCTGGCCTTCTGCGTGCTGGAGGCGGCCTGCGCCGTTATGAACGATATGGCAACCTTTGACCAGGCCGGCATTGACGACGGGTATCTGGAGGAGATCCGCCAGGGCGACGCCTTCAGTGTGGAGGAGCAGTCATGAAGATTTTTCTCTCCGGCGGCGCCAAAAACGGAAAATCCGCCCTGGCCCAGGAATTGGCGGTGCGTCTTGCCGCCGGCGGAAAACGGTACTACGTGGCCACCATGATCCCGGTAGACGAGGAGGACCGTCTCCGCATCCGCCGTCACGTGGCGGACCGGGAGGGCCTGGGGTTTGAGACGCTGGAACAGGGGAGAGATCTGCCTGCCTGTCTGGAGCTGGCAGACCCTGCGGCAGCCTTTCTGCTGGACAGCCTGACGGCCCTGATGATGAACGAAATGTTCCATGACGGACAGGTGGATCGGGAAGCCGGCGAGCGCTGCATCCGGGATCTGACGGCTTTTCTGAATACCGTGGAAAACGCCGTGGTGGTCAGCGACAGCATTTACAGCGACGCGGGACGCTACGACGAGATCACCGAGCTCTACCGCAGGGCACTGGCGGCTCTGGACTGCGCGGCGGCGGAACTCTGCGACACCGCAGCAGAGCTGACCGCCGGGCAGATCACGATATACAAGGGGGAATTGCCGCAATGAAACGCTGTGCTCACGCCTACGCCATGTGCCGCAGCATGTTCTGCTATATCCCCAGCCCCTGGCGCGTGTGGGACGAGGAAGCCCGACCGCTGATGCTGCTGTTCCTGCCGGTGATCGGTCTGGAGATCGGCGCTCTCTGGTGGGGCCTGGCCTGGCTGGTGCGGCATTTTGCCCTGCCGCTCCCCGTCGCGGCGCTGCTGCTGTGCGCCTGGCCCTTCGTGTCCACAGGCGCCATCCATCTGGACGGATTTATGGACGTGGTGGACGCCGTCCACTCCTGCGCCGACGCCGGGAAGCGGCGGGAGATCCTGAAGGATCCCCATGTGGGCTCCTTTGCCGTGGTGGGCTGCACGTTGACGCTGCTGGCGCTCTGGAGCCTCTTTTCCGTGGGCCGCGGCGATATCCGCCTGCTGCTGCTGATCCCGGTGGTCAGCCGCTGCTGCTGCGCCCTGGCGGTGCTGCTGCTGCCGCCCATGACCACCAGTCAATACGCGGTGCAGAAGCTGCCCAGGGACCGGGCCGCTGTGCTGATCGCCATGCTTGCTGCGGCTCTGGCGGCGGGTTTCCTGCTGTGCGGCACAGCCGGCTTCGCCCTGCTTATCGAGGCGGCCTGCTGCGCTCTGGCTCTGCGCCGGGGATATCGGGCCCTGGGCGGCATGAACGGTGATATCTCCGGCTACGCATTGACCGTGGCCGAGCTGTGCGCCGCAGCGGCGTACGCTTTTTTATAGGAGGCAGCTATGATACTCATTATCGGAGGGGCCTATCAGGGCAAGCGTGCCTTTGCCCGTGAGACCTTTTCCCTGACAGAAGACGACATATTCACCTGCACGGACCGGGGGATCGATTTCGGCTGTCGCTGTGTAGACCGGCTGGAGGAATACGTCTTCGCCTGCGTACAGGATGGGATCGATCCGCTGGCGGTTTTTGAGGCCGATCACGCCGCCTGGGCGGACAGCATCCTGATCTGCCGGGATATCTCCTGCGGCGTGGTGCCCCTCAGCGCCCAAGAGCGGGCCTGGCGAAACGAGACGGGGCGCCTGTGCCAATATCTGGCGGCCAGGGCGGACCGGGTGAGCCGCCTGTTCTGCGGATTGGAGCAGAGGTTGAAATGAAGCTCACACTGATACGACACGGCCTCACCGAGGCCAATGAGCGCCGCTGCTATTGCGGCAGCACCGACTTGCCCCTGTCGGAGAAGGGGAGAGAGGCGCTCCTTGCAAAGCCCCTGGTCATACCGGCGGCGGATCGCTATATCACCAGCGGCATGCGCCGCTGCGACGAGACGCTGCGGCTGCTCTGCGGCGGCGTGCCCCGCCGGATCTGCCGGGGGTTCCGTGAGATCGACTTCGGGGCCTTTGAGATGCGCAGCTACGAGGAGCTGAAGGACGATCCCGCCTATCTGAACTGGATCTCCGGCGACAACGAGGCCAACGTACCGCCGGGAGGGGAGAGCGGCCTGCAGATGCGCCGCCGCGTCCGGCGGGCCTTCCAGCGGGTCTGCAGGCGGGACGTGGATACGGTGATCGTGACCCACGGCGGCGTCATCGCCGCCATCATGGCCGACCTGTTTCCCGGCGAGGGGCGCAGCCGATACGAGTGGCAGAGCGAGCCGGGACACGGCTATCTGCTGGAGAGAGACCCGGAAGGGCGCTGGACATATGGGAGATTGGAGGAGAAAACCATGAGCAGCGATTGGAGAAACAAGAAGCCGGAGGAGTGCAACTACTCTTTCAACCAGCACAGGGCCTGTGAATTCTTCCCCTGTCACAAGACGGACGATCCGGACAATTTCAACTGCCTGTTCTGCTACTGTCCGCTCTACACCCTGGGCAGCAAGTGCGGCGGCAATTTCGTCTATCTGGAGAACGGCCACAAGGACTGCAGCAACTGTCTGGTGCCCCACCGCCGCAGCAGCTACAGCTATATCATCAGCAAGTATCCCGAGCTGGCGGAGCTGGCGAAGAAAAACCGCTGAGAGGAGGGAAGGGTATGAACATCAACTGGTTCCGCGATGAGGACAACCTGGTCTACATCAACGCCGAGAAGGACCTGCACCGCCTGGAGGTTCAATTGCAGCTGCCCGGTTTGGAGGAGGCAGCCACTGAGCTGCACCTGCACCCCACGGCGGAGGGCCTGACGCTGAAGGGCGCCCGCCGCACCACAGCCCGCCTCTTTATCCCGGACCTGCTGTTCGGCAAGCATATCGAGATGGGTGAGAATGTTTTTCTCTATCGCGGCGATATGGTGGAGTGTTACGTGATCTACTGGATCCGAAAAGGCTGAACAAACAAAGCGCTGCGGCACAGCCGCAGCGCTTTTTATCATCGGACGACCCGGCAGAAGCATAGGATGGGGCGAGGTGGAGTATATGGTGAATCGGTTTTCAACACTGCGGCGCAAAGAGGTCATCAATATCTGCGACGGCTGCCGCCTGGGCTACGCCGGCGATCTGGAGCTGAAGATCCCCGAGGGGGAGGTGAAGGCGCTGATCGTCCTGGGCCCCTGCCGTTTTTTCGGACTGTTCGGCCGGGGGGAGGACTACTACATCCCCTGGGACTGCGTGACGCGATTCGGCGACGACATCATTCTGGTCGACAAGCCCTTCCAGCGGCGGGACGGCCCGTCGTCCCAGCGGCGTCCCCGGCGATTCTGAGCCCGGAAACAGTTGAAAAAAGTCAGAAATTTCGCAAAATTTTCCTTGCATTCCGTATGGCGCTGTGGTATTATATTTCAGCATTCCGCACAGCCACGGACTCCCGGTCGGTGCCGTTCAACGGTTAGCCGGGGGGATGATGCGGCTGGAGGTACAAACTAAAACGTCAAAGGAGAAAAGAAAAACCATGGCAAATCAGAACGTCGTATCCATGAAAGCCCTGCTGGAGGCCGGTGTGCACTTCGGCCACCAGACCCGTCGCTGGAACCCCAAGATGGCTCCCTACATCTACACGGAGCGCAACGGCATCTATATCATCGATCTGCAGAAGACCGTGAAGAAGATGGAGGAGGCCTACGCCTTCGTGCGCCAGCTGTCTGAGAACGGCCAGTCCCTGCTGTTTGTCGGCACCAAGAAGCAGGCCCAGGAGGCCATCAAGGACGAGGCCCTGCGCTGCAACATGTACTACGTCAACGCCCGCTGGCTGGGCGGCATGATGACCAACTTCAAGACCATGCGCACCCGTATCGACCGTCTGAACCAGCTCAAGGCCATGCAGTCTGACGGCACCTTCGATATGCTGCCCAAGAAGGAAGTCATCAAGCACATGGGCGAGATCGAGAAGCTGGAGAAGTACCTGGGCGGAGTGAAGGAAATGAAGAAGCTGCCCGGCGCCCTGTTCATCGTGGACACCCGCAAGGAGCGCAACGCCATCGCCGAGGCCCATCGTCTGGGCATCCCCGTTGTGGCCATTGCCGATACCAACTGCGATCCCGATGAGATCGACTATCCGATCCCCGGCAACGACGACGCGATCCGCGCCATTCGCCTGATCTCCTCCGTGATGGCCAACGCCATGATCGAGGGCCGTCAGGGCGAGCAGAACGAGGAGCCCGCCGCCGAGACCGCCGACGCCGAGTAATCGGACCAAAACCGTGTGAGCAACGGGGCAGGGATTTGTCCCTGCCCCTTTTCATGAAAAACTATTATCGTATACAGGAGGATATATCAAATGGCTTTTACCGCTGCTGATGTGAAGACCCTGCGCGAGATGACCGGCGTAGGTATGATGGACTGCAAGAAGGCGCTGACCGAGACCGACGGCGATATGGACAAGGCCGTTGAGTACCTGCGTGAGAAGGGCCTGGCCAAGGCCGCCAAGAAGGCCGGCCGCATCGCCGCCGAGGGCATGGCTTACGTGCTGGTGGAGAACGGCGTGGGCGCCGTTGTGGAAGTCAACTGCGAGACCGATTTCTGCGCCAAGAGCGCCGCTTTCGTGGCTTTCGTGAAGGATATCGCCAAGGTCGTGGTCGACAGCGATCCCGCCGACGTGCAGGCGCTGCTGAACAGCAAGTATCCCGGCTCTGAGCTGACCGTGGCTGAGACCCTGCCCGAGAAGGTCATGTCCATCGGTGAGAATCTGCAGATCCGCCGCTTCGTCCGCTACAACGACAATACCAGCGTGGGCTACGTGCATGCCGGCGGCAAGATCGGCGTCATGGTGAACCTGGCTGTGGAGGGCGGCATTGACGCCACCGAGATCGGCAAGAACGTTGCCATGCAGATCGCCGCTCTGAACCCCCGCTTCTGGGACAAGGCCGACGTCACCGAGGAAGTGCTGGCCGAGGAGAAGAAGGTCGCTCTGGCTCTGATGGATTCCGATCCCAAGATGGCCAGCAAGCCCCAGCCCGTGAAGGAGAAGATCGTCATGGGCAAGATGAACAAGTTCTACGAGGAGAACTGCCTGCTGCAGCAGGAGTTCGTCCGCGGCGATATCTTCACCGGCACGGTGGCACAGTATATTGCCGACGCCGCCAAGAAGCTGGGCGGCAGCGTCAAGTTCGTCAAGGCCGTTCGCTTCATGACCGGCGAGGGCATTGAGAAGAAGCAGGAGGACTTCGCCGCCGAGGTCGCTGCTCAGATGAACATGGGCAAGTAATTGACTGACAACTGATTGATGAAAAGAGCGCGGTGCCTGTGCACCGCGCTCTTTTCACTTGCGGGGGATATCGTTTACTCCGGCCGGGAGTTTTCAATGCTTTCCGCCTTTTTTCTCCGCCTGCGGGCGGTGCGGCGGCGAATCACTGCGATCACGACAACGACGATTGCCGCCAGCAGCAACAGCCAGAACCAGGCGTAGGCCAGGAAAACCAGGAGCCCCTCAAAGAAATCGCCCACACCGGCAAGTCCGGAGGTGAAAGCGTTGCCGATCCGCTGCCCCAGGGTGAGCGGGGCGTCCTGCGTGCCGGAGAGACGATAGACCTCCTGCAGGGAGACCCGCACGGTGGCGTAATCCACCAGATTGTCGTAGCTGCGCAGTGTGCCGGAGAGGCGGTCGATGGTCTGCTCCGTGTCGGCAATGGCGCTCTCGATGGTGATGATATCCTCCAGGCTCTCCGCCCGGGACAGCAGCTCCTGCAGCCGCGCCAGCTTGGTCTTCGCGGTATTCAGCCGGGATTCCGTGTCGTAATAGGACTCGGAGATGTTTTCCTGGGAAGTATTTACCCGCAGAGTATGGCAGACGTCGCCCACCTCGCGGCAGAAGCGGGAGAACTGCTCGGAGGGTACGCGGATCACATAATTGGCGTAACGATAGCCGGAGGCATAGCCGGAAACGCTCTGCTCCTCATAGTAGCCCCCGACGTTTTCCACCAGGGCGCCTATGTCGGACACCGCCTGGTCGAAGGTCAGCGTTTCCAGCTCGATCTGACCGGTAAAGATCATCTTGGCCGCTGCCGGAAGATCCTCCCGCTTGTAGTCGATATCCGGGGCATTCCAGCCCATATCGGAGCCGGACTCCGCGGGACTGGCTCCGCCATGCTGGGCGGAGCCGCCGCAGGCTGTCAGCAGCAGAGCGGCGATCAGTGCCAGCAGGATTGCCTGTATTCGTTTCATGGGCAACACTCCTTTTTGAACGGAGAGGGGGAGATGACTGCGGCCATCTCCCCCTCTGATCTCATGTGAAGGTACTATTTATCGTGGGAGAACATGCCCAGCGCGGCGCCGATGCACAGGATCCCTACCGCCATGGCCAAGAGGATCGTCAGGTAAGAGAGTGCCAGACCGCCGGCCGTGGGCAGGAAAAAAGCCACCAGCGCCACCAGCAGACAAAGACCGGCCAACGCAAGGATCACATGTCCGGGATTCTTCATGGCAGATACTCCTTTCCGGGAATACGGAAACATATTCTTTCTGTCCTTATTGTAGCACAGCAGAGTGAGAATTTCGTTACAATTCCGCAACAGTCCAGTTACAGCTCCGCCACCGTCCGGTAACAGGCGGAAGAGAGAGGGGGAATGTGTATTTTTCCTTGTAATTGTCCGCACAGTTTGGTATAATACACTATATATTGCCATCTTGTGCCTGTTGATGGAGAGCAAAGGAGACGTAGCCTTGCATTATCTGACCAATCTCTTCCGCGCGCTGGATCTGGGCTCCCTCCAGGACCTGCTGCTGCGTCTGGCCGCCGTGCTGATCTGCCTGACGGTGCATGAGACGTGTCACGGTCTGGCGGCCTATGCCCTGGGCGATCCCACCGCCAAGCGGCAGCACCGCCTGAGCTTGAATCCGCTGCGGCACATCGACTGGTTCGGCTTCGCCATGCTGGCGGTGGCCGGCTTTGGCTGGGCTCGGCCCGTGCCGGTGAACCCCAATTATTTCAAGCGCCCCAAGCTGGGAATGGCGGTGACGGCTCTGGCCGGTCCGCTGTCCAATCTGCTGCTGGCGCTGCTGACGCTGCTTGTGACAAAGCTGCTGTGGACCCATGGCGCCGTATCCGAGCTCCTGCTGCAGTTTCTGCTGCGCACCACGCTCATGTCCATCGGCTTGGGCATCTTCAACCTGCTGCCCATCCCGCCGCTGGACGGGTCCAAGGTGATGGCCGCTCTGCTGCCGGACCGGCAGTATGAGATGCTGATGCGTTATGAGCGCATCGGTATGCTGCTCCTGCTGGCCCTGGTGATGATGGGCGCCGGCGGCAGCTTTCTCAGCAAGGCCACCTATGGGGTATTCCGCCTGTTTTGCAATATCGTGGGGCTGTGAGCCCCTGTGATTGAGGGATCGATTTGGACAATCCGATTTATAAACTGGAAAGAGTGGTACAGGGCAAGCGGGACGAGGCGCTGCAGGATTTCGAGGGGCCGCTGGACCTGATCCTGTTCCTGCTCAGCAAGAACAAGATCGAGATTCAGGATATCCCCATCGCGCTGATCCTGGACCAGTATCTTCAGTATCTGGAGCAGCGCCAGCAAATGGATCTGGAGGTAGCCAGCGAATTCGTCACCATGGCCGCCCACCTCATGTATATCAAGACACGGATGCTGCTGTCCATTGAGGACGAGGAGACCCAGAGCGAGATGGACGCCCTGATCAAGTCCCTGGAGGAGCGGCAGCGGGGTGAGATCTATCTGAAAATCAAGGGACTGACGGAGAAGCTGGGCCCCATGGGGGAGTTCGGACGCAATATCCTGACCAAGAACCCCGAGCCCATGAAGCGGGGCAAGATCTACGAATACGACCAGGAGAGCGCCGACCTGGTCCTGGCCATGCAGGACGTGCTGGACCGCCAGGGACAGGTACAGGCGCCGCAGCTTGCGGTATTCGACGAGATCGTCCGGCGGGAGCCCTATTCCGTGGAGCGCAAGGCGCGGGAGCTGTTCCGCCGGCTGAAGGAGGGCGGCATGACCCGCTTCCTGCTGCTCTTCCGCGGCAGCCGCAGCCGCAGCGAGCTGGTGGCCACCTTTATGGCCGTGCTGGAGCTGTGCCGCAGCCGCGCCATCCGCCTGGCCGGCTCTGCCACCGACTGTACGGTGAGCTGCGAGGGTGAGCTGCCGGAGGAACTGAACTTTGAATGAGAGAGTGAACCATGGATAATCTGGAAATGAAAGAGATCGAATCCGCCATCGAGGCGATCCTGTTTGCCTCCGGCGAGCCTATACAGGCAGATCGGATCTGTGTGGCGATGGAGATGGACCGCCCCACGGTAGAGCTGGTGCTCAAACGCCTGGCCGACCACTACAGCTACGAGCGCCGGGGCGTCCGTCTGATCCGGATGGAGGACAGCTATCAGCTCTGCTCCGCGCCGGATTACGCGGACTACATCCGCAAGGCTTTCGAAATCCGCAAGCCCGCCAAGCTCAGTCAGCCTGCGCTGGAGGTCCTGACCATCATCGCCTACTACCAGCCCACCACGCGGGCCTACGTGGATCAGATCCGGGGCGTGGACAGCTCCTACACGGTGGGGCTGCTGCTGGACCGGCACTTGATTGAGGAGTGCGGCCGTCTGCAGGTACCGGGCCGGCCGCATCTCTACCGCACCACCAAGGCCTTTTTGCGGGCCTTTCACCTGAACTCGCTGGACGAGCTGCCGGAGATGCCCGGCCTGGAAACAGACGGCCAGCTGCGGCTCAACGAGGAGGGCGACGTGGTGAGCGATATGCCTCTGTCTGAGCGGGCAGGGGAATGAAATCACGGCAAAATATGACATGCAAGGGGGTGGTCATTTGGTTGTGCTCTGGATTTTGGGTATTCTGCTGGCGCTGATCCTGTTGATCCTGCTGATCCGCATCGGCGTGAAGATTTCCTTCGGTGAGGAGCTGCGCGTCTGGGTGCAGGCGGGACCTGTGACCATCCAGATTCTGCCGAAGAAGCCAAAAAAGAAAAAGAAGAAGACGGCGAAAAAGAAACCGAAGCCCAAAAAGAAGAAAGAGAAGAAGGAAGAGGCGAAAAAGCCCGCCAAGAAGAAGGGGCTGGGCCTGACCTTCGAGGATATCCGGTCCGCCGTACCGGCCCTGTTTGAGTCGCTCAAGCGCGGACTGCGCAAGACCAGACACCGGGTGCGCATCAAACCCATGCGGGTATCCGTGACCTTCGGCGGCGACGATCCGTCCAAGGTGGCGGAGATGTACGGCTGGAGCTCCGGCGCCATGTGGACCATGATGCCGCAGCTGGAACGGCTGCTGAACATGCCGGATCCCCGCATCCATCTGGACGTGGATTACGAGAGCCTGCGGACCCAGGCAGAGGGCCAGGTGGGGATCTCCCTGCTGATCGCCGACCTGTTTGCCATCGGCTGGTGCTTTGCCATCCCGCTGCTGAAATGGTTCCTGGCGTTCCGAAAGGCAAAGAAGGCCCGGGAGAAGGCCGCCAGCCAATCAAAAACGGACAATAATCATGTAGAAGATAAAGGAGAATAACCATGGATCACATTGAGAAGAAGGGCAATTCCCTCACTGACCTGCTGTACACCTCCATGAGCAAGATCCGGGAGATGGTGGACTCCAACACCGTCATCGGCCAGCCCATCGCCACGCCGGACGGCGTGACGCTGATCCCGGTGTCCCGGCTAAGCTTCGGCTTTGGCTGCGGCGGCGGCGATTACGGCAAGCAGAGCCCCAAGTTCGGCGGCGCCAGCACCGCCGGCGTCCGTGTGGAGCCGGTGGCCTTCCTGGTCATCAAGGAGGGCATCACCCGCGTGCTGCCGGTGGCCATGCCCGCCATGTCCACCGTGGACCGCGTTATCGACATGATGCCGGAGGTCATGGATCGGGTGGAGAACTTTATGGACAAGCGCAAGGCGGAAAAAGAGACCTTCTGAGCGAATATACTGAGTCATCTTTGTGACGAGGTGACTCTATGAAAAGGCTGCTACTGCTCCTGCTGCTGTTTGTGTGTCTGATCCCGCACTGTGCCGAGGCGACCCGGATCTCCGCTGAGGCGGCTGTGGTGATGGACGCGCAGACGGGGCGGATCCTGTATGAGAAAAACGGGGATCGGCGGATGCTCATAGCCAGCACGACCAAGATCATGACGGCCTTGGTGGCGCTGGAGCACTGCGCGCTCCAGAATACGGTCACTGTGAGCCCTGCGCATATGGCGGAGGGCTCCTCCATGCATCTTTCACCCGGGGAGACGGTGACGGTGGAGGCCCTGCTGTACGGCCTTCTGCTCTGCTCCGGCAACGATGCGGCATTGGCGCTGGCCGAGTACAGCGCCGGCAGCGTGGACCGGTTTGTGGATTGGATGAACGCCAAGGCGCGAAGCCTCGGCATGTCGGGGACCTCCTTTGCCAATCCCAACGGACTGGATGCGGAGGGACATTATTCCACAGCCAGGGATATGGCTGTGCTGGCAGCCTGCGCAGCCGAAAACCCGACGCTGATGCGGATCTGTTCCACGGTACGGGCTTCCGTTGCCGGGAGGACCATGGAGAACCACAACCGCCTTTTGAAAACGCTGCCGGGCTGCATCGGCATGAAAACAGGCTATACCGGCGCGGCGGGCCGCACGCTGGTCACCTGCGTCAGGAGAGAGGGCTGCCTGTTGATTGCCGTCACCCTGCGGGACGGCGACGACTGGGCGGATCACACCGCTCTGTATGAGGAGTGCTTTGCCGGGTTGAACGACCCGGAGGAAGAATGACAGGAGGGGCGAGCTTGGCAGAACGCTTGCAGAAGATCATGGCCCAGGCGGGGCTCTGCTCCCGTCGGTCGGCAGAGGACCTGCTGCGGCAGGGCCGCGTCAGTGTCAACGGCCGGCCGGCGTCGCTGGGAGACAGGGCCGACCCGACGACCGACCGCATCGAGGTGGACGGCCGTCCGCTTCCTGCGCCCGATGCGCCGATCTGCCTGATGCTCAACAAACCGCGGGGATACGTCACCACGCTGTCCGACGAGTTGGGGAGGCCGACGGCGGCTCAACTGGTGGCCGACTGCGGCCGACGCGTTTATCCCGTCGGGCGGCTGGACCGGGATTCGGAGGGGCTGCTGCTCTTTACCAACGACGGAGATCTGGCGCAGGCGCTGCTCCATCCGCGCCACGAGGTGGACAAGGTCTACCGGGTGTGGGTCAGCGGACAGATCTCGGACGCCCCGGAGCGCCTGGCCTCTGTCACGGAGCTGGAGGGCGAGCCCATCCGTCCGGCACGGGTGGAGGAAATCTCCCGCGACGGAGAGGGCGCGTTGCTTCAGGTGACCATTCACCAGGGAAAAAACCGACAGATCCGCCGCATGTGCGCACAAGTAGGCCTGTCGGTCCGCCGTCTGCAGCGCATCCGGGAGGGAAAACTTGCGCTGGGCGACTTGAAGACTGGCAAGTGGAGATACTTGACAGATGTTGAAATAAAGCTACTTAAGGGGAACCATTGAGCCATGAATGACGTACTGCTTCAGATCCGCTCCGGGATGGACTCCTTTTCCAAAACCCAGAAGAAGATCGCGGACTATATTCTGCACCACACGGACCAGGCCGCATTCCTCACGGCGAAGAAGCTGGGAGAAGCGGTGCACGCCAGTGAATCCACGGTGGTGCGGTTCGCCGCGCAGCTGGGCTGTCAGGGATATCCCGGCATGCAGAGGGCGCTCCAGGAGCTGGTGCGGGGACGACTGACCTCCGTGCAGCGCATCCGCGTCTCCCGGGAGCAGAGCAGCGGCTCCGACGTGGTCGGCGAGGTTATGCAGCAGGATATGGAGAGCATCCACGCCGCCATTGCGCGGGTGGACCGCCGGGAATTCGACCGGGTGGCGGACATGCTGCTGCAGGCACAGCGCATTTTTATCCTGGGGGTGCGGTCCTCGTCATTTCTGGCCGGCTACCTGAACTTCTATCTGCATCTGGTGTTTGAGAACGTGATCCTGGTGCAGAATTCGGCTGCAGGCGAGATCTATGAGCAGCTGGTCCACATCGGGGAGGGCGACGTGCTCCTGGGCATCAGCTTTCCCCGCTATTCCATCACGGCGGTGGATGCCGTGCAGTACGCCCATGACAGGGGCGCCAAGGTGATCGCCATCACCGACAGCACCATTTCGCCGCTTTGCCGCTGGGCGGAGGCGGCGCTTCTGGTGCGCAGCAATATGATCTCCTTTGTGGACTCCATGGCCGCGCCGCTGAGCTTGCTCAACGCGCTGATCGCGGAGGTGGGCCGCCGCCGCAAGGATGAAGTGGACGGCATCTTTGACGAGATGGAGCGCGTCTGGAGCGCACACAGTATTTTCGGCAGGTTGGATGATGAGTAACGAAATCGTTGTGATCGGCGGCGGAGCCGCCGGGATGATGGCGGCTGTCAGCGCTGCCGGGCAGGGGGCGTCTGTAACGCTGCTGGAGCCCAACGAGAGGTTGGGAAAAAAGCTGAATATCACCGGGAAAGGCCGCTGCAACGTGACCAACAACTGCGAGCGGGACGAGCTGATGCAGAACGTCCCCCGCAACGGACGGTTTCTCTACAGCGTCTTTTCCCGTTTTGACGGGCGGGCGGCCATGGCTTTCTTCGAGGAGCTGGGCGTTCCGCTGAAGACGGAGCGGGGCAACCGCGTGTTTCCGGTATCGGACCGGGCCTTTGACGTGAGCGCCGCTCTGGAGCGGGAGCTGCGCCGCCGAAAGGTCCGCATCGTGCGGGACCGGGCGGTGACGGTGGAGCTGACCGATGGATGCGTTTCGGCGGTATGGGGGGAGAAGACGCGTTATCCGACCCATGCGGCCATTCTGGCCACGGGCGGGATCTCCTATCCGGGTACGGGCTCTACGGGCGACGGGTATCGGATCGCGGCCAGCCTGGGGCATACCATCGTGGAGCCGAGGGGCTCACTGGTGCCCCTGGTCAGCGACGATCCCTGCTGCGGACAGATGCAGGGACTGGCCCTGAAAAACGTGGAGCTGACCGTGAAAAATCAAAGAGGGAAGACGCTGTTCCGGGAATTCGGCGAGATGCTGTTTACCCATTTCGGCGTCTCCGGTCCGCTGGTCCTGTCCGCCAGCGCCCATCTGCGGCACTGGGAAAAGGAGCGTTATACGCTGTCCATCGACCTGAAGCCGGCGCTGGATGAGAAAAAGCTGGATGAGCGGATCCTGCGGGATATCGCCCAGGCGCCCAACAGGGATTTTGACAAGATTGCGGCGGGACTGGTACACCGAAGCATGGTGGACGTGATATGCCGCCGCTTGGAGATTTCTCCCGGAGAAAAAGCCAACGCCGTGACCCGGGAACAGCGGCGCCGCCTGGTAACGCTGCTGAAGCACTTTGAGATACCGGTGACCGGACCGCGTCCGGTAGCGGAGGCCATCGTCACCACCGGCGGCGTAAAGGTGGATCAGGTCCAGCCTGCCACCATGGCGTCCAAGCTGGTGCCGGGGCTCTATTTCGCCGGGGAGATCCTGGATGTGGACGCCTATACGGGCGGTTTTAATTTGCAGATCGCGTGGGCAACGGGCCGACAGGCCGGGTTGTCCGCTGCGGAACAGGAGGAGAAGCACATGGAACAGGTGAAAGAAGAGAGGATCTATTCCGTCGCCGTAGACGGGCCCTCCGGCGCGGGGAAAAGCACCCTGGCCAAGGCGGTAGCCGCCCGGCGCGGGATCCTCTACGTGGATACCGGCGCCATTTATCGGACCATCGGTTATCACGTGTTCTGTCGGGGGATCGATCCCAAGGACCGGGAGGGCGTGATCGGCGCGCTGCCGGAGATCCGCGTGGATATGACGTACAGTAAGGACGGGCTGCAGCATATGCTGCTCAACGGAAAAGACGTTACGGCGGAGATCCGCCTGCCGGAGATCTCCATGTACGCCTCCGATGTGTCCGCCATCCCGGAGGTGCGGGCGTTCCTGCTGGATATGCAGCGTGATCTGGCCCGCCGCCGCAGCGTGATCATGGACGGCCGGGATATCGGCACGGTGGTGCTCCCGGACGCCGACGTGAAGATCTATCTGACGGCTGCAGCGGAGATAAGAGCCCTGCGCCGCATGAAGGAGCTGGAGGAGAGAGGCACGCCCCGTCCCTTTGAGGAGGTCCTGCAGGAGATGAAGGATCGCGACTGGGCCGATACCCACCGCGAGATCGCTCCGCTGCGCCAGGCGGAGGACGCCGTTGTGCTGGATACCAGCGAGCTGGATTTTGACCAGAGCCTGGAGGCCATGCTGGAGCTGATCGAGAGGAGCCTGGCTGAACGATGAAAAACGAGTACTACGTAAAGGTGCACGATTTTCTCAAGCCCATCGTGCTCTTTCTGCATCCGCTGGACATCCGGGGACTGGAAAACGTCCCGGAGGAGCCGGTGGTGCTCTGTCCCAATCACTCCAGTTGGTGGGACCCCATCCTGGTCATTGCCGCCCTGCGCCGGGACTACCCCCTGTGCGTCATGGCGAAGAAGCAGCTCTTCAAGATCCCCGTGCTGAAGGGCTTTTTGACCAGGCTGGGCGTGTTTCCCGTCGACAGAGGCAACGCCGACATCGGCGCGCTGAAAAAATCCATCCAGGGGTTGAAGGAAGGGTGGTCGCTGATGCTCTTCCCGGAGGGAACCCGGGTGAAGAGAGGGAAGAAGCTGACGCCCAAGGGCGGGGCCGCCATGATCGCCATCCGCTCCGGCGTGAAGATGCTGCCGGTGTTCATCGGAACATCGAAAAAGCTGTTCCGCCGGATCCCCATCATGTTCGGCGCGCCGTACGCCCCCGTCTATTCCGGCCGCAAGGGCACGGCGGAGGAGTACCAGGAAAACGCCGAGGAAATCATGCGTCGGGTCTATGAGATGGGCGGTGCGCAATGAAGGTGATCCTGGCTGAAACCGCCGGCTTCTGCTACGGTGTCGAGCGAGCCGTCCGCCTGGCGGAGGAGACGGCCGTGGAGCGGGGCGGCTGCGTGATGCTGGGCAGCATCATCCACAACGCAAACGTGGTGGAACGGCTGCGAAGCCTGGGCGCCCGCCAGGTGGAGGATATCTCCTGCGTCCGCCCGGAGGATACGGTGCTGATCCGCGCCCACGGCGAGCGGAAGGATACCATCGAGCAGCTGAACCGGATGGGGGTGACCTGTGTGGACGCCACCTGTCCCAACGTGCTGCGGGTGCAGCAGATCGTCGCCCAGGCCGACAGCGAGGGGCGTGTGCCGGTGATGATCGGCGAGCCTCACCACCCGGAGGTCATGGGCGTGGCCAGCTGGTCACAGCGCACGGTGGTCTTTCCGGGCCCGGAGGAACTGGAAAAATGGCTGTGCGAGGACCCTTCCCGCAGGGAATTGCCCCTGACGGCTGTGGCACAGACCACTTGCATCAGAGAAATCTGGGAAAGATCCGCAGAAATTTTAAAAAAACAGTGTACAAATGCAAAATTATTTGATACAATATGCTATGCTACGCAAAAACGGCAATCTGAAGCGGCCCGGCTGGCCGGCCAGGTTGACGTTATGGTCGTGGTCGGAGATCGTAAAAGTGCCAACACCAAACATTTGACGGAGATATGCAGCGAGAGATGTCCCCGCGTCCTTCAGATCGAGGGACCCGAGGAGCTTTCACCGGACTTTCTTATTGGATGTTCTGTGGCAGGACTTACAGCCGGCGCGTCCACTCCGGCGGGCATCATTAAGGAGGTATATACAACGATGAGCGAAGAAATCAAGACCACTGAACTGGCAGAAGAGAGCTTTGAGGAAATGCTTGAGAAGTCCTTCAAGACTTTAAATACAGGAGAGAAGGTCACCGGTATCGTGACGGCCATCGGCCCCACGGAAGTCCAGGTGGATCTGGGCTGCAAGCAGGCCGGATACATCGCCGCGGAAGAGCTTTCTGCCGATCCCAACGTGAAGCCCGAGGAAGTCGTCAAGGTCGGCGACGAGATCGAGACTTACATCATTCGCGTCAACGACGTGGAGGGCTACGCCATGCTCTCCAAGAAGCGTCTGGACGCCGTCAAGGTTTGGGAGGATATCGAGACCGCCCGTGAGAACAAGGTCACCCTGGAGGGCAAGGTCACTGAGGAGAACAAGGGCGGCATCGTCGTCAACGTCAAGGGCGTGCGCGTGTTCGTCCCCGCTTCCCAGAGCGGTCAGCCCCGCGGCGCCGATCTCAGCGAGATGGTCGGCCAGACCGTTTCCCTGCGGATCACCGAGGTCAACCGTGCCCGCCGCCGCGTGGTGGGCTCCATCCGTGCCGTCAGCTATGAGGCCCGTCAGGCCGCCCAGGCTGAGGTGTGGAACAACATCGAGGTCGGCAAGCATTACACCGGCACCGTCAAGTCCATGACCTCTTACGGCGTATTCGTTGACATCGGCGGCGTGGACGGTATGGTCCACATCTCCGAGCTGAGCTGGAGCCGCATCAAGAACCCCGCCGAGGTCTGCGCGGTGGGCGATACCCTGGACGTGTACGTCATCTCCTTCGATCCTGAGAAGAAGAAGATCTCCCTGGGTGTGAAGGATCGCTCCACCAACCCCTGGCAGAAGTTCATGGAGACCTATAAGGTCGGCGACGTCGCCTCCGTGCGCATCGTCAAGCTGATGACCTTCGGCGCCTTTGCCGAGGTCGTGCCCGGTGTGGATGGCCTGATCCACATCTCCCAGATCGCCGATCGCCGGATCGAGAAGCCCGGCGACGTGCTGTCCGAGGGCCAGATCGTGGACGCCAAGATCACCGCTGTGGATGAGGAGAAGCAGAAGATCTCCCTGTCCATCCGTGCGCTGCTGTCTCCCGCCGCCCAGGAGCCTGAGGCTGAAACTGAAGTGGAAGCCGAGGCCGAGGAAGTAGAGGAGTAAGACCCTGCTGATAACTGAAAAAACAGCCGATGCAAGCTGCATCGGCTGTTTTTTTATGCCGTGTGAATCGGAATATATCATTTTTACGCAGCAAATATTACAATTTTATGACAAATACGCAGTTTCTTCTTGAAATACGGGCAAAAAGAATATACAATACAAGAGGTTCATTATAAGCACGTTTGGAAAAGGAGGTGGACAGATGTATCTGGTAGGCGACAAAGTGGTACACCCGATGCACGGAGCAGGTGTGATCCGCGATATTGTGGAAGAGCGATTGGCCGGACAGCGCAAGCGGTACTATGTATTTTCGCTGCCTGTAGGGGAACTGGTGCTGAAGATCCCCACGGAGAGCTGCGAGAAGATCGGCATACGGGAGCTGTCCACCGTCGATTCCATTGAGAAGCTGATCGGGCAGATCCCGGACCTGCCGGTGGACGCAACGGCAAACTGGAACCAGAGGTATCGGGAGAACATGGATCGGCTCAAGAGCGGACAGCTGACAGAGGTGGCCCGTGTGATCAAGACCCTGATGTGGCGCGACCGCAGCAGAGGTCTCTCCAACGGGGAGCGGAAGATGCTCCACAGCGCCAAGCAGATCCTCCTCTCGGAGGTTGTTCTGGTGAAGGGAGCGGACTACAAGGAGACGGAACAGCAGATCGACGAGATCATGCTGGCTGGGGAGTGATATGTGCTTTATGGGAAAGTTTTGGGACAAGATTCGCGGGATACGTGAGAAGCGCCGCCCCTACTGCACCGCGATCGTGGCGGCAGCGGGCCGCTCGGAGCGGATGGGCGGTGAGAATAAGCTGTTCATGGATCTGGCCGGCATGCCGGTGCTGATGCGCACGCTGCGCGCCATTGACGCTGCAGAGCTGGTGGATGAGATCATTGTGGCCACCCGTGAGGACCTGATGCTGGAGGTGGCGGATCTCTGCAACCGCGCCGGACTGCGCAAGAGCGTCCGCGTGGTGCAGGGGGGAGAGAGCCGCACGGCTTCCGTTCTGGCAGCTGCCGTGGAGGCAAATCCCCAGGCGGAGCTGTTGGCCGTCCACGACGGCGCCCGCCCGCTGATCCGGCCGCAGGAGTTTGACGATCTGGTGCGCCGCGGCTGGGCAACCTACGCCGTGGCACCTGCCGTTCCGCTGACGGATACCGTAAAAACAGCCGATGCAAACGGCCGCGTCACGGGAACGCCGGACCGCAGCACCATGTATGCCGTAAGGACGCCCCAGGTGTTCCAGGCGTCCATCCTGAAGGCAGCTCTCCAGTCCGCCCTGGAAGCCGGGGCAGCAGTCACCGACGATTGCTCCGCTGTGGAGCGCCTTGGCAAGGAAGTTTACTTGACACAAGGCGACCCGGAGAATATCAAGATCACCACCCCGCTGGATCTGACGCTGGCCGCTGCGATCCTGGCAGGAAGGGAGCATGAGGGCGTATGACGGGTCTTCGTGTGGGCCACGGTTACGACGTCCATCGCCTGGTGCCGGGCCGGAAGCTGATCCTCGGAGGCGTTTTGATCCCCTGGGAACAGGGGCTGGACGGACACTCCGACGCCGACGTGCTGGTACACGCGGTGATGGATGCGCTGCTGGGCGCCGCTGCCATGGGCGATATCGGCGCGCTGTTTCCCGACGATGACGACGCTTTTCTCGATATCTCCAGCATTGCGCTGCTGCAGCGCGTACGGGTGCGCCTGGAGGAGGCGGGGTGGCAGACGGTCAATGTGGACGCCACGCTGATCGCCCAGCGCCCCAAGGTCGGGCCCTACCGTGAGGCCATGCGGCAGAACATCGCGGAGGCGCTGGGGATCGACCCGGGGCAGGTCAACGTGAAGGCCACCACGGAGGAGCATCTGGGCTTTACCGGAGACGGCAGCGGCATGGCGGCTCACGCCGTGGCATTGATCGAAAAGAAATAGGGACGAACAGGGATCCGGCGTTTGCCGGGTCCCTGTTTTCACAGCCTGGACACCTTCCTCATACAATGCTCTGAGGAGGTTTGTCATGGAATACTATTTGTTGATCGCACGCTCCGTCACCCACGCCCAGCAGATGGCGCGTACCCTGGAGCAATGCGGCGTCCGCGCCGGGATCCTGCGTACGCCGGCAGGGTTGACCCAGAGCGGCTGCGCCTATGCTGTGCGTATCCGAAAGCCGCAGGAGGAACGGGGGCGCAATTGTCTGCAGCAGGCGCAGCTTCTGCCGAAGAGCGTATTTGCCAGAGAGGACGGCTGTTACCGCGAGGTGGTCTGGTGATCTATTTTGACGCAGCCGCCACGACGCTGGAGAAGCCGCGGCAGGTTCGTGAAGCCGTGGCCGCCGCCGTCGGATCCATGAGCTCGCCCGGCCGCGGCAGTTACGCGGCGGCCCGCCGCGCAGAGGAGACCGCTTTTCTCTGCCGCAGTGAGGCGGCGAAACTGTTTGGGATCACTGACCCCGCCCGCGTGATTTTTACCGGCAGCGCGACCCACGGACTGAATATAGCCATCCGGTCGCTGGTAAAGCCCGGTGGGAGAGTGGTGATATCCGGCCTGGAGCACAACGCCGTGACCAGGCCGCTGTACGTGATTCCGGGCCTGCGGACGGAGATTGCTGCCGCGCCCGTATTCGATCCGGATGCGGCGGTGGAAGGCCTGGCTGCGGCGCTGCAGGAGAAAGCGGACGCCGTGATCTGGACCCATGTTTCCAACGTGTTCGGCGCGGTGCAGCCAATGGAGCGGATCGCAGACCTCTGCCGACGCACGGGAACGCCCTTGATCGTGGATGCCTCGCAGTCGGCAGGCGTATTGGACCTGGATGTCATGAAGCTGCAGGCGGCTTACGTGGCAATGCCGGGACATAAGGGGCTCTACGGTCCCCAGGGGACAGGGTTGCTGCTGTGCGGCAGGGAGGACGTGATCCCTCTGCTGCAGGGCGGGACCGGCTCTGCCTCACGGTTGCAGGAGATGCCGGGCCAGCTGCCGGATCGGCTGGAGCCGGGGACCCATAACATGCCCGGAATCGCCGGACTGCTGGCAGGGCTCCGGTTCGTTCACCGCATGGGGCCGCAGCGTATCCGGGCCCATGAACGGGTCCTTCTGGAAGAAGCTGTCCGGGAAATGCGGGAAATACGCGGCGTCCGGCTCTATGCCTCCGACGATCCGGCGGCGCAGACCGGGGTCCTGTCCTTTACCGTGACGGGATGGGACTGCGAGGAGCTGGGCCAGGTCCTGGCGCAGAAAGGGATTGCCGTCCGTGCCGGCCTGCACTGTGCGCCGCTGGCCCATCGGACCGCCGGTACGCTGGAGACCGGTACGGTGCGCCTGAGCTTTTCGGCCTTCAATACCAGGGAACAGGTCCGGCGTTTTGCCGATGTATTGCGGAGGGAGCTTCGTGAAAAAGTAACATTATAGACACACTTTTTTTGTTGCAATTTCCCAATATTTTTTATATAATGTTATCATCTATCAGTATGCACAGACAGAGAGGAATTGCCTATGGATAAGCTTGTGTCTGTAGTGGAAAATGTCGGGCGATACCTGCTGCTCATCCGGCCCATGGACCTGGTGGATATGGCGATCATTGCCTATCTGGTCTATCGCCTTTTGAAGATGGTCAAGAGCAAGCGCGCCGAGAATATTCTCAAGGGCGTGGCCATCTTCCTGTTGGCCCTGTGGCTGAGTCAGGTGCTGCAGCTCAACGCCATCCACTATCTGCTCTCCCATATCGTGGAGTTCGGCGTGCTGGCGCTGATCATCGTTTTCCAGCCGGAGATCCGGCAGCTGCTGGAAAATCTGGGCAGCCGCAATATACGGATCCTGCGGATCTTTGGGCCGGAGGAGCGATCCTCGGAGCTGGAGCAGGCCATCAACCAGACGGTGATCGCCTGCACGGATATGTCCCGCACAAAGACCGGCGTGCTGATCGTATTCGAGCGCAAGATCCTGCTGGACGATATGGTGCGCAGCGGTACTACGCTGGACGCCGCCGTCTCCAGCGAGCTGCTGAAGAACATTTTTTTCGTCAAGGCGCCGATGCACGACGGCGCGGTCATTATCCGCAACGGCCGCATCCTGGGCGCCGGATGCATGCTGCCCCTGTCGCAGAACACGAATCTGAGCCGGGACCTGGGCATGCGTCACCGGGCCGGTATCGGTATGAGTGAAAACTCCGACGCAGTGGTGGTCATCGTCTCGGAGGAGACGGGGTCCATCTCTGTGGCTGTGGGAGGAATGCTCAAACGCCACCTGATGCCGGAGACGCTGGGAAAGCTGCTGCGCAACGAGTTGATGCCCTCCGCGGAGGAGGAGCAGGCGGATAAGCCGCGCACCGGCTGGTTCTCGCTGCTGCAGGGCAAAGAAGGGAGGAGCCAGGATGGAAAATAATAAAAGCAGCATCGCTCTGCGGGTTGTCATTTCCATTTTGGCGGCAATCGCCATCTGGCTGTACGTGGATATCGGGCAGGCGACCACCGTCAAGACGGAGGTCCACGACATCCCGGTGGAGTTCTCCGGTGAAAACGGCGTTCTGGCCGGTCGGAATCTGATGCTCCTCAGCGGCTACGATACCACCATCGATCTGTGGCTGGAGGGCCCCCGCAGCACGCTGATGAAGATGGACAAGGATCAGATCCGCATCGTGGCGGATACCTCCGGCATCACGGAGACCGGCGTGCAGTCACTGTCCTACAACGTCTACTATCCGGACAACATTTCCCGCAACAGCATCACCGTTCTGCGGGCCAGCGCCTATTCCGTCACGGTGACGGTGGGTGAACTGTCCACCAAGGAAATCCCCATTGAGTGCAGCATCGTGGGCACTGTTGCCAGAGGTTATTTCTCTGAGTCGGTGCGCCTGGACCCGTCTGTGCTGGTCCTGCGCGGGCAGCGGGACGATCTCATCAACGTCAGCTATGCCAAGGTCGAACTGAACGTGTCCGGCGCAGAGACCGATATGGTTCAGAATCTTACCTACAAGCTCTACGACTATAACGATATTGAGATCGACAACGAGGACATCCGTACGGAGGTAAAGACCGTTCAGGTCACGCTGCCCATCAAGACCACGAAAACGGTGCCTCTGGTCATCAACTTCGAGGAAGCCCCCGGCTCCACCACCGCCACCATGATGTGTACGCTGGCACCGGTCAGCAGCGTGGTTCTGACCGGCGCGCGCGATACGCTGGCGGACATTGATTCCATCGTGCTGGACACGATCTATCTGCAGGATTTGGAGCCCTATCAGTCCTTTGAATACACCCTGTCCACCCCGGAGGGCGTGACGCTGCCGCCCGATATCAAGAAAGTGACTGCCACGATCGTGGTCAGCGGCGTCAGCGAGCGGACGGTCACCGTGTCCGAGTTCCGGTTTATCAACGTACCGGAGGGTTATACCGCCACCGCTGTGACGGAGAGCCTGGATATTCTGATCCGCGGCCTGGAGAAAACCGTGGAGCAGATCACGCCTGAGGACCTGGTGATAACTGCCAGCTTGACGGATATCACCCGGGAGGGCAACTACACGGTGCCCGTTCAGGTCGATCTGCCGAATCACCCCGACGCAGGAGCAAAAGGGAAATACCAGATCATCCTGAACCTGTCGGTAACACCGGAGCCTGAGCCGGAACCGGAGCCGGATAACAACGAGGAATCCGGCGAGAACACGGAGCCGGAGGAGAATACCGAAGGATAACCCCTCGGAGAGGAGCAAGACGTATGACACAAATTGCAACCGTGGAGGAGATCCTGGACCACGGCTATGCCAGAATATCGGTTCCCCGCAAGTCCGCCTGCGGACACGACTGCGAGGAGTGCGCCGGCTGCGGCGTCAGCGGGGCGTCGGTCCGGGCCCGCGCCAGAAACGACGTGGGGGCCCAGCCCGGCCAGAAGGTGGTAGTGGAGAGCAGTACCAGGAAGCTGCTGGGCGTGGTGGCGATCGTCTATCTGCTGCCGGTGGTCTTCTTCCTGCTGGGATACTTCCTGTCGGCGGGGCTGAGCGAAACCGTCCGCTATCTGATTGCCATCGGCGCGGCGGGACTGTCCTTTATCCCCAGCGTCATTTATGATCGCTACGCCCGCCGCCACGAATCGCTGACCTACACCATCTTGCGGGTTTTCTGAGATGTTTGGCTATGTGCGTCCGGCACTGGATAAGCTGGACGGTGAAAACAGGGAAAAATTTCAGGCCGCCTACTGCGGCCTGTGCCACACACTGGGCCGGCGGTACGGCCTGCCGGCCAGGTTGTTTCTCAACTATGATCTGGCTTTTCTGGCCATGCTGCTGGGAAAAACCTGCTGCCAGAGCCCAAAACACTGCGTCGTGCATCCCATCCGCAAACGCCCCTGTGCCTGCCGCAGCGCGGCGCTGGACGCGGCGGCGGACTACAGCGTGATCCTGGTCTGGTGGCAGCTGCAGGACGGCATAGCCGATCACGGCTTTTGGGGCGGATTGAAATACCGCGCCGCCTCTTTGCTGCTGCGCCGCGCATACCGCCGTGCCCGCGGGAATCGGCCGGAATTTGACGGAGATACGCAGGCGCTTCTTGCCCGGCTCTCAGAGCTGGAACGGGAAAACTGTCCAATCCCCGATCAGCCTGCCGATTGCTTTGCCCGCCTGCTGGTGCGGACGGCGCAGGGCGAGAGCGATCCGGAGCGCCGCCGGGTGCTGGAGCATCTTCTCTATCATCTGGGCCGATGGATCTATCTGGTGGATGCGGCGGACGATATCAAAAAGGATCTGCGGCGCGGAAACTATAATCCGCTGGCCCTGCGTTTCCCGCACCGTGACGGCGTATGGACAGAGGAGAGCCGCCTCCGCCTGGGACAAACCCTGGATCAATCCATCCGGCAGATGGCGTCGGCTTTTGAACTGGCCGACTTCGGAGATTACAGCGACGTGATCCGCAGCGTCGTATACGAGGGACTCTATCTGGTAGGCGCCGCCGTACTGGACGGGACCTTCCGCCAAAGAGAGAAGAGAGAGAAACGGTAATTCCATGACGAAAGGCAGGATCTGCTTATGCGTGATCCCTATCAAGTGCTGGGCGTATCCAGCAGCGCCACGGACGAAGAGGTGAAAAAGGCCTATCGGACCCTGGCCCGTAAGTATCACCCCGACAACTACCACGACAATCCGCTGGCCGACCTGGCCCAGGAGCGGATGAAGGAGATCAACGAGGCTTACGAGACCATCCAGGCCCAGAGAAAGAATCACGGCTCCGCCTATCAGGGATACCAGCAGGGCGGCAGCTCCGGCTATTCCTACGGCGGCTCCTACGGCGGCGCGTACGGCGCCTACGGTACGGATTCCGGTTACCAGCGGATCCGTATGGCCATTCAACAGGGGGACCTGAATCTGGCAGAGGAGCTGCTGAATGCCAGAAGCGATCACGACGGAGAGTGGTATTATCTCAAGGGCGTCGTCTGCTATCGCCGGGGCTGGATGGACGAGGCGCACCGCTACTACGAGACCGCCGTGCAGATGAACCCGGACAACGCAGAATACCGCCATGCACTGGACGTGATGGAGGGCCGGCAGAGCGCCTATCAGCCGGACGGATACCGGGCCATGACCACCGCCGGCTGCGGCAGCAACACCATCAGCCGGATCTGCGGCACGCTGCTGTGCATCAACTGCCTGACCGGCGGCGGCTGGTATTGCTGCTGTTGAGGGAACAAGGAGGAATATGACGTGGTAAGAAGCATGACCGGCTACGGCCGGGCAAGAGAGACGCTGAACAAACGGGATATCACCGTGGAGCTCCGCAGCGTGAATAACCGCTATCTGGACTGTACGGTCAAGATACCCCGGGCCTATATTTTTGCGGAGGACGCCATCAAGAGCCGCGTGCAGAAGCGGATCGCCCGGGGCAAGGTGGACGTGTTCGTGACCATCGACACCAGCGCGGCGGACGTCTCCGTGGTGACAGTCAACGAGCCTCTGGCCCGCAGCTACTACGAGGCGCTGAAGCAGATCCAGAGCACCTTTTCCCTGGAAGGGGAATTGTCTGCCGTCATGCTGGCGCGCTTCCCCGACGTACTGACGGTTGCCAAGGCGGAGGAGGATATGGAAACGGTGTCTGCCGATATCGCGCAGGTGCTGGAGGCCGCGCTGGACGCCTACGACGCCATGCGCAGCACCGAGGGCGGCAAGCTGGCAGAGGACATTTTGAGCCGGGCCGCCACCGTTGAGTCGGTGGTGGGGAAAGTGGAGGAGCGATCTCCGCAGACCGTGGCCGCGTATCGGGAGCGCCTGGAGAATAAGATGCGGGAAGTGCTGCAGTCCACCGCCATCGACGAAGGGCGCATCCTCACCGAGGCGGCCATCTTCGCCGACAAGATCGCCGTGGACGAGGAGACGGTGCGCCTGCGCAGCCACATTGCCCAGCTGCGGAGTATGCTGAGCGGGGACGAGCCCGTAGGCCGCAAGCTGGACTTCCTGATCCAGGAGATCAACCGGGAGTGCAACACCATCGGCTCCAAGTGCAACGATCTGACCATCGCCCAGGACGTGGTAAACATGAAGGCTGAGGTGGAGAAGATCCGCGAGCAGATCCAGAACATCGAATGAGAAGCGGAGGCACACCATGCAGCTGATCAACATTGGCTTTGGCAATCTGGTGTCTGCCCAGCGTCTGCTGGCCATCGTCAGCCCGGACAGCGCGCCGATCAAGCGCCTGATCCAGGAGGCACGGGACCGCGGCATGCTGATCGACGCCACGTATGGCCGCAAGACGGCGGCCGTATTGATTATGGACAGTGACCACGTCGTGCTCTCGGCGCTCCCTGCAGAGCGGCTGGCGGCGCGCATGGGGATTGCAATAGAGAATTTGGAGGAAGAGCTTTGAAAAAAAACGGCAAGACATTCATCATCTCCGGCCCGTCCGGTGTGGGCAAGAGCACCGTGCTGGCGGCCCTGTTCCAGGGACGTGAGGATCTGTACTTCTCCGTTTCCGCCACCACCCGCGATCCCCGCCCGGGCGAGATCGACGGGAAGGACTATCACTTCATCACGGCCGACGCTTTTCGCGCCATGATCGGCGAGGATGCGTTCCTGGAGTATGCCGAGTACGTGGGAAACTTCTACGGTACGCCGAAAAAGTACGTGGATGAGGCCATGGCGCAGGGAAAGGACGCGATCCTGGACATCGAGATCCAGGGCGCCAATCAGGTGTGCGCCAAGCGGCCCGAAACCGTGCGAATCTTTATTGCTCCCCCCAGCTGGGAAGAGCTGGAGCGCCGTCTGACCGCCCGGGGCACCGATTCCCCGGAGAAGATCCAGAAGCGCCTGCTCCGCGCCAAGGTGGAGCTGGAGTCCGCCAGGTGCTACGACTATCTGGTGATCAACGACACGGTGGAGGCAGCTGTGGATGAGCTGCGCGCCATCCTGCAGGCCGAGCACTGCCGCCCTGCGGAGCGGATCGAGCAGCTGGCTGAGAATTGATCGACGCATCTGCGCATGACATTTGTTGATTTTATCGCCGTAAGGCAGATTGGAAGGTAATCATTATGATGCTGTATCCCGCAATGAACAAGCTGACCGAGCATGTTCCCAACCGCTATATGATGGTCAACGTGGTGGCCCGCCGTGCCCGCCAGATCGCCGAGGAGGCGGAACAGGCGGAGGAGCACCTGGCGGAGAAGCCCGTTACCATGGCCATCAACGAAGTGGCCGAGGGCAAGTTCGACGCCCGTACCATCGACACGGCCATCGTTGAATAATCCCGTCATCGACGGGAAAGGAGGGACTTATCATGCCGCAGATCGCCAAGGTCGCCGTGGCTGCAGTGACCTATGCCATTGATAAGCCCTACGACTATATCGCCCCGGATGAGGCGCTGCCCGGCCAGCGGGTCCTGGTGCCGTTTGGCAGAGGAAACCGTGTAGGCGAGGGATTGATCCTCTCGGTGAAGAAGGCCGTGCCGGACAGGCCGCTGAAGGCGATCCGCGAGATCATGGACCCGGAGCCTCTGGTGACGGAGCGGGAAATCAAGCTGGCCATCTGGATGTGTCAGCGGTATTTCTGCACGTTTTACGACGCCATCCGCACCATTCTCCCTGCGGCGGTCTGGTACCGCTATCGGGAGCTCTGGGAGGCGGCGGATCCATCGCCGGCAGAACCGCTGACCGGACAAGTTGCGGAGCTGGTCGAAATGCTGCGCGGCGGATCCATGGAGACGGATCAGCTCCGGGAGCATTTCGGACAGTCGGTGACGGCGCTGCTTCACCGCCTGGCAGATCAGGGATATGTGGTATCCCGAACCCTGGGCGACCGCAAAGTCCACGACAAGGTGATCACCCTGGTCTCTCTGGCCGGATCCGCGGATTCGGTGTCGGAGTGGCTCCGCAGGAAAGGGCGGACGGCTCCGCGCCAGCGGGCCGCCGTCCAGATGCTGATGGAAACGGGGGAGACGTCCATCCACGACCTCTGCTACTATACCGGCGTATCCCGCCAGGCGCTGCAGGTCCTGGAGAAGAACGGCATTCTGCGATTCCGGCAGCAGGAAGAGTACCGAATCTCTTCACAGAAATATGCTGTAAAGGCAGAAGACATTACACTGAATGATGAACAGCAGGCGGTCTATGAAACCATCCTTGCGCAGGCGCTGTCGGGGAAAGCCGGCGTCACGGCTCTGGAAGGAGTGACTGGCAGCGGCAAGACCCTGGTCTATATCCGCTTGGCGCAGGAGCTGTTGAGATGCGGCAAGACGGTGATGATCCTGGTGCCGGAGATCGCGCTGACGCCGCAGATGATGGCCCGCTTCACCGCTTATTTCGGTGACAGCGTGGCGCTGCTCCACAGCGGATTGCGGCTGACAGAGCGGTACGATCAGTTCAAGCGGATCCGCCGCGGAGAGGCGGGGATCGTGCTCGGTACCCGCTCCGCCGTATTTGCGCCGCTGGAGAACATCGGCCTCATCGTCCTGGACGAGGAACAGGAGGCGTCCTACGAGTCGGAGAACGCCCCTTGCTATCACGCCCGGGACGTTGCCAAATACCGCTGTGTGCAGGAGCGTGCCCGCCTGGTGCTGGGCTCTGCCACCCCCACGGTGGAAACGGCGTACTACGCCCGCCGGGGCATCTATCAGCTGGCCCGTCTGCGCCGCCGCTACAATGAGCAGGACATGCCCCGTGTGATCCTGGCAGATATGCGGCGTGAGCTGCGGGACGGCAATACCGGCGCCGTCAGCCGGGTGCTGGCCCGGGAGCTGCAGCAGAACATCGAAGCAGGGGAGCAGAGTATTCTGTTTCTTAACCGCCGGGGCAACAGCCGTCAGTTGATCTGTCCGTCCTGCGGATGGGCGCCCCAGTGTCCGCGCTGCAGCGTATATCTGACGTACCATTCCGCCAACGGACGGTTGATGTGCCACTATTGCGGCTACTCGGAGAAGGCGCCCGCGGTCTGTCCGGATTGCGGCGGTTCTCTGAAGCACGTGGGCGTCGGCACACAGAAGATCGAGGAGGAGCTGCATCGGCTCTTTCCCGGCACGGAAGTCCTGCGAATGGACGCCGATACGGTGGGCGCAGGACACGAAAAAATACTGAAGGACTTTGAAGAACGCCGCGTTCCCATCCTTTTGGGGACGCAGATGGTGGCCAAGGGCCTGGATTTTGCAAACGTGACTCTGGTGGGCGTTATGGCGGCGGATCTGAGCTTGTACGTAGATCACTATCGCGCGGCAGAGCGGACCTTCAGCCTGCTGACGCAGGTGGTGGGCCGGGCCGGGCGCGGGACGAAGAGCGGCCGCGCCGTGATCCAGACTTTGACGCCGGACAACGACGTGATCCGCAACGCCGCCCGCCAGGATTACGAGGGCTTTTATGAACGGGAGATCCGGATGCGCCGCCTGCGGCGCGATCCGCCCTTTGCCGACCAGTTTGTGATCACAGTGGTGGGCCCGGAGGAGAACGAGGTCCGCCGCGCCTGCGCACAGATGCGGGAGGGGCTCTGCGCGGCCGCCCAAAAGCCGCCGTATGCCGCCATGGAGCTGGAGGTTTTGGGGCCGGCGCCGGCGCCGGTGGTGCGAGTCAATGAGCGCTACCGCTACCGGATCACGCTGATCGGGAAAAACGATAAGACGCTGCGGGATCTGATCGCGGCGTATATGAAGGAATTTGCACAGCGCAGGGAAAACAAAAACCTGCATATTTTCGCGGATTGCAACCGTATGGATTGAGGGATCGTTATGGCTTTGAGAAAAATTGTGCTGCAGGGCGACGAGTGCCTGAAAAAGAAGTGCCGCGTGGTGACGGATTTCAACAGCCGCCTCCATATACTGCTGGACGACATGGCAGAGACGCTGCTGGACAGCGGCGGCGTGGGCCTGGCTGCTCCGCAGGTGGGTATCTTGCGCCGCGTCTGTGTGGTGATGAACGAGGACGATGAGATCATCGAGCTCATCAACCCGGAGATCGTCGCCACGGAGGGCGAGCAGACCGGGCTGGAGGGCTGCCTCAGCGTTCCCGGCAAGTACGGCGTTGTGACGCGGCCCTACGTGGTCCGTGTCCGCGCCCAGGACCGCAACGGCGACTTCTTTGAGGTGGAGGACGAGGGCCTGACTGCCCGGTGCTTCTGCCATGAGATCGAGCACCTGGATG
This sequence comes from Oscillospiraceae bacterium, assembly GCA_017427645.1. Lineage (GTDB taxonomy): Bacteria > Bacillota > Clostridia > Oscillospirales > Oscillospiraceae > Vescimonas. The sequence goes on along the minus strand of JAFRSI010000033.1, from coordinate 22,847 downwards.
GGCACCTCTTTGTGGAGCACACCGACCATCTGCTCAGCGACGAGGAGCTGGCGGAGTATATCCGCCGCCAGGAGGAAGAAGAGGAACAGGAATGAGAATTCTCTTTATGGGCACGCCGTCCTTTGCCGTGGCGTCTCTGCGCCGCCTGGTAGAGGACGGGCACGAGGTGTGCGGTGTGTTTACCCAGCCTGACAGGCCCAAAAACCGCGGGCACAAAATGATGCCTCCGCCTGTTAAGGAATACGCCTTGTCAGTTGGCCTGCCCGTGTATCAGCCGGAGAAGATGCGTGACGGAACGGCGCTGTCCCTGGTGCAGCAGCTGCAGCCGGAGCTGATCGTTGTGGCGGCCTACGGCAGGATCCTCCCCAGAGAGATCCTGGAGGCTCCCGCGCTGGGCGCCATCAACGTACACTCTTCGATCCTGCCCAAATACCGCGGCGCAGCCCCCATCAACTGGGCTATCCTCAACGGTGAAGCGGTGACGGGCGTCACCATCATGTATATGGCGGAGGGAATGGATACCGGCGATATCATCCTCTGCAGGGAAACGGAGATCGGGCCGGAGGAGGACGCCCAGGAGCTGACGGTGCGACTGGCAGAACTGGGCGCCGATGCCCTCCGCGAGGCCATGGTGCAGCTTTCTGCCGGTACGGTTGTCCGCATCCCGCAGAACGGCGAGAACGCGACATATGCTCCCATGCTGACACGGGAGCTGTCCGATATCGACTGGACACGGGGCGCCCGGCAGATCCACGATCAGGTCCGGGGCCTGATCCCCTGGCCCTGTGCGAAGACAGATCTCCTGGGCAAAACGGTCAAAGTATTTCGCACCACGGTCGGCGGTCCGACTTCCGCTGAACCCGGAGCGGTGCTCTCCCTTGGCAAGCAGGGGATCGAGATCGCTTGCGGCGACGGCTGGAGCATCGTCATCACGGAGCTTCAGCCCGACGGCGGCAAGCGGATGTCCGCGGCGGCCTATCTGGCCGGGCATCCGGTAAAGACAGGCTTATGAGCCGGACGGGTGTTTCTCCGGCGCGGGAGACCGCGCTGACGGTGCTGCTGCAGATCTCCGGGGCCAACGCCTGGTCCGACGGGAGCCTGAAGCGGATCATTGCCAGGAACGGCCTGGACAGCAGGGATGCGGCCCTGGCCACGCGGTTGGCCTACGGCGTGGTGCAGAACCGGATCCTTCTGGATTACTATATCGGCTGCTACTGCAGCCAGCGGCCCAGCCATCTGGAGCCGGTGGTGCTGAATATCCTGCGCCTGGGGGGCTATCAGATCCTGTTTATGGATAAGATCCCCCATCGGGCCGCCGTCAACGAAGCGGTGGAGATGGTCAAGAGCCGCGGTCGGCCCAAGGCCGCAGGACTGGTGAACGCCGTTTTGCGGAAATTCGTGTCCAACTGGCTGGACATGCCGCCGCTGCCGGATGAAAGCCGCGCGGCGTGGCTCTCGGTGCGGTACAGCCATCCTCAGTGGCTGGTGCAGCGGCTTTTGGACGCTTTGGGCGAAGAGGAGGCGGAGCAATTCCTCCGCTGTGACAACGAGGTCGTCCCCACGACCATCCAAACCAACCGGCTGCTGGTCAGCGACGCCGAGCTGGAGCGGGAACTGCACATGGCAGACGTAACTGTGGAGCCGCACCCGTGGCTCTCCGGATGCTTCCAGGTCTCCGGCACAGGCGATCTGGAGCGTCTGGACGCGTTCCGCAAGGGACACTTTATGGTGCAGGACGCAGCGGCGCGGCTGGTAGCTGCGGCGGCCGGGCCCGCTCCCGGCTCCCGGGTGATGGATGTGTGCGCCGCGCCGGGCGGCAAATCCTTTGCCCTGGCCATCGACATGGAGGACAGGGGAGAGATCCTGTCCTGTGACGTGCATCCCTATAAGATCAAACGCCTGGAGGAGGGGGCACGCCGACTGGGTATCTCCTGCGTCAAGCCCCTGCTGGCCGACGCCAGAGAGCGTCATGCCGCCTGGCAAGGACAAGCGGATCTGGTAGTTGCCGATGTGCCCTGCAGCGGATTGGGAATCATCCGCAAAAAGCCGGATATCCGGTATAAAGACCCGGACGAACTGGCTGCGCTGCCGGCACTGCAGCGCACCATTCTGGATAACGCCGCGACGTACGTCCGCCCCGGCGGCCTGCTGGTTTACTCCACCTGCACGGTGCTGCGGGCGGAGAATGAAGCGGTGACAGACGCATTTCTGGCGGCGCACCCCGCTTTTGTCAGAGAGCCCTTTGTGCTGCCGGGTCCCATCGGCCGGACTGACGGTCAGATCACGCTCTGGCCCCACCGACTGGGGACGGACGGCTTTTATATCTGCCGTATGCGCAGAAAATCCGAGGAAACAGTATGATCGACATCAAATCCATGACCCTGGAGGAAATGACGGATGAGCTCCGCCGGATAGGGGAGCCCGCTTTCCGCGGTAAGCAGATCTTCACCTGGCTGCACCGGGGGGCCGTGTCCTTTGACGGGATGAGCAATCTCTCCCGGGACCTGCGTCAAAAGCTGAGCCGGGAGTATCGCATCACCGCTCCCGTGGTGGAGCGCAGGCAGGTGTCCCGGCTGGACGGCACCGTCAAATACCTCTGGCGTCTGCAGGACGGCAACTGCATCGAAACCGTGCTGATGCGCTATCATCACGGCAACACGGTCTGCATTTCCTCCCAGGTGGGATGCCGCATGGGGTGCGCTTTCTGTGCCTCCACCATTGCGGGCAAGGTGCGGGATCTGACGCCCTCCGAAATGCTGGATCAGGTGCTGTTTACCCGGCTGGATGCCGGAGAGGACATCTCCAACATCGTCCTGATGGGGATCGGCGAGCCGCTGGACAATATGGACAACGTGCTGCGCTTTCTGGAGCTGGTCAACCACCCGGACGGACTGAATATCGGCATGCGGCATATCAGCCTGTCCACCTGCGGCGTGATCCCCGGTATCGACGCTCTGGCGGAGCTGCGCCTGCAGCTGACGCTGTCCGTGTCGCTCCATGCGCCGGACAGCGAGACACGCAGCCGGATCATGCCGGTCAACCGGGCCTACGACGTGGATAAACTCTTCGAAGCGTGCCACCGCTATTTTGAAAAGACCGGCCGCCGCATATCCTTTGAGTACGCCATGATCGACGGCGTCAACGACCAGGACTGGCAGGCCGACCTGATTGCCCGGCGCATCCACGGGATGCCGGGACACGTGAATCTGATCCCGCTCAACGACGTGGTGGAAAGCCCATTCAAGCCCAGCCGGCGGATCAGTGCCTTTCAGAAACGGCTGGAATCCCACGGCATCACCGCTACCGTGCGGCGAAGCCTGGGCGGCGATATCGACGCCTCCTGCGGCCAACTGCGCCGCAGGGCCATGGAAGAAAAAGGGGGAAGCGTATGAAAATCTGGGGCATCACCGACACCGGACTGGTGCGCGAGGAGAACCAGGACGCCTATGCCGTCCGTACGTTGGGCGGCTGTACGGTGGCGCAGGTATGCGACGGTATGGGTGGCACCAACGGCGGCCAGCGGGCCAGCGCCATTGCGGTGGAGGTCTATCTGGAACAGATGGAAAAACTGCTGCGGGACGATATGACGCCCCAGCAGATGGCGCAGACCTCTCTGTACTGTGTTTCCATGGCAAACGACGCCATCCGGGCGGAGGCGGCGACCCATCCCGGCATGGAGCGGATGGGCACCACGCTGGTCTCCGCCATTGCGCGGGAGGATATGGCGCTGGTCACCAATATCGGCGACAGCCGGGGGTATCTCATCAACCAGGATGGGATTTCCCGGATCACCCGGGATCACTCCGTGGTGGAGGACATGATCGCCAGAGGCGAGCTGACGCCGGAGGAGGCCCGCCACCATCCCAAGCGCAACCTGATCACCAGGGCCCTGGGGCCCGATCCCCAGCCCAGAGCAGATACCTTCCCGGTGGACTGGAAGCAGGGCGACTTTATCCTGCTCTGCTCGGACGGACTGGTCAATACGGTCTCCGACCAGGAGATCCTCTTTGAGGTCATCCACGGCGGCGACCCGGACGACTGTCTGGAGAGACTCCTTGTGCTGTCACGTCAGCGCGGCGCGCCCGACAACGTGACGATCGTTCTGATCATGAATATCTGACAGAGGATCAGAGGCAGCGAGTCAGAGAAAGGATAGAACAGTATGGATCAATATATCGGAAAAATGTTGGATAACCGCTACGAGATACTGGAGCTTATCGGTCGCGGCGGGATGGCCAATGTCTATAAAGCGAAGTGCCACAGGCTGAACCGTCTGGTGGCCGTCAAGATCCTAAAAAGCGACCTGGCGGACAGCGCCGAGTTCCGCCGCCGCTTCCGGGATGAGTCCCTGGCGGTCGCCCAGCTCTCCCATGCCAATATCGTCTCCGTCTACGACGTCTCCAGCAGCGACGACCTGGACTATATCGTCATGGAGCTGATCGACGGCATTACCCTGAAGCAGTATATGGAGCGCCGGGGGAAGATGGACTGGCGGGAGGCCCTGCACTTCATCATCCAGATCATGCGGGGACTGAGCCACGCCCACAGCCGCGGCATCGTGCACCGTGATATCAAGCCCCAGAACATCATGGTCCTGCGGGACGGCAGCGTGAAGGTGGCTGACTTCGGCATCGCCTGCCTGGCCAACGCCTCCCAGACGCTGACACAGGAGGCCCTGGGCAGCGTACACTATATCTCACCGGAGCAGGCCAGAGGCGACCGTCCGGACGCCCGCTCGGACATTTATTCCGCCGGCGTCGTGCTCTATGAGATGCTCACCGGCCGCCTGCCCTTTGAGGGCGACAGCGCCGTTTCCGTGGCCATCCAGCATCTGAGCTCCATCCCCCTGGCGCCCCGGGATCTGAATCCCGACGTGCCAGAGGCCCTGGAGCTGATCACCATGAAGGCCATGAATCCCAAGCTGGATAAGAGGTATCCCTCGGCGGAGGCCATGCTGGAGGATCTGGAGAAGTTCCGCAAGGATCCCAGTGTGGATATGGAGCACATCCGCTCCCAGCTGGCCGAGCAGCCTGCGGAGGAGAAGGAGCCTACCCAGCCGCTGCCCGTCGTAAAGCCGGCAGGAAGGGGCAGCCGCATCCAGGAGGAGGAGTCCCCTGAGAATACCCGGGAGGCCCACAAGCGCATGATCGTCATCATCAGCGCCTTTGCCGCCGCCCTGCTGCTGGTATTTCTGATCTTCCAGATCATCGGCAGAGGCATGAACAAAAACAATAACCAGGAGCCGGAATACTATACGGTCCCCCAGCTGACCGGCTACACGGTGGAGGAAGCCAGAGCCCTGGACACGGTAAACGGGATTTTCACCATTCACGTCAGCGGCAGCCGCTATGACGCGGATTATCGGCCCGGTGAGATCATCGAGCAGAATCCGGCTGCGGATCTGACCCGCAGCCGCAACGGCAACCTTGTCATCGACGTGGTGATCTGCGCCGAGGAGGAAGCGGAAACCATGCCGGACATGAGCGGCAAGAACTACCAGGAGGCTCGGGCGCAGCTCATCAACCTGGGTCTCGGCCTGGATATCCACCAGGACGAAGAGTTCTCGGACGACGTGCCGGCGGGACAGATCATCCGCACCACCCCCGGCGTGGGTGAGACGCTGAAAAAGGGAACCTACGTGCTGCTGATCTGCAGCAAAGGGCCCGAAAGCAAGCCGGTACAGATGATTTCCTTCCTGGATCAGAGTGTGGAGGACGCCGTCCGTCAGGCGGAGAGCATGGGCCTGAAGGTTGGCCAGCACGTGTATGAGTACAGCGACAAGCCTGACGGCACCGTGATCAAGCAGAGCATCGAGCCCACCGCCACGGTGGAGGAGGGCACCACCATCGTCTTCACCGTCAGCCGCGGCCTGCGGGTGGTGGAGGTGGGAAGCTATATCGGCTCCACCATCGAATCCGCCTCTGCTGCCGCACAAAACGCCGGCTTGTCTGTAGGGGCCTCCATTTACGAATATAGCAGTGAACCGGAAGGCACGGTCATTAATCAAAGCCTTGAGCCAAAGCTGAATGTGGCCGAGGGAACCGTTATAACGTTTACTGTCAGCAAGGGTCCGGAGCAAGATCAATACTTTACCGTCAGCTATGAAGTGGACGGTATAGTGCAATGGAGCCAAAGAGTCAAGAAGGGTGCGGATACGCCTTTCCCGGATTTTCTCAGTACCCTTACCAAAGAGGGCTATACGTTTGCCGGGTGGTCGCCCCAGATCTCTCCCACTGTGACAGCTGATGTCACATATGTCGCCCAGTGGACCCCCATTGAGGAGGGCGGCAATTGACCCGGGGCCGGATTGAAAAGGCCCTCAGCGGCTTCTATTACGTCAATACGGGCCATTCCCGGCTGCAGTGCCGCGCCCGGGGCAAATTCCGCCGGCAGGGACTGGCTCCGTTGGTGGGTGACTGGGCCCAGGTAACAGATCTGGGCAGCGGCGAGGGCGTTATTGAATCGCTGGAGACGCGCCGCAACGAGTTTCGCCGTCCCGCGGTGGCCAATGTAGATCAGCTGGTGATCCTGGCCTCCGGTGCCATTCCGGTAACCGATCCCTATCTGATCGACCGGATCTCCGCCATTGCCGTGCTGAAGGGCTGCAGCGTTCTGGTAGTGCTCAACAAGTGCGACCTGGACAGTGCGGATACGCTTTACGAAATATATCGGGAGTCCGCCATCCCGGTGCTGCGTGTCAGCGCAGTCACCGGTGAAGGGATCCCGGAGCTGCGCAGCGCAATACGCGGCAAGCTGAATACCTTTACAGGGAATTCCGGCGTTGGCAAGTCCAGCGTGCTCAACGCCCTCCTGCCGGAGCTGGATCTCCCGGTGGGGGAGGTCAGCAAGGCCCTGGGCCGCGGAAAGCATACCACCCGCCACGTGGAGCTGTATGCGCTGGGAGAGGATACCTTTGTGATAGACACGCCGGGTTTTTCCTCCTTTGACACGGAGGAGTTGAATCTGGAACTGAGGGATCGGCTGCCGGAGACCTTTCCGGAGTTTGCGCCCTATCTGGGTGCGTGCCGCTTTCTTGGCTGCCGCCACGTCAAGGAGAAGGGCTGTGCCGTACTGGAGGCCGTGCGCCTGGGGAAAATCCCCCGGCAGCGGCACGAGAGCTACGTCCGGCTCTGGGAGGAGCTGAAAGACCTGCGGGAATGGAATACGTAAGGCAGACGGCGGGAGCGTGACACGCTCCCGCCGTTCTTTTCATATAATAAACCGAGGAGGGACTGACGATGAGATGGGGAGACTGTGAGAGCGCTGTCGGACTCTGCGCGATCGGTCTCGGTGTGGGAATCCTGATCGCAGCCATCTTCCCGGTGGGTTTTTTGACGTTTCTGGTGGCATTTTTGATGATCGCCTGCGGAATGCTTTGTCTTTGCAACGGGAGGTAGTCATGAAGATCATTGTCTGGAAGGCCCCGAGATTTTTGCGCGGTCTGCTTCGCGCCGTCCTCGGCGGACAGGAATAAACGGCAACGCCCTCTCATATTCTTCAAGCAAGTACGGGAAGAATGAGAGGGCTTTGCTATGGAAGATCTGAAATTGAAATATCGGGAGATCGTGAGCTATGAACCGGCGGAGGCTCTGGTGCTGAGCCATGAGGAATCCATGGAGACGGCGATCCCCGAATACTGCCCGGATCTGGCCCGGGTCGTGGACGCCTCGGGTCAGATCCGTCTGCGGGAGCGATCCGTCAGCGACGGAAAGCTGAACCTCAGCGGCAGCGTGTACGTGACGGTGCTCTATACCTCGGAGGAGAGCCCGGGTCTGCGGAGCTTGACGGTCTCCCTGCCTCTGTCCTGCCGGACGGAGGACAAGCGGGACTGTCAGGTGATCTCCGTCACCGGACGGCTCCTGCTGCTGGAGGTAAAGCCGCTGGGGGCGCGAAAGCTGTATATCCGGGCCCTGCCGGAGTTCCGCGTAAGCGGCTACCGCGCCGTCGTGCAGCGGATCGCCGTCCATGCGGAGGAGTCGCCGGATCTGCAGGTGCTGTACCGCAAATCCACGCTGCCTCTGCTGCGGGACGTATGGGAACAGGAATTCCCCGTTGCCCAGGAGGCGGCGCCGGAGGAGGAGTATAACAGCCCGGAGGATCTGCTGATGGACCGCTGCTGTCTGCGGGTGACAGGCTGTCAGCGTTTCGGCGGCAAGCTGGTGGTCAAAGGGGAGGCAATTCTGTTCCTCCTGTGCCGGGATGAGGAGCAGGGACTGCGGAGCAGAACGCTGACGCTGCCCTTCTCACAGATCATCGACAGGGAAGATCTCCCGGAGGAGGGGATCTATTGCTGCCGGGCACAGGCGCTGGAATACGAGGCGCATCCGGTGCGGTCGGAGGGAGGCAGCGCCTTCGGGGTGACTCTCCGGATCGCGCTGCTGATCCGGGCCTACGAGCAGCTTCCCGTGGAATACGTAGCAGATCTCTACAGCACCCGTTGTGATTTGGCGGTGGAGCGGCAGGAGCTGCGGCTGATGACCGCACAGCCCCCGGAGGAGCTGCACCGCGACAGTGTCCAGCGCTTGGAGGGGGCGGGGAGCTTTGTCTATCTGACCGGCGTGGAGTGCGGACAGCCGGAGATCGCTGCCGGCAGCGGCGAAGCGCCGGCGGTGCGCGCCGGGATCCGATTGAAAATCCTCTATCTGGATGAATCCGGCACGCCGGTTGTGGCGGAGCGCACGGCGGAGGTGGGCGGCGAGATCGGCCAGATCCCCAGCGCCGTCCGGGCGGCTGCGGGACCGGAGAGCTGGCAGCGCATCAGCAACGGCTTTGAGGTGCGTGTTCCCGTGACCTTTTTCCTCCGCCGCGACGGCGAAGAGGCCCTGAACACCGTGCTTTCGGTCCGGCGTCTCGGCGAGATCGATCGCGCCGCCATGCCCTCGCTGATCCTGCGAAGACTGCGGGAGGGGGAGACTCTGTGGGAGGTGGCCTGCCAGTGTCATACGGAGGAGCAGGCGATCCTGGCAGCCAACGGTCTGTCAGAGGGTGACGATCCCGGTGACAGACTGCTCCTGATCCCGAAGATGCGCTGAATGACGAAGAGAAATCCCCGGCGGACGGTCCGCCGGGGATTTCGTATATGGCAAGTGGATCTGTAAGCCGGGTTCTGTCTTGACAGTCATCTATCTAGCCGCATCGTTGCCGGTGCGGTCAAGCCACCCCGGGGGCGGCCGGGCCGGCCGTGTGCCCCCATAGCGGTGTTGCTCCGGATAGAGTTTACAGCATCGGTCAGTCTCCAGCCGATGGGTGAGCTCTTACCTCGCCTTTCCACCCTTACCGCGGCAAGCCGCGGCGGTATTTCTCTGTTGCACTTTTCCTGAAGTCGCCTTCGGCGGGCGTTACCCGTTATCCTTGCCCTGTGGAGCCCGGACTTTCCTCATGAGCAGGCTTTCGCCTCACTCCCGCGACTGTCTGATCCGCTTGCGCCAACATTCTATCCGAGCGGCGGAAAAAAGTCAATGGTCCTGATAGGAGATTTCCCGGGAAATTCATTGAACTGACGGGAAAAACGCGTTATAATATATGACTGTAGTTTACCATTCTTCGACAGGGAGGGACCCCACTTGACCTTGCGTGAATATCTGGATTCCATAAAGAACAAAACTGTGGCGGTAATCGGCATCGGCGTCAGCAATACGCCGCTGATCGAACTGCTGGCCCGGGAAGGCATCGCCGTCACCGCCTGCGACCGGCGGGACAGAGCGGCCCTGGGCGACGTGGCTGACAAGCTGAAGCAGATGGGCGTTCAACTCTGCCTTGGCGACGACTATCTGGACCATCTGCACCACGATATCATCTTCCGGACCCCCGGCCTCCGGCCGGACGTGCCGCAGCTGCAGAGGGCCGTGGCGGCGGGAAGCTGCCTGACCTCTGAAATGGAGGTCTTCTTCCGGGTGTGCCCCTGTCCCATCATCGCCGTGACGGGCTCTGACGGAAAGACCACCACAACGACCATAATTGCCGAGCTGCTGAAAGCCGCCGGATATACCGTCCACGTTGGCGGCAATATCGGCCATCCGCTGCTGTGTGAGGCGGGGACCATGCGCCCCACGGACTACGCCGTGCTGGAGCTCAGCTCTTTCCAGCTGATGACCATGACATGCAGTCCCCATATCGCCGTGATCACGAATCTGGCGCCCAATCACCTGGACGTGCATAGGGATATGGCGGAATACGTGGCAGCCAAGGAGAACATCTTCCGCTATCAGGCCCCGGACGATACGGCGATTTTCAACCTGGACAATGATATCACCCGGGAAGAGGGGGAGCGGGCCGTCGGCCGCGTCCGCTATTTCAGCCGCCGCAACGAGGCGGCAGACGGCGTCTTCCTGCGGGGCGAGGAGATCGTCAGCCGGCGCAGCGGCACGGAGCGGGTCGTGATGACCGTGGGGGATATCAAGCTCCCCGGCGTCCACAACGTTGAGAACTACATGGCGGCCGTCGCCGCCGTGGATGGACTGGTCAGCGACGATGTGATCGCGGAGTTTGCCCGCAGCTTCGGCGGCGTGGAGCACCGGATCGAGCTTGTGCGCACCTGGCGCGGCATCCGTTTCTACAACGACTCCATCGCCTCCAGCCCCAGCCGCACCATTGCGGGTCTGCGCTCCTTCCCGGAGCAGGTGATCCTGATCGCCGGCGGCTACGACAAGCATATCCCCTTCGATGTGCTGGGTCCGGAGATCGTGGAACACGTCAAGCTGCTGGTGCTGTGCGGCGCTACGGCGGAGAAGATCGAGGCGGCGGTAAAGGCCGCCCCCGGCTATGGGCCCGGACGCCCGGAGATCCTGCACGCCTCTCCCTTTGCCGCAGCGGTGGAGGCAGCCCGTGACCGGGCGCAGCCCGGCGACGTGGTGACGCTGTCTCCCGCCTGCGCGGCCTTTGATCAGTTCAAGAATTTCATGGAGCGCGGCAAGACCTTCAAGGCTATCGTCAACAGCTGGGAGGAATGATCCGACCGCCGGCGGCATAGACTGCTGGCCGGGGGGATCTTTGATGGGAAGACTGCGTTATCTGCGCCTGTCACGACGGAGCCGCGTCCTTGTCTGGATGATGTTCTTTCTGCTCCTGCTCCTGGGGGTCTGCGCCGTTGCTCTGGTCCATATGAAACCGATCCTGAGCAACCTGGCTGTCGCCCGGGTCAATAACACCGTCAACCGCATCGTGGCCGCCGCTGTCACCGATGAGATCGCGCAGGGTGTGATCGACTACGATACGCTGGTCACGCTGGAAAAGGACGCCGAGGGCCGTGTCACGGCGCTTCGCAGCAACATGAACGAGGTCAACCGCCTGCAGTCCGCCGTGGCGGAGGACATCGTTCGGCGGCTGGGGGAGGTGTCCACGTCGGAGCTGCTGATACCCGTCGGTACGCTGAGCGGCTCGCCCCTGCTGGCCGGGCGCGGCGCGCCCATCCGTGTGCGGATGCAGTCGGTGGGATCGGCCTCCGCTGCCTTCCGCAATGAATTCACCGCCGCCGGGATCAACCAGACGCGCCACAGGATCCTGCTGCGGATCGACGTCTTTATGAGTATCCTGCTGCCGGGCTTCACCACGTCTGCACGGGTTTCCAATGAGATCTCCGTGGCGGAAACGGTGATCGTCGGCGGCGTTCCGGAAAACTACACGTATTTCAGCACGCTGCCGGAGCAGCTCCAGCAGTATGCCGAGGACTACATTATGAACAACGGGTGATAACTATGAGCTATCGGGAAGAGATGAAGCAGCTCCGCGACGAGTTGAATGCCCACGGATACCGGTATTACGTACAGGATGCCCCCACGATTTCCGACTACGAGTATGACCATATGCTCCGTCGGCTGGAGGACCTGGAGCGGGAGCACCCGGAGGAGATCACGCCGGATTCCCCCACCCAGCGGGTGGGCGGCCCGGCGCTGGACGCCTTTGAGAGCGTGGAGCACCCCGTCCCCCTGGAGAGTCTGCAGGACGTGTTCAACGGCGAGGAGGTCCAGGAGTTCCTTGACCGTTTGCGGGAGGCGCTGCCGCTGGCGGAGTACAGCGTGGAGCCGAAGGTGGACGGCCTTTCCGTCGCTCTGGAATACCGGGACGGCGTATTCGTCCGCGGCGCGACGCGCGGCGACGGCAGGGTAGGGGAGGACGTGACGGAAAACCTGCGCACCATCCGTTCCATTCCCATGGTGCTGCCGGAAAAGCTGCCCCGTCTGATCGTCCGCGGCGAGGTCTATATGTCCCGCAAGGTCTTTGAGGAGATCAACGCCCGGCGGGAGATCGAGGGAAAGCCGCTGATGGCCAATCCCCGCAACGCCGCCGCCGGATCCCTGCGGCAGCTGGATCCGAAAATCGCCGCCCAGCGCCGGCTGGACATCGCTGTTTTCAATCTGCAGCTGGCAGAGGGAAGAAGCTTTTCGACCCATTCGGAAACCATCGACTATCTGGCTTCCCAGAATTTCAAGGTCATTCCTTACGCCCGCCTTTCGGACCCCGATGGGATCCTGAACGAAATCGACCGGCTGGGCGACCGCCGGATGGATTATCCCTACGACATTGACGGAGCGGTTATCAAGGTCAACGACCTCCGGCAGCGGACGGTCTTGGGCAGCACGGCCAAATGCCCCCGCTGGGCCATTGCCTACAAGTATCCCCCGGAGCAGAAGCCGTCTGTTCTGAAGGATATCGTGGTCCAGGTGGGCCGCACAGGCGTGCTGACCCCGAAGGCCGTGCTGGAGCCGGTGCGTCTGGCCGGCACCACCGTCACGTTTGCCACGCTGCATAACCAGGATTTCATCGCAGAAAAGGACATCCGTATCGGCGACACGGTCATTGTGCAGAAGGCCGGCGAGATCATCCCGGAGATCGTAGAGGTGGTGCGCGACAAGCGCCCGGCCGGCACGACGCCCTATCGTCTGCCGGATCGGTGTCCCGTGTGCGGCGCGCCGGTTTCCCGCGATCCCGACGGGGCCGCAGTCCGCTGTACCGGCGCCGAGTGTCCCGCCCAACTGCTGCGGAATCTCACGCATTTTGCCTCCCGGAACGCCATGGACATCGACGGCCTGGGCCCGGCGGTGATCCAGCAGCTGGTGGAGGCACAGTTGGTGCGCACAGCGGCCGACCTCTATCTGCTTAGACCCGAGCAGATTGCCCAGTTGGACCGCATGGGGGAGAAATCCGCCCAAAACCTGGTGGCTGCGGTTGCCGCATCACGGGATAACGACCTGTGGCGTCTGATCAACGCCCTGGGCATTCGTCAGGTGGGCGATAAGGCCGCCAAGGTGCTGGCAAGTCATTTCCGCACCTTCGACGCACTGGCGCAGGCGAGTGCCGAGGAGCTGACGGCGATCGGAGATATCGGCCCGATTACCGCTGACTATATCCGGCGCTGGATCGACGATCCCCAGTCCCAGGATCTCATGGGACGGCTGAAGGCGGTAGGCGTCAATATGACCTGTAAGGAGGAATTGGTTGACAACCGTTTCTCCGGAATGACCTTCGTCCTTACCGGGGCCCTGGAACGCTTCACGCGGGAGGAGGCGGGTGAGATGATCGAGAAGCGCGGCGGAAAGGCCGCCGGCTCCGTCTCGAAGAAGACCACCTACGTGGTGGCGGGCGAGAACGCCGGCAGCAAGCTGCGCAAGGCCCGGGAGCTGGGCATCCCCGTGCTGACGGAAGAGGAGTTTCTGGAGTTGTTGAAATAAAGCAGCCTTGACATTCTTCCTGCGCGTTGATAAAATTATTTGGTAAACTAAAGTAATATGGGGAGAAAAGAGGAAAAATGGCTATTACCTATCATTATGCAGATCAGTATCGCAGCAAGCTGCGCACACCTGAGCAGGCGGCCAAGGTGGTCAAAAGCGGCGATTGGATCGATATCGGCATGGGCGCCGGTTTTCCGGCTCTGATGGACGCCGCCATCGCCAAGAGACGGGACGAGCTCTTCAACGTAAAGGTTCGGGGTTATCTGATCTTTGAGCCCATTCAGATGGTGGAGTGCGATCCTACCCGCACGCACTTCCTCTATAACAGCTGGCATATGTCCGGCTATGAGCGCAAGCTCTCCGACAGGGGACTGTGCAGCTTTTCTCCCATGGTGTTCCGCAATCTCGGCTCCTACTATACGAATTATCTGACGGTCAACGTGGCAATGATGGCAGTAACGCCCATGAATTCCCACGGATACTTCAACTTCTCCGTGGCCAACGCCTCCGCCCGCGCCACACTGGACAAGGCGGATATCGTGATCCTGGAGGTCAACGAAAACCTGCCTTGGGTCTATGGCGGACAGGACGAGTGCATCCACATCAGCGACGTGGATTTCATCGTGGAGGGCGAGCACAAACCCCTGCCCAGTCTGTCTGCCACCCAGGCGTCGGAAGCAGAGCAGACGATCGCTGAGTACGTGGTGCAGCATATGACCCACGGGGCCACGCTGCAGCTGGGTATCGGTTCCCTGCCCAATGCGGTAGGTCAGGTGCTGGCCCGTTCCGACCTGCGGGATCTTGGCGTCCATACGGAGATGCTGTGCGACTCCTATCTGGAGTTGTACCGCGCCGGTATCGTTACCAACCGCAAGAAAGAGCTGGACCGCAACAAGAGCGTTTTCGGCCTGGCATTGGGTTCCCCGGATCTGTATGAATGGGTGCGGGAAAACCCCGGCGTGGTGACCTATCCGGTATCCTACTGCAACCGTCCCCGCATCGTTTCGCAGTTCAGCAACTTTGTATCGATCAACAACTGCATCGGCATTGACCTCTACGGCCAAATCTGTGCCGAGACCAACGGCTTCCGTCAGATCAGCGGCACGGGCGGACAACTGGACTTCCTGGACGCCGCGGCCCGCTCGCCCGGCGGCAAGGCCTTCATCTGCATGACCTCTTCCTTTACGGATAAGCAGGGGAACGTCCACTCCCGCATTTCGCCCACGCTTAAGCCCGGCGATATCGTCACCGACCCCCGCAGCCTGGCCTTCTACGTGGTGACGGAGTACGGCGGCGTCAATCTGATGGGCTGCACCACCTGGCAGCGGGCAGAGCGTCTGATCTCCATTGCCCACCCCATGTTCCGCGACGAGCTGATCGCAGCGGCTGAGAAGCAGGGCATCTGGATCCGGTCCAACAAGCGGTAAATCTCTTGAAAGGGGTGCAGATCATGCTGCTGGCCATTGATATCGGCAACTCCAATATCTCGGTGGGCCTGTTTGACGGAGAACGGGAATTGAAGTTTCTGTCCTCCATCGACACGGACGGGCGCAAGACGGCGGATCAGATCAGTATCGACCTGATGAACATTTTCACCCTGTACCATTACGATATCTGCGACGTGACGGGCGCCATCTTTTCAAGCGTGGTGCCGTCCATGAACTTCATGATGTCCAAGGCGCTGACCCGCCTGCTGGGCAGGGCGCCCATGGAGGTGGGCCCCGGCATCCGCACCGGTCTGAACATCCGCATGGAGAACCACAACCAGCTGGGCGCCGACCTGGTGGCCAACGCCGTGTCCGCGCTGGTAAAGTACAGAGCCCCTATCATTCTCATCGATATGGGCACCGCCACCACGATTTCCTATATCTCCTCCAAACGGACCTATGAGGGCGGGCTGATGTTTCCCGGCGTCTATCTGTCCCTGGACGCTCTCTCCAGGCACGCGGCCCAGCTGCCGGACGTCTCGCTGCAGCACCCCAAGAATCTGATCGGCAAGAACACCGAAGACTGCATGCGCAACGGCATCGTCTACGGCATGGCCGGTATGCTGGACGGCATCGTGGACCGGATTCGGGACATGCTGAAAGGGGAGGAGCCCACCGTGGTGGCCACCGGAACACCGGCCCCGGTGATCGTGCGCCACTGCCGCAACCAGATCATATACGACAAGTATCTGCTGATGGAGGGCCTGTGGGAAATCTATCAGCGAAACACGTGAACTCCCATTATATGAAAAGAAGCCCTCCGGTCTGAGCCGGGGGGCTTCTTCGATGCGTCGTTTATTCGGCCAGGATCTTCTTCAGGTGGCAGAAGCGGGGGAGGGAGTCCACCTTGGGCAGGTCCGGCTCGCCCTGGATCAGCGGCAGGGCGTACTCGATGAACTGGTGGTTCACGCCGTTGCCGGCCTCGTTGATCCACTCGCGGGGGATCTTCTTCTCCACGTTGGCGACCTCCATCAGGGGGATCAGCTTGGTGCGGCAGGCATACTTGCCGTCCTTCAGGACCCGCTCAAAGCCGATCATGCGGCCGTTGATGCCGTTGACGGCGTTCTCCACAGCCACCTTACCGGCCATGAAGGACTCCTGGATATCGGTCTGGGAGGCCAGGTGTGCGCCGCAGCGCTGCAGCAGATTCAGCTCGATGCCGCGGACCTTGGCGCCGGTCTCCTCCTTGAGCACCTGGGCCAGAATGGCGGCCAGACCGCCCAGCTGGGCGTGACCGAAGCCGTCGGTAGCGGCCGTCTTGGCCTCGGAGACGAAGTCGCCGTCCTCATAGTGGATTCCCTCGGACACGGCCACCAGGCAGTTGCCCTTCTCGGCGTAGACGCGCTTTACGTCGTTGATGAACTTGGTCATGCTGAAATTGGTTTCCGGCAGATAGATCAGATCGGGACCCGCGCCGTACTCGCCGGCCAGAGCGGAGGCGGCGGCCAGCCAGCCGGCGTGGCGGCCCATGATCTCCACCACCACGATCATCCCGGTGTCGTACACCCGGGCGTCCTGATAGACCTCCATCATGGAGGTGGCGATATACTTGGCGGCGGAGCCGTAGCCGGGGCAGTGGTCGGTGCCGAAGAGGTCGTTGTCGATGGTCTTGGGCACGCCCATGACGCGGCAGTCGTAATCTACGGACTGCATGTAGGCGTTGATCTTGTTGCAGGTGTCCATGGAGTCGTTGCCGCCGTTGTAGAAGAAATAGCGGACGTTGTGCTTCTTGAACACCTCCAGGATGCGCCTGTAATCGGTGTCGTCCTTCTCCGGATCGGCGATCTTATAGCGGCAGGAGCCCAGAGCGGAGGAGGGGGTATAGAGCATGAGCCGCAGCTCCTCGGGATCCTCCAGCCCCATGTCAAACAGCCTGTCGTTCAGCACGCCCTTGATGCCGTGCTCGGCGCCCAGGACCTGGGTGATGACGCCGGACTTCAGCGCCGTGTCGATCACGCCGTAAGCGCTGGCATTGATAACGGACGTAGGGCCGCCGGACTGACCGATGATGCAGGCGCCTTTCAATTCATTCATAAGTGAATACCTCCTAATTATCTGGCGCGTCACGGGCGCGCCGCACGTTCACGCAGTATTTTACCATGAGTTTTTTCACCTGTAAACCGCTATCTGCTTGCAAACGCCGAAAAATGTGGTAAAATATAGGGCAGAAAACGATCGTGCGGAGCGCTCCGTACGAAATTCAAATGTAAGGAGAATGCATATGCCACTGGTAACTTCCAAGGAAATGTTTGAGAAGGCCTATAACGGCGGTTACGCCATCGGCGCCTTCAACGTCAACAACATGGAGATCGTACAGGGCATCACCGAGGCCGCTGCCGATCTGAACGCCCCGCTGATCCTCCAGGTTTCCAAGGGCGCCCGCGCCTATGCCAACCACACCTATCTGATCAAGCTGGTGGAGGCCGCCGTCATTGAGACCGGTCTGCCCATCGTCCTCCATCTGGACCACGGCGACAGCTTCGAGACCTGTAAGAGCTGCATTGACGGCGGCTTTACCTCCGTCATGATCGACGCCTCCAGCAAGCCCTTCGAGGAAAACATCGCCATCACCCGCCAGGTTGTGGAGTACGCTCACGATCACGGCGTGGTGGTCGAGGCCGAGCTGGGCACCCTGGCCGGCGTGGAGGACGAGGTGAAGGTCTCCGCCGCCGATTCCTCCTACACCCGCCCCGAGGAGGTGGAGGAGTTCGTCTCCCGCACGGGCTGCGACTCCCTGGCCATCGCCATCGGCACCAGCCACGGCGCCTATAAGTTCACCGCCGCCCAGTGCACCCGCAACGAGAAGGGCATCCTGGTGCCGCCTCCGCTGCGCTTCGACGTGCTGGAGGAGGTCTCCAAGCGCCTGCCCGGCTTCCCCATCGTGCTGCACGGCTCCTCCTCCGTGCCCCAGGAGTTCGTGAAGATGATCAACGAGAACGGCGGCAACATGCCCGACGCCGTTGGCATCCCCGAGGAGCAGCTGCGCAAGGCCGCTACGCTGTCCGTCTGCAAGATCAACATCGACTCCGACCTGCGTCTGGCCATGACCGCCACCATCCGCAAGTACTTCGCCGACCATCCGGATCACTTCGATCCCCGGCAGTACCTCAAGCCCGCCCGCGCCGCCATCAAGGCCCTGGTCGCCCACAAGATCGTGGACGTGCTGGGCTGCAACGGCAAGGCGTAATCGCGCCGGAAATATACAAAAAAACCGTGTGGATCATGGATCCACACGGTTTTTTTTACCGAAGGGGAGGGGAGTGGCTCAGCCGCGGAACAGGTTCAGCAGGGCGCTCAGCAGACTGGGCTTCTGCTGCTGCACGGGCTGCTGATACACAACCTGCTGCGTACCGCCGCCCAGCAGGCCGCCCAGCAGGCTGTTCATGTTCATGCCGCCCATGGCAGAGGTGGCCAGGCTGCCCAACAGGCTGGGCGTGGCGTTGGCGTTGTTGCTGCCCAGCTGCTGGCCCAGCAGGCTCATCAGCAGGGGAGCGGCAGCGGACAGGATGTTGCCGGTATTCTGATTGCTGACGCCGGTCTGCATGGCGATCTGATTCATGGCGTTATTGGTGTTCAGACCCAGCAGGTGGCCGATGATCTTGCCGCCGTCTTCCATATCCACACCCTGCAGGAAGGAGGAGACGTTGCTGGTGTCCTGCTGGCCGTGGTTGAACAGGGCGTTGCCGAAGCCGGAGGCGGTGCTGGCGTTCTGGGACTGAGCCTGGGCGCCGTTGAGCAGCAGGGGCAGGGCGGCGCTCAAAACGCTCTTGGTTTCCTTGTTGCTGGTATTGGTGAGCTGACTGATGCCCTCCAGGCTGTCATTGCTCATCATCGTGTTGACCAGAGAGGTAAGATCCATAGTGATCGCTCCTTATCCATAGTGTTTCCGGGATTTGTAATCCCATTATAGAACATAAAACAGAAAAATGTCAATGTAGCGAGATAAATTCCTGCCACTTCTTTGAAAAAAGTGTTGTGCAAACGGGAAAAACAGGTATAATAGAAAGCACAGGAAATACGCTTTGCGTACAATAGGAGGAAAACATATGGCTGAGAAGAAGAAACATACCATCGTATCTGCGGATACCGGCGCGCAGGTCAAGCCCTCTGCCGCGGCGCACAAGCCCACCGTGCAGCAGGCGGCCCCTGTGGGCAACGCCTCCGGTCTGCGGATCGGCGCCATCGTGCTGTGGGTAGTGGCCCTGATCTTTGAGGTGCTGGCCCTGCTGGTGGTCCTGGGCAAGGTGAATTTGAAGTTCATGCCCACCCTGTGGCAGCTGATCCTGTTCCTTGTGCTGGATCTGATCTGCGTCATCATCGGCGCCCAGCTCTGGAAGAAGGCCAACCACATCAAGCCCGCCTCGGAGAAGAATGCGCTGAAGTTCTGGCTGTGGAACAACATGGGCGTCATCGCCTGCGTTATCTGCTTCCTGCCCATCATCATCCTGATGCTGACCAACAAGGACCTGACAAGAAGACAAAGGCCATCGCCACCGTAGTGGCTGTCATTGCCCTGCTGATCGGCGGCGTGGCCAGTTACGACTGGAACCCGGTGTCCCAGGAGCAGCAGACCGCCGCCATCCAGGCTCTGGGCGACGAGCAGGTGTACTGGTCTCCCTTCGGCCACGTCTATCACACCCATGAGGACTGCGGCGCCCTGAACCATAGCGACACTTTGACCGTAGGCACTGTGGAGCAGGCCATCGCTGCCAACCGCACCCGTCTTTGCTCCTTCTGCGCCAAGCGCGACGCCATCACCGGTGTGGTGACCGACGATAAGGACGTCACCGATTACGTCCCCGAGGAGACGGTGGAGCCCGCCGCCTAAGTCGATTAGAATACTATAAAAGCAGATGCCTGAAACCGACCGATTTCAGGCATCTGTTTTTTACGTTTGTTTTGATATCGGAATCTGTTTTTCACCGACCATAAGGGTGTAGCCCACAGGAGCTTTATCGAAATACAAGTAGACATCGAGAAAACCCGTTATCTGTTCCGTAAAACATGTCAGTTCGGTTTCTCTGGTTCCGGAATCGTCAAGAATGGATATTTCGCTGTTCTCTCCGTCTGTATAAACTGTCGCAAAAAGGTAATAATCTGAACGGTCTTTCACGTGACATACTTCCAAATAACCGTTTTCATCAAGCCGTCTCAGGATTCTTTCTTTTGAAAACAGTGTCGGTATGAGATACCCGCGCTGGCTTTTCGGAATCACATCATAACCGCCGCTCTGTTCATTTTCCTTATGAATGATCATGCATGAGTCATTCCCGGGCAGAATACTCTGAATTTCATTCCCATTGATGTAGTGAAACACAGTCTCCGGCTCATGGAATCGGACAAACAGGTTCTCGGGAGGGAAGATGCTTAACAAACAAACAACAAGCAGACAAGCTGCAGCAGCAAACACAGCAGTTCGACGCTTTTGCTTGATGTTTGACTTGATGATAGCGATCACAGATAATGCGATCAGTACGAATAGAAGAACATATCGAATGATTTTGAATAGCATTTCGATCTCCTGTCATTACTTGTCCGATTCAAACAAGCAGTTCACAGCGTCTCTTTGATCTTCGCCGCGATCTGGTCCGCCGTCAGGCCGTATTCCCGCAGCACGTCGGCGGCCTTGCCGGACTGGCCGAACTGATCGTTGATGCCGATCTTGCGGAAGGCACAGTTGACCTTGCCCATCAGCACGTCGGCCACAGCGTCGCCCAGACCGCCGATGACACTGTGCTCCTCCACGGTGATCACGTTGCCGCACTTTTCGGCGTAGGCGGTGACACAGGCCGCGTCAATGGGCTTGATGGTGTGGACGTTGATGACGCTGATCTCGATCCCCTCGGCGGAGAGCAGCCTGGCCGCCTCCAGCGCTTCGTTGACCATGAGGCCGCAGGCGAACACGGCGGCGTCCTTGCCTTCGCGCAGCACGTTGGCCTTACCGATCTCGAAGGGGTAGTCCTCCTCGAACACCGGCGTCGCCAGACGGGCCAGACGCATATAGACGGGGCCGCGGAACTCCGCCAGGGCCAGGGTGGCCAGACGGGCCTCCTTGGCATCGGCGGGGACGATAACGGTCATGCCCGGGATCAGCCGCATGAGGCCGATATCCTCCACGGCCTGGTGGCTGCCGCCGTCCTCGCCGACGGAGACGCCGGCGTGGGAGCAGCAGATCTTCACGTTGAATTTGGGGTAGGCGATGGAATTGCGGATCTGCTCATAGGCCCGGCCCGCACCGAACAGGGCGAAGGTGGAGCAGAAGGGGACCAGCCCCATGGTGGACAGACCGGCGGCGATGTTCATCATGTTGGCCTCGGCGATGCCGCAGTCGAAGAAGCGGTCGGGATAGGCCGCCTTGAAGAATTTGGTCATGGTGGCGCCGGCCAGATCGGCGTCCAGCACCACGATCTTGTCGTTGACGGCGCCCAGCTCTACCAGAGCCTTGCCGTAAGCCTCACGGGTGGCGATCTTCTCACTCATCACTCAGTCCTCCAATTCCTTCAGAGCCTGCTGACGCTGCTCGGCGTTGGGCGCCTTGCCGTGCCAGCCCGCCTGATTCTCCATAAACGACACGCCCCTGCCCTTGACGGTGTGGGCCAGGATGCACTTGGGCCGGCCGGACACCGGGGCGCTGAGGGCCTCCTCAATGGCGTCCAGATCGTGCCCGTCGATCTCGTGGACATCGAAGCCGAAGGCGCGGAGCTTGGCGTTCATATCGCCCAGATTCATCACGTCCGCCACGGCGCCGTCGATCTGCAAGCCGTTCAGATCGATCATCACGGTCAGGTTGTCCAGCTTGTAGTGGGCTGCGGCCATGAAAGCCTCCCAGATCTGCCCCTCCTGGCACTCGCCGTCGCCCAGCAGGGCGTAGACGCGGGTGTCCTTGCCCTGGATCTTGGCGCCCAGGGCCATGCCCACGGCGATGGAGCAGCCCTGGCCCAGGGAGCCGGTGGCGGCGTCCACACCGGGAGTCTTCTTGCAGTCCGGATGGCCCTGCAGGATGGAGTGGAGCTGCCGGAAGTCGGCAAACTCGTCCCGGCTGAAGAAGCCCATCTCCGCCAGTACGCCGTAGTAGCAGGGGGCGGCGTGTCCCTTGCTCAGCACGAAGCGGTCCCGATTCGGATCGGTGGGATTCTTGGGGTCCAAGCGCATGTGGTTGTAGAATACGCTGGTCATCAGCTCCACCGCTGACAGGGAGCCGCCGGGGTGACCGCTGCCGGCATTGCCCGTCATCTCAATGATGTCGCGGCGCACCTGTCGGCATACCTTGCTCAGTTCATTTGTGTTCATATCTGCCTCCGCTCGTTGAATTTAGATCATACTGGCCTTAAGATAGTGTATTTCGCCCGCAAAGTCAATCACTCGGCGGGTTATTCTTTTTATTTTCCGGCGCATGGACCCGGGAGAGGGGATTGGCCCGGGCAGCTACTCGCAGGGCCTCGTTGTCGATATGGGTATAGATCTCCGTGGTGTTCAGATGCTCGTGTCCCAGCACCTCCTGGACTGCCTTGACGTCCACGCCGTTCTGCAGCATCAGCGTGGCGGCGGTATGGCGCAGCTTGTGAGCGGAATACTGGGCGCTGTCCAGTCCCTCTGCGGCCAGATGCTTTTTCACCAGGTTATGGACCGTGGCCCGGCTGATCCGCCGGTTCTGGCCAGAGAGGAACAGCGCGTCCTGATCCCGGCCGGCAAT
>JAFRSI010000032.1 GCA_017427645.1 Oscillospiraceae bacterium | reverse complement strand
CTGCGTCGTCAACGGCGACGACGTGGTGATCCACTACGTGCCCAAGAACACCACCGTCTACGGCTGGCTCCACTTCGGCGCCATCACCGACGAGCTGACCAAGGACGTCACCTTCAACGAGGACGGCACCTTCGACATCACTCTGTCCAAGGATCAATGCGGCTGGGCCATTCCCGTGGCCCCCATCAAAAAGTCCGACGACACCGCCACCACCTCCGCCCAGTACTACCTGGCCATCCCGACTGAGGACAAGCTGGAGGACGAGACGCCGGCTCCCCAGCCCGAACCCGAGCCCGAGCCTCAGCCCGTCGGCGATGAGCGGATCGATCTGGAGATCATCAATACCACCGGCATGTTCAAGGGTCTGTACGCCCACGTGGTGACGGAGAACGGCCAGTCCACCCTGGTGGTTGCCCTGAACGGCTCCAGCTATCACAATCTGATTCCGGGCACCTACGCCCAGGCCGTGGCCGCCGGTGAGGACCGCAGCAACTGGATCGTCGGCGCCCAGGATGCCGACGGCAAGTGGTACTTCTCCATCCCGCTGGCCGAGGGCCAGACCTATATCCCCGTGGTCTCCGTCTCCCAGACCTATCTGGACAAGTATGAGAACGGCGAGAATCCCATTGAGCGCGCCTACTATCCCCGCCAGTTCGTGCTGGATCTGACCGCCAGGACCCTGACCGTAGGCGACTACGACGAGACGCTGAGCGTCACCGTCAAGAGCACGCTGGAGGGCTTCTCCCCCGCCGAGACCGCGCAGATGCGGGTGGTGGGCGGCCCCAACTCCAACAACTTCCGTGTGGTCCCCGTGCTGCAGATGCCCGACGGCGCCTGGGATCAGATCTTCTATCCCACAGTGGCCGAGGGTAAGCTGACCGCCGCCGCGGCTGTCCTGGCAGACGACAAGACCTTCACACTGGATATCTGTAACGCCCCCACTCTGTATGCCTTCCAGGACAAGGAGCCCATCCCTCTCCGTCTGCGGATGGCGGAAAGCGGCGAGACCATTTCCGCCTGGATGACCGTGGACCTGCTGGCAGGGACCATCCTCATTGAAGCGGATAATACGCCTGCCGAGAAGATCACCTACACTGTCACCGCCGGCGGCGACGGCACCTGGACGCGCGGCAGCGCCGACGGCTTCACCATGACCGTCAAGCGCAGCGCGGCAGATGAGACCACCTTCTCCCGCTTCACCGGCGTCACGGTGGACGGCAAAGCTCTGTCCGCCTCCGATTACGAGGCCGCAGCCGGCAGCCTTGTGCTGACGCTGAAGGCCGCGTATCTGGAGACCCTGTCCGCCGGCAAGCACGAGATCACCGTGAGCTTTGACGACGGCACCGCCGCCACCTCCCTGACCGTCCGCGAAGCCGGCGTACCCGCGCCCGATACGGATGACCTGAGCGCAGGTCTGTGGCCCATCCTGGCGATCCTGGCGGTCGCCTGCCTGGCGCTCCTGCCTCTGAAACGCCGTGCCGCGTAAGGCGGACTCCCCTCTGCCTGACGTCTGAAGGACGCATCTATTACAATCCTGATAAGAGGAGCGGGACGTGCATTTTGCCCGTCCCGCCTCTCTTTACGCTTTCTCCGCGTTTTTTCGCATTTTTTGAAAATTTGGGGTTGACATTCTCTGCCGCATCTGCTATATTAATCAAGCTGACAGCAGCAAGCCAAGTACATATGGGGGTATAGCTCAGCTGGGAGAGCGCTTGAATGGCATTCAAGAGGTCAGCGGTTCGATCCCGCTTATCTCCACCAACTTTTGAGACGGAAACAAGATCGTTTCCGTCTCTCTTTTTGCTTTTTTCATAACTTTTTGTGGATAATGTACTTGCTTGCACATTTTGGGGTAAAACGAAAAACCCACACAAAAACCCACACGGGGGTAGAAAAACGGTAGAAAATGAGGCCGGACAGAGGTGATCTGCCCGGCCTTTCTTTATGCCTGTTTGACCTCATCAGAGGACTTTTTCTTCAGCGCATCGCGGAAGATGTTGCCTGCCCGGCGGATGCTCTCCTGGTCGGCGTGGGTGTACATCTTCAGTGTGATCCCCTTGTTTGCGTGGCCGAGCTTTTCGCTGACAGAGGCGATGTCGGCGCCGTTCGTGATTGCAATGGAGGCAAACGTGTGGCGGAGCTTGTGTGGGTGAAAGTCCTCGATGCCGTACCTTCTGGCGAACTGTTTGAAATACCGGGTTGGAGAAGACGGGTGCATCGGGTCCGTGGAGCCGCGCTGCGTGAAAACGTAGGTCGACAAAGCGGATGCCGCCTGCTCCAGCCGCAGCTGCTTCAGGAGATCCATCACCTCCGGGCTCACGTCAACGGTGCGGATGGATTTCGGCGTTTTCGGCGTGTCGGTATAGACGCCCTTCCCTCCGCTCTTTTCCGGTGTGTAGAGAAGGTTGGTATCCAGGGCGATTGTTCCCGCCTTGAAATCAATGGCTTTCCAGCGGAGACCGCAGACCTCGCCCCGCCGGCACCCTGTGTCCACAAGCAGCATGACCAGTGCGCGCCACTTCAGGGGCTCATGTTCGAGACAGGACAGAATGTATTGCATCTCCTCCACGGTGAAGGTAGGCAGGTCGTTGTCTGCTCGAACCTCGGATTTGGGGCGTCGGGGCTTCTTCACCTTGCGCATGGGATCGTCGGGAATCATCCCTGTGTCCTCTGCTTCAGCGAAGAGCTGGCACAGGGGAACGTAGATCGAGTTGATCGTGGAGGCCGAATACCCCGCGTTCTGCTTTTCCAGAAGGAGCGCCTCCAGATCGGCGCGGGTGATGTCGGTGAGCCTGCGGTCGCCCAAAGCAGGGTAGACATGCTTTTTCAGTGCGTTCATGTAGAAGGCACGCGTGGACTCTGCGATCGCCTTCTTGCCGATCACCCCGGCCATCTTCCCCGGCATGAGGATCTTCTCGCAGTACTGCTTCAGTGTGAGGATGCGTGCCTCCTCGGCGGCGCGTTCCGCAGCGGCTCTCGCTTCTGCGGCCTTACGCTCCTTCAGCGATGTGAACTCGCCGCTCTTGCAG